>NZ_JBIWDH010000014.1:0-81204 GCF_044761885.1 Lysinibacillus sp. NPDC097231 | reverse complement strand
ACGTACAGCAACAAATGTTTTTATCTGTGCGAAAGCGAAGCGACAGCAACAACAAATGTTTTTATCTGTGCGAAAGCGAAGCGACAGCAACAAATGTTTTTATCTGTGCGAAAGCGAAGCGACAGCAACAACAAATGTTTTTATCTGTGCGAAAGCGAAGCGACAGCAACAAATGTTTTATCTGTGCGAAAGCGGAGCGACAGCAACAACAACAATTGCGCCGAGGAGCAATTGATTGTAAACTATGAAGAATAGGAGAGTGGACATGGATGAGGACGGCAATCGTAACAGATAGTACTGCATATATTACACCTGAGGAACGAGCACGCTTAAACATTCATATGATTCCGTTAAGTGTAAATATCTCAGGCCAATTATTTGCAGAAGAAGTAAATATTACGGCATCTGAATTTTATGATAAGGTGCGTGGGGCAAAAGAATTTCCAAAAACAACACAGCCCCCAATCGGTGAATTTGCCAATCTCTTTGAAGAGCTTGCAAAAGACTATGATGAGGTAGTTTCTATTCATTTATCAAGTGGAATTAGTGGAACCTATCAAGGTGCAATTCAAGCAGGCGAAATGGTAGAAGATATTGATGTGTACACTTTTGATAGTGAAATATCCTGCGCGGTACAGGGCTTTTATGTATTACGAGCAGCTGAAATGGCTGCACAGGGTTCTTCAGCAAAAGAAATACTTGCTACATTGGCGGACATGAAGCAGTATATTCGTGCTTACTTTATTGTAGATGACTTAGCACACTTACAACGTGGGGGACGTCTATCTTCAGCGGCGGCATTAATTGGTGGCTTATTACAAATAAAACCTGTGCTCCATTTTGTCGACAAGGTCATTGTACCTTTTGAAAAAATTCGTACACGTAAAAAGGCTTTAAAGCGTGCGGAGGAGCTATTAGCTGAAGATGCTAGTAAATATGAAGCAATGGACGCTGTTGTAATCCATGGCAATTGCCAGGCTGAAGCGGAAGAATGGCTAGCACAACTAGCTGCTACCTACCCGAATGTTAACTTTACATTAAGTTATTTCGGTCCTGTTATTGGCACGCACTTAGGTGAAGGCTCAATAGGACTTGGTTGGACAAAAAAATAGACTTAGGTGAAACAGTCTCTACAGAAAAATTGTAGGGGCTGTTTTTTTATTTAAATCATCGCCGATAAACAAAATCAAACATTCAAAGAAGGGAGCAAAGCAATGAAATATAAAGGTTGGTTGTTGCCACCTGCATTGCGAGATTTTCATGAAGGACGCATTTGGTTAAAGGAGCATTCACCTTTTTCCAAAAATGATATAGAGAAGGCTATTGAACACAACTATTTTCTTATAATAGAAGGGATTCAAAAAGTGCCACATTTAAAATGCAATCGTTGTCATAATAATGACCCTCAGCAATTCACTAAATTTGATTGTTCAAAATGCCAGCAACCATGTATCTATTGTAGACATTGTCTAAATATGGGCAGGGTAAGTAGTTGCACACAATTGATCGTCTGGACTGGCCCTCCTGCAATTCGAACAAGAAAGCATCCACTGAAATGGACAGGGCAATTTACGGAGCTTCAACAGCTAGCAGCTGACGAAATGCTAACTAGTGTTAAGGTAAAGCGATCTCATCTATTGGCGGCCGTATGTGGGGCGGGGAAAACGGAGTTGCTTTTTCCAACCGTTCATTACGCCTTGGAGCAGCGATTACGTATATGTATTGCTACGCCGCGGACAGATGTAGTATTAGAATTATTTCCACGCTTCCAAAAGGTTTTTCCAAAGACATTTATCCATGCATTATATGGTGGAGCATCAAGACAGGAGGGCTATCCACAGCTTGTATTGGCGACTACTCATCAACTATATCGATTTGAACAAGCCTTCGATGTCATGATTGTGGATGAGGCTGATGCTTTTCCCTATACATTTGATGAAACCTTACAAAGAGCTGTGCAAAAAGCAAAAACAGGAAGCGCGCCTATCTTGTTTGTTACAGCAACACCCTCGCAACAATTACTTACTCAGTATCAACAAGAAAGCTATTCATTTATCCCGAAGCGTTATCATAATCATCCGTTACCAGTCCCTCGATTTTGCGCTTTATGGGGCTACGAAAAGAGCTTTAAGCGTGGGAAAATCCCACAGAAGTTAAAGAAATGGACAGAAAAGTGCCTTGCACAAAAAAAGCTGTTTCTATTATTTTTCCCGAAAATAGAGTTAATGCAAATAGCAACGCCTCTTTTTCAGTCATTAAATTCAAGCATTTTGGCTGTGCATGCTGAAGATCCTGATCGTAAGGAAAAAGTGCTAAAACTACGCAATGAGGATATACCAGGTTTACTGACAACAACCATTTTAGAAAGAGGTATCACGATTAAAAATCTACAGGTCGCTGTTATTGGGGCAGAGTCGGCAATTTTTACTTCTAGTGCACTTATACAAATCGCTGGACGAGTCGGGCGAAATGTTGATTTTGCAGATGGAGAAGTCGTATTTTTTCATCATGGCATGACAGCTGAAATGGATGATGCTCGTACAAAAATCCTTTATTACAATAAGGAAGGTTTCAGTAATGAATAAAATCGAAATACATTGCTTATTATGCTCACAGCCTGTGCAATCGGCAATTTCGTGGAAAATGCTTTTAACCAAACAGTTTCAATCAACTATTTGTGACAAATGCTCAGCTCGATTTGAACGTTCATCTTTATCTACAGCACTTTATCAATATAACGATGCTATGAAAGATTATTTACATCAATATAAATTTCTTCAGGATGTCGCACTCGCGAAAGTATTTCGACAGGAGCTGTATGCTCGATTCAAAAATGAAAAAGCGAGAATCATCCCAATCCCTATGCACCCCCTCAAGCAAAAAGAGCGTACCTTCTCGCATATGGAGGAGCTACTAAAGGCTGCAAATATTCCATATGTACAACTTCTAGAAAAGACTACTATAGAGACGCAAAGCTCCAAAAATAGAGAGGAGCGACTACAAACAGCTCCACTTTTTCGTCTGATCGCAGGAGCTCATGTTGAGCATAAAGAATATCTTCTTTTTGACGATATACAAACTACAGGAACAACTTTACGGCACGCCACCGAGGTTTTATTAAATGCGGGTGCTATAAATGTCCAGAGCTTCACACTAATTAATGGATGAAAATGCTAATGCATGATGTATAATAGATTACGAGTATAGGATTCGTATATAGTTGTTAATTATCCCAGAAGGAGGAAAAGTGGATGGCAGAGGTTCGCAATTGTCCAAAATGTAACGAGTTTTTCAATTATATAGGGGTAAGAGAAGTATGTCATAAATGTGCTCAATCTGAAGAAGAGTTATATCAAATCGTCTATCGTTTTCTACGTAAACGTGAGAACCGTGCTGCGACAGTAGAACGCATTGTGGAAGCAACGGGAGCTGAAGAGGAGCTATTATATAGATGGGTGCGCAAGGGCCGTTTGCAGCCAGCGATGTTCCCGAACCTTGGGTATCCATGTGATAACTGTGGTCATCTAACAACAACAGGCAAGCTGTGCGCAAAATGTCAGAATGAATTGAAGTCAGATTTACGTACTTTTGAAGCAGCCAAGGAATTTCGTGAAGGCGTAGCACAACGCGATAAAGTAACGTATCACGCTGAACGAAAACGATAACTTCTCAGTCTAAGAGCGCTACGTCCTGTGGCAACGACTGAGTGACCAACATCACGTTGACCTAAAGTGTGTTAATTTTAAACAAAATTAGCACACTTTTTTATATTTGAAAACTTAACATTGTGTGAGACAATCCGAAATAATAGTAAGATAAGCTTTTAGATAGGGGGGTACAAAATGAAAATTACATCTTATGGCATTAATGCTGTGAACGCCTATAAAAATCAAGTGCGCAATGTAAAATCAGACGCAACCAAGGCATCCTTCGCAGATAAAATTGAAATTTCAAAGGCTGCACAGGAGATGCAAGGAGTTTCAACATACGGCACAGAGCGTGCAGAACGCGTACAGCAATTAAAGCAAGAGATTGCTTCTGGTGAATACAAGGTCGACGCTCGCAAGGTTGCAGAAGATATGCTGAAATATTATCGTTTCTAGGGAATAACAGAAAGGGTGTTTTTGCAATATGTCTGTAGAAGCGATCTGTTCTACATTAACCAAGCTAGAAAGAATGCATAAAAGCTTACTGGAACTAGCATTTAAAAAAACTGAAATCATTAAAGCTGGCGATATCGAAGCACTGGACCAAATGCTCAAGGATGAGCAGGCACATGTAGCAGCCATCGATAAGCTTGAGCAACAGCGTCAGAAACAGGTAACGGACTACCTTGGAGCAAAAGGATTTGCTTCAGCTGACAATATGACTGTCGCTGATGTCATCGAGGCTGCTGACCAACAGACTGAAAAAGACACACTATCAGCAGTTCGCGATCGTTTACTTCAAATCATCAATGACTTACGACAACAAAATGATCTCAATCAAAAACTAGTGTTCCAATCACTACAAATTGTCAACTTTTCATTGGACGCCCTACGACCTCGCCCTGAGCAAATAAACTATTCAGGCAATGAGGTTCGCGGCACAAATACAATGGCAAAAAAATCATATTTTGATTCACAAGCATAGTTTTCAAGTTCAAGTAAACGTACTAAGGGAGGAATAAAAGATGCGCTCAACATTTATGGGCTTAGAAGCAAGTAGACGTGGTTTATTTACACAACAAACAGCTTTATATACTACTGGACATAATATTTCCAATGCAAATACATTAGGTTTCTCTCGTCAACGAGTAAACATGGAAGCGACTCCTGGCTTTCCAACTGCAGGCTTAAATCAGCCTATCTATCCAGGACATCTTGGAACAGGTGTTACAGCAGGATCTATTCAACGTATTCGTGACGAATTTATCGATCGCCAATATCGCCAAGAAACAAATAAATTTGGCTATTGGGAATCAAGAACAAAAGCCATCTCTCAAATGGAAGATGTTATGAACGAGCCATCTGAATTCGGTTTAGATAAAGCGTTCGAACAGTTCTGGAAAGGGCTTGAAGATGTGGCGACAAAGCCAGCAGATGCGGCGGCGCGTAGGGTTGCTATTGGTCGTGCAGAGCACTTAGCAGAGTCCTTTAATTATCTTGATACTCAATTAAAAATGATTCAAGGAAATCTCGGTAAAGAAATTGATGTCTCTACTACGCAAATTAATACAATCTTAAAGCAAATTGCAGCAGTTAATAAACAAATTCAAGAAGTTGAACCAAGCGGACATGTACCGAACGATTTATACGATGTACGTGATGTATTAGTCGATAAATTAAATGAATATATCCCAGTGTCAATTGAGCGTATTCCTACGGGTGGTCTTGCCTCAGAAGTGGCTGAAGGCAGTTTGAAAATTACATTTAAAGGCGCCGACGGTATTGTAAGGGATTTAGTGAATGGAAAAGATTTCTCTCAATTCGCAGCAATTGGAACAAATGGTAGTAAGGTGACAGGAGATGACATTACAAATGTTTTCTCTGAAATGCAGTTAACAGGGCTTGAATCTTTAGATGCGCATGAAGCGGGTACTGTAACTAGCACACAAACAGCTATCAGCCAAAAAGACTTTGAAGCTTCAAAAGGAAAACTACTTTCCCTAATCAATTCATTCGGCTATCAAAGTGCGAGTGGTGATATTAAGGGTTATTATCCTGAAACATTAGAAAAATTAGACCAGTTAGCGAATGCCTTTATTCAAGAATTTAACGCCCTACATGCAAATGGCTATACATTAGAAGAAAAAGATTCAAATGGAAATATTATTAACCCTTCTACTAATGGAGGAGTGTTCTTCGTAGGTACTGGTGCAGGTGGTATTAAAGTTAATGCAGCTATTTCTGAAAACCACAACCTCTTAGCCGCATCTTCTGGAGCTTCCCAAGAGGGCGATGGTAAGCATGCTTATGAGCTTGCAAATATGCAATATAAATTGTATGCATCTATCGGAAATGCTACGATGCAATCATTCTATCAAGGAATCATTGGGAAAGTTGGTGTAGACGGAGAAGAAGCTCTACGCCTAGCTGCAACTTCTGAATCGCAACGACTAACGGTATCAAATAGCCGTGACGCTGTAAGCTCCGTTTCTTTAGATGAAGAGATGACAAATATGATTACTTTCCAACAAGCGTATAATGCAAATGCCCGCATGATTACTGTAGTTGATGAAACATTAGACAAAATCATTAATGGTATGGGTCGCGTTGGACTATAAGAAAATTGATGAATAATAGAAGAAATTAATGGAGAAATAATTCTCCGCCTTATACGAAGGAGGGTTTTTACAAAATGCGCGTAACACAATCAATGCTATCAAGTAACATGCTACGTAATTTAAATAATAGCTATGGCAAAATGTCTAAGCTTCAGGATCAACTTGCCTCTGGTTCAAAAATTAATCGACCATCAGACGACCCTGTCATCGCAGTAAAAGGTATGGGCTATCGCCGTGACTTAGCAAAGGTTGAACAATACACACGAAATATTTCAACGGCAAATAGCTGGTTAGATTCTACAGATGAATCTCTTAACCAAGTAGGCGAACAAATGAAACGTGTCCGGGAACTTGTCATTCAAGCTGCCAATGATACGAACACACCTGAGGAACGTGAAAAAATTAAAAACGAGATCGACCAAATTCGCCAGCATCTTCAGGATGTAGGTAATACGAATATTAGTGGTAGCTACATATTCAGTGGTACTAAAACAAATGAGCCTTTATTTGCTGGGGGAAATCTTAATCCAAACGTCAATACAGAAGGTGTCAACATAGAAATTTATGATGGAATACAAATTCCAGTTAACGCACCTGGTAAAGATCTATTTAAAAATATTGATGATATGATGATAGAAATTTCTGATTTACTTGGTGATCCAAATGTAACGGGTCCTGAAATTGGAGATAAGCTAGGTGGTGTTTCTTCATCAAGTACGAATGATAATATTACTGCAATGCATAACAAAGTTCTAGAAGCGCAGGCTGATATTGGTGCCCGTCAAAATCGTGTAGAGATGATGGAGAACCGTCTCGGTATTCGTGAGGTCAATGTGACAAAGCAACTGAGTGATAATGAGTCTGTTGATTATGCACAGACCATTACAGAGATGGTTACAAATGAATCTATTCATCAAGCAGCACTTTCAGTTGGTGCTAAAATTATTCAACAAACCTTAGTAGATTTTATCCGATAAAATCTACTAAGGTTCTGCTCCGAAAGCGAGGCGGCAGGGGCAAACTTTATATTGAATAAAAAGCGTTTGGACAATATGTTCAGACGCTTTTCTTGAAAGGAGAGGTTTAGATGAAACTTCCACAAATTCAAATTCAGACGACTGATATAAAAATGGAACTTGAGATTAACAAGCCTATACAGCATATTGAACAGCCAAGAGCTACACAGTCTATTGAACAACCGGCTGCTATATTGGAAATTCATACAACTAGAGGTGTTTTAACAATTGACTCTTCTCAGGCAAGACGTGATTTAGGGTTAATTGGCCCTCTAGAATCAAGTGCAAACTATGCTGAAAAGGGTAAACAAGAGGCGCTAAAAGGGATAGGACGTAGAGCAAGCGAAGGACGTCAAATGATGGAGAATGCTGGTAAAGGACAAGGGCGCTCAACCATACAAAATATTGCTAAACAAAATCACGGTCCTCACCGAGCAGGACCTTATAATATTAAATTTGTCCCATCGGTAGGCTCTGTAAAAATCAATTATACTCCAGGAACAACAGATATTAATATTGAGCGAAGAGAACCAATAATTGACGCAAAGGTGAACAAACCAATACATGAATACACACCTGGGAAAGTAACTGGTACAATAGTACAATGGCCAGAAGTTAACATCGACGTCAATATTTAAAGGAGCGCGTGAAAAAATGAAAATAGCTACTAAATTTTTAGGTGAAATCGAAATTGCAGAACAAGATATCCTAACATTTGAGCAAGGCTTACTAGGTTTAGAAGATTACAAAAAATTCGTATTACTACCTATAGATGCAAACCTCCCATTAGTATTACTTCAATCAGTTGAGCAAGTGGATGTAGGCTTTGTAGTTGCCTACCCATTTGCTTTCAACAAAGATTATAGTTTTGACATTAGTGACGAGGATCGTGAGCAGCTACAAATTGAAAAAGAAGAGGATGTTCTTACATACACTATTGTGACAATGAAGGAAACATTGCAGGATTCTACCATTAATTTGCTAGCACCTTTAATTATTAACATGGATAAAAAACTTGGTAAACAAATTGTCCTCCAAGATAATAAGTCATATCCACTACGCTACCCAATGCAAACATTGGAAGGAAGTGCGAAATAATGCTAGTGCTTTCACGTAAAAAAGATGAATCTATTATGATAGGTGACCAAATAGAAATTAAAATATTAGCAGTGGATGGCGAGCAAATAAAAATCGGCATTGTCGCACCGAAGACGGTGAAAGTCCATCGCTCTGAAGTTTTTGAAGCGATCCAAGAGCAGAATAAGGAAGCTTTATCAGCATCATCAAGCTTCTTAGAGCAGCTAAAGAAAAAATAAAGAATATGTTCTTTAGCTATAATTTTAAACTAGTAATTCTATTACATAAAAAAATAAAAAAATTTTAAAAAACTATTAAACATTTCCAACTAATTACGATATATAGATTGTAAGGGGCAGGAAGTACATACATACTACCTAATCCGATATTCCACACGGATGTGGAATGACAAAAACAAACATTCAAGGAGGAATTCCAAATGAGAATTCAACACAACATTTCAGCTTTAAACACACACCGTAACCTATCTTTCAACAACACTGAAGCTTCTAAAAACTTAGAGAAATTATCTTCAGGTTACAAAATCAACCGTGCTGGCGATGACGCTGCTGGTTTAGCAATTTCTGAAAAAATGCGTGGTCAAATCCGTGGTCTTGACATGGCTACTAAAAACGCTCAAGACTCAGTATCTTTAATCCAAACTGCTGAGGGTGCTCTTAACGAAACTCACGCAATCCTACAACGTATGCGTGAATTAGCAGTACAATCTGCAAACGATACTAACGTAACTTCTGACCGTGAAGCTTTACAATTAGAAATTAACTCTTTAGCAGAAGAAATCACTCGTATTTCTACAGACACTGAGTTCAATACTCAAAAATTATTAAATGGTTCATTTGGTGCAGCAATTACTTCTCCTACTTCAGCAACTGCAGATGGCGGTAAAGTGTTCCATATTGGTGCAAACTCAGGTCAATCAATCAACCTTTCTATTATGGACATGAGTGCTACTGCACTAGGTGTTAACTCGGTAACTGCTGGTTCTGCAGCACAGATTGGTACTGCAGGAACTATTGGTAAAGGTGTTAATATTACAACACAAACAGCTGCAGATAACTCAATTTCTATTATTGAGAGTGCTTTAAAACGTGTATCTGAAACTCGTGCATCTCTTGGTGCGGTTCAAAACCGTCTAGAGCACACAATTAATAACTTAGGTGCTACTTCAGAAAACTTATCAGCTGCTGAATCTCGTATTCGTGATACTGACATGGCTAAAGAGATGATGGGCTTCACAAAAAATAACATCTTAATGCAAGCTGCACAATCAATGCTTGCTCAAGCTAACCAACAACCTCAAGGCGTTCTTCAATTATTACGATAATTTGAATATACGTTTTAAACCTTTAGCCTATCTTGGCTAAAGGTTTTTTCTTTAATGTCATACATAATTATTAAAAATTACCGATAATATAATGGGTGATATGAATGAATAATGAATTGCATATTGAAAAAATACAAACAAAGTTAGGAAAAGAAATAATAAGGATAAATGGCTATTTTGTACATAGTAAATATAATCCTGATGAAGAGGCGAAAAAGTTAGCAGAAAAATACTACGTTCCTCACCATGCACATATCGTATTTGGTTATGGGTGTGGCTATTTAGTAGATGCTCTATTGGAAAGGTTTCAGTTTGATGAAAAGTTGATTGTAATCGACCCGCTACTAGATAATGGAAGTGTGGAAGTGAAAGAAACCCATGAAAAATTAGTTATCTTTAATAGTACTGTTATTGATGATTTTGACATTCATTTGAGAAATTTTACACAAGGAATACGAACAACCTTTCAAGTATTTTGTTTATCGAATTACGACAAACTATTTCCAAATATGTATAAGACAATTCTATCAAAGGTAAAGGATGTTCAAATTAATAATCGGACAAATGATTTTACATTAATACAGTATGCAGAGCAATGGCAAAATAATTTTACGGATAATTTATTTAACTTTACGAAGGATTTTAATCTTTCATTATTACATGAGAAGTATTGTTGTCCAATAATAATTGCTTCAGGGGGTCCTTCGTTAAGTAAACAGTTACCATTATTAAAGAGAATCAGGAATTCAGTTATTGTTATGGCTGCTGGTTCAACAATTCGTTCTTTGTTAGCTGAAGACATTTATCCAGACTATGTTGTTTCTGTAGAGGGTGCCGAAACTAACTATAAGCATTTTAAAGATTTATTATTAAACGATACTGTTTTGATTTATACTTTATTTAATCAGCCTAAAGTAAGAAATTCATTTAAGAAGCCAGGTTACGTGGTAAATACAGTTGGATGGGATACTTTTGCTAGATATATTCATGAGGAATTAAAAATAGAGTTACCAATTATAATAGGTGGAGCATCCGTCGCAAATCATACATTCTCTATTGCACAATATATTTCAACAGGACCTATTGCTTTTATTGGTCAAGATTTAGCATTTACAAAAAATAATGCAACACATGCCACTAATAATAATCAAGCTGAGTATGTGGATGAAAAGTTTTTAAAAAAGCACCAAGCATTCCAAGTAGAGGGCTATTATGGAAATTCAATTTGGACTACTGCACCATTCCATTCTATGAAACTTGATTTTGAAAATATGATTAGAATCGCTCCTCCTAAAGTGCCGTTTTTTAATTGTACAGAAGGTGGCGTAAAAATACATGGTTTTAATCAGATTTCTTTTGCGGAATTTTGCGAAAACTATGTTTCTGATGAAAAAGTAAAGATTCAAGAGCATGATCCAGAAAAAAAAATAAGCTTTAACGTAAAACAAGTGTTGCAAAAACAATTAAATCTATATGATAAACTTGTTGATATTTTGACAAATGCTTTAGGAGTACTGGAATCAAATCGGTCTAAGACACACTTTGAGACTAGGGTTTTAAAAAAATTAGATCAAACTGAAAAGAAATCTAAAGAATTGTTTGAACAATTGCCAATTGAGTCAATAGTTTCGCCGATTACAATGAGAGTTATGCATGGCTATTTGCCAAAAGAAAATGAAACAACTGAAGAAACATATAATCGAACATACAATCAAACCAAAGATCTTTATAATGAACTAATTATAGCGATTAAGAAAACAAGAAAATACAGTAAAGAAGCTATAAAAAAACATAAAAGTGAGGAATGAACATGTCAAAAGAAGTAGTAGAAGTAATAAAAAGCTATAATGATTATCTAACAATGGTACCAATTGGCACTATTCAAATTGCTAATTATTTACGGGAGGATAAGGTCGAAAAAGCCTTACAAATGATACTAGATTTTTCAGAAGGTATGGGCTGGCTAGTGCAAGCTGCCGAATTGCTAGGTCAAAATGATGTAAATGTAATGTTTGAGATTGAAAAAATACATGAGTTTTTATATGAAGTAAATGCTGGATTAGAAATACAAGACTATGTGTTAGTTGCGGATATGTTTGAATATGAAGTTGCTCCTTTCTTTGAAGAAGTACAACCAATTGTTGGTTTAGAATAATGATGAATTGGTCTTTAACAAGTGCTAAAAATGGTGAACCTACTTTACAACTAAACGGAGTATCTATTTATAGTAATTATCGACCGATAGAGGATGCCAAACGTTGGATTACCAGTGAGTGTGATATGAAAAGTAATGAGTTTTTATTGATTGGACTTGGATTAGGTTATCATCTAAAGGCACTTGCTGAAACTGTAAAAGGAAAAAGAATAACTGTTTACTATTTTGATAAGAAGGAATTAGAGATATTTTATTCAAAAAACAAAAATGTAACCTGGTGGCAACAGGAACACATTCAAATTACAAATATTTTGAATGATTTTCCAATACATGCTGATATCCAAGTGTTACTTCCTAATGTGTGGTTGCGTGCGATAGGTGATGGGCATCCACTATTTAATATCCTAGATATTATTAAGAATAATCAAATGACATATAAAAAAAATTCAGAATTGATGGCTATTAACTTTAAAGAAAATATGAAATTAGATGATGACGGCCGCTATCCAGCACCAACAAGAAAGGTAGCTTGTTTAGTTGCCGCCGGACCATCTCTTGATGAAACGATACATTGGTTGAAGGATCAACAAGAATATGTTGATATATATGTTGTAGGTGCGGTTTTAAAGAAATTAGTTGAACATAATATTGTACCTACAGCTACTGTAATTTCAGATGCCAATGATTCTATTGCAAAACAACTATTTAACGTTAAGTATAACGGTCCACTTTATTATTTATCTACAGCTAATCATAGAGCAGTTAAATCTCATTCGGGAAAGCGTTACATTTTGTTTCAACAAGGTTATCGTTTAGCTGAAAAAGTGGCAAAGGAAAAACTATGTCCGATAATAGAAACAGGTGGCTCTGTGGGCACTTCCACATTTAGCCTTCTGGAATTGCTAGGCTATCAAACTATTATATTATTTGGCCAAGATTTAGGCTTCGTAGGAAATCAATCTCATGCAACTTTATCGGTTTCCAGAGAGCTTAATAATTCAAATAGAGTGAGAGAAGTCTTAGCTAATAATGGGCGTATAATTAACACAACTTCCAATTTATATGCGTTTTTACATTGGTATAACGTAAAAATGAAAAGTGTAAAAGTAGATGTATATAATACCGCAGAATCAGGAGCGAAAATTAATTTTACCTCTGTTATTGACAGAAATGATTTTTTTGAAATTGTAAAAACCTCGATGTTGTGTAGAGAAAACTAAAAAAAATTTATTTAGATAGGTATTTATTGAAAGGAGACATTCGAATGATTGGAAAATCATTTTTAGAAATAGAGGGACGGAAAATTGGTATGGATTTTCCTCCTGTGGTGATTGTAGAGATTGGTATTAATCATGAAGGTTCACTTAAAGTGGCAAAAGAAATGGTCGATGCTGCATGGGAGGCAGGTGCAGAAATAATCAAGCATCAAACACATATTGTTGAAGATGAAATGAGTGAAGAAGCGAGAAAAGTCATTCCAGGTAATACAGATGTATCAATTTATGATGTAATGGCTCGCTGTGCACTGAATGAGGCAGATGAAAAAGAGCTAAAGGATTATGTGGAATCTAAAGGTATGATTTTTATTAGTACACCATTCTCGCGTGCTGCTGCAGATCGTTTGGAGAGAATGGATGTGCCTGCATATAAAATTGGCTCTGGGGAGTGCAATAACTACCCTTTAATAGAACATATTGCATCTTTCGGAAAACCAATGATTGTATCCACTGGTATGAATGATATTGAAAGTGTGAGAAAAACAGTAGAGATTTTAGAATCGTACAATGTACCATATGCTCTATTACATTGTACAAATGTATATCCAACGCCACCTAATTTAGTTCGACTTGGAGGTATGCAACAACTTCAAAAAAACTTTCCACATGCAGTTATGGGGCTATCAGATCATACACTAAATAATAATGCATGTCTAGCAGCAACTGCTTTAGGTGCAAGTATTTTAGAACGTCATTTTACAGATAGTAAAGAACGTCTGGGTCCTGATATTATCTGTTCAATGACACCGATGGAATTAAGCGAACTTATTCAAGGAAGCAAAGAGATTTCGAAAATGCGTGGTGGAACTAAAGAAGCTGCGGATGAAGAACAAGTGACAATTGCTTTTGCTTTTGCAACAGTTGTAGCAATAAAAGATATAGAAAAAGGAGAGTTCTTTACAAAAGAAAATATTTGGGTGAAACGACCAGGTACTGGTGATATAAAAGCAATTGACTATAATAATGTATTAGGTAAAGTAGCAACTACCTCTATAAAGGCAGATACACATATTGATTGGAGCATGGTTGATTAATAATCGATATTAACATGGGTAAATATAAGAGCTTTCATAAATATTTAAACTTTTAGTATTGAAGAAATGTTTTTCGATATTTTTTAAATAAAATACCGATATTTGATTTTTAACTGTTTGGTAACAGTAAAGTAAAAATTGAATATTTTGGCGATATGGCGAAATTTATAGATTCAAATCATAATATCTTTTTCTAAATGAGGTGTAATAAATAATGTATAAAGGTAAACGTTTTATAGCTGTAATCCCTGCTCGCGGAGGTAGTAAAGGTATTCCTAATAAAAATATTATTGAGGTTGCTGACAAACCTTTAATCTCATACACAATAGAAGCAGCTCTGAAATCTATGTATTTAGATAGAATAATTGTTTCAACAGACAGCGAGAGAATTGCTGAGATAAGTAGGGGAAGTGGAGCGGATGTGCCATTTTTACGTCCAGAAGAACTAGCAACAGATGAATCTAGAACAATTGATACCCTTATCCATGTAATCAAGAATCTTCCGGAAAATTATGATTATGTTGTCCTTTTACAGCCCACACAGCCATTACGAAAAACAATACATATTGATAAAGCTATTGAACAGATTATAGATAAAAATCAACAAAGTTTAGTAAGTGTTTCAATGGTGAAACAACATCCTATTTTAATGAGGACTATAGATAAGAATGGAACGTTACAACCGATATTAAATGAAAACAGCACCGTGCGAAGACAGGATTTTAAACCTATATATATTGTAGATGGTAGTATATATATTAATAAAATAGATGAGAATTTTACCAGTAAGACAAGTCTAAATGATAATTTGTGCGCTTATCTAAATAAAGATTTAATTATCGATATTGATAATGCCTACGATTTAAGAAAGTTTAGAGAGTATGTTAGTGGAGAATTCGAATGATTATTGAATTATGTAATGAAAACATTTACGTCTATGAGGGGGAGAAGAAGAAATTCTTCTACAAATAAAAGCCCGTATGATAAAAAAATAACATGTATTATGGTAATGATTAATCAACCGAATTTATAAAAATTAACGAAGATGAATACTTCAATTGGGATGATATCGATGCATAAAAGAAAAGTTTTATTTTTAACAGGAACTAGAGCAGATTATGGGAAAATGAAACCTTTAATGTGTGCTATTGAAGAGCAAGAAAATTATGAATGTCATATATTCGTTACAGGAATGCATACACTGCAAGCGTTTGGTGATACGAAGACAGAGATTTTAAAGGACGGTTTTAAAAACATACACGTCTATATGAATCAGATAATTGAAGAACCTATGGATTTAGTTTTAGCAAATACTATTAATGGATTTAGTCGTTTTATTAGGGAACTTGAGCCTGATATGATTATTTTACATGGTGATAGAGTTGAAGCTTTAGCGGGAGCTATTGTAGGCGCTATTAATAATGTCTTAGTAGCGCATATAGAGGGTGGTGAGATTTCAGGTACAATTGATGAATCAATACGCCATTCTATTTCTAAATTGGCCCATGTTCATTTTGTCTCTAATGATGAAGCAAAAAACCGTTTGTTACAACTTGGAGAGAATGAAAACTCTATTTACGTAATTGGCTCACCTGATATAGACATAATTACAAAAGAACCAACAATAGATTTTAAATTAATAAAAAATCGATACCAAATAAATTTTGATGAATATGCAATATTTATGTATCATCCAGTGACAACAGAAATTGAAAATTTACGAAATAATATTAACCAAGTGGTGAGTGCTATTTGTAAAAGTAATGATAATTATATTGTTATTCATCCTAATAATGACCACGGGTATGGAGTAATACTTGAAGAGTATAAAGTATTTGAAGCTTATGATCATGTGAAATGTTTTCCATCTATCAGATTTGAATTTTTCATAGAGTTTTTAAAGAATGCCAAATATATTATAGGTAACTCTAGTACTGGCATTCACGAAGCTCCAGTAATTGGATTACCGAGTATTAACCTCGGAACGCGTCAAGAAAATAGATTTGTATATGAAACTATTATTAATTGTAAAGAAAATACAGAGGAAATCTTGATGGCTATTGAGAAGGTTGGGAAAGAAGGAAATGGTAATAGGACTAATTACTTCGGGGATGGGAAAAGTAAGGAGAATTTCTTGGAAGTAATTAAAGGAGAGGAAATTTGGGATATTCCGAGACAAAAAGTATTTAATACTATTAATTATAAATGGTAGTTTATTATGGAGAAATAATTTGTGGGCTTAAAAGAACCACTATCACTTCTAAAAGGGAAACCACTATTAAATAAATAATTGAAATTAGACTATTGAGAAGAGTTGGTGCTGTTATCTTTGTGTTGTCACATACAGGATTTGAAGACCCTCTTTTGATTAAGTACTAATATACTATACTGATGAATAAGGTTTTGTATGGTTTAGGTAATTTATAAAAACTGATATTCAATACAGACTCAACTTTTAATTAATTGTTAGGCGACAAGTTTGAGTTGATTACTATTTAATGGGAGTTAAATAAAAATGAAAAAAAAGCTAAAAGTTTTACACATAGCAAGTTTCATTGGAAATATAGGCGACAATGCAAATCATATTGGATTTAAATACTTAAGAGATAATTTTCTTGATTTTGATTTTGTAATAACAGAAAAAGAAATAAGGGGTTTTTATTGGAGGGAATGGATATTTAATTCGGAAGAGTTTGTTAAAGAAGCTAATGAATTTGATTTAGTTGTGATTGGAGGGGGTAATTACTTTGAACTATGGGTAAATGATTCGGAAACAGGAACTTCTATTGATTTAGGATTGAATTACATAAAACAAATAAAAACTCCAATCCTATTTTATGCTTTAGGTTGTGATTTAGGTCAAGGCGTTGAAAAAGGTAATATTGAAAAATTCGAAGGATTTTTAGACTATTTAACTTCAGAAAGTCTTTATTTTGTAAGTGTAAGAAATGATGGTGCGATAACTAACATTAAGTCCTTATATGATACAAGATATGAAGAAAAAATATCGGAAATACCTGATGGAGGTTTTTTCACTCAGGTAGAAAACCTTGAGCACTATGAAATTGAAAAAGATAAAATTAATATTTTAATCAATATAGCAGGAGATATGTCCGAGATAAGATTTTCGAAAAATTTAGGTGAGATTTCATATGAGACATTTATAAATAATATGGCAGAAATGATTGAAAGTCTAAGTATAAAGTACAATTACAATTTAAATATTATCTTTGTACCACATATTTTTAGAGATTTAAAGGCAATCTATGATGTGCTAGATAATTTGAATGATAAAGTGAGAAGAAATTGCATTAAAGTTGCACCATATTTACTTGGTGAAAAAGGGCATAATTATATATTCTCATTATATAATCAATCTGATTTGATTATCGGTATGAGATTTCATTCTAATGTAGTTGGCTATGCATTAAAGAAAAATGTGATTGGATTAGTAAATTATATACAGATAAAGAATTTATATAAAAGTATTGAATCTGAACAGTTCATTGATGTTAGAAAAGTAGGATTTTCAAAAGAATTAGAAATAATGATTATAGATCATCTATCGAATAATAGTAAATATATTGATCTATCTAAAAGTATTAGTGAAAAATTAAAAGTTATTGCCGAAAAAGAATTTAATAAGTTAAATAAGTGGTTGAAAATTAATTTTGGGAAGTGAAAGAATGAATACATATATAAAGTTTTGTAAGAAGTGTGTTATGCCAAATACTAGACCAGGTTTAAGGTTAGATAAAAATGGTGTTTGTGAAGCATGTAATAATTATGATAAAAAGAAAAATATTAATTGGGATAAACGATTTAATGAACTAAAGGAACTATGTGATAAGTATCGAGGGTGTAACGGGGATGGATATGATTGTGCAATAGCTGTTTCTGGTGGTAAAGATTCTACTTTTCAAGTGTATGTAATAAAAGAACTAATGGGAATGAATCCATTATTGATTTCAGTGGATAACTGGAGTTGGACTGAAACAGGAATAAAAAATAAAGCTAATATTTCTGAATCATTTGGTTGTGATATATTAACACTTTCGTTAAATAAAAAAGTTGGTAAGAAAATGATGTTAAAAGGACTTCAACAGTTGGGATCACCTACATGGTATATTGATGCAGCAATTTATGCATCTCCTGTTAGACTATGTATGAACATGGGTTTGAAGTTACTGATATATGGGGAAAATGTGAATTATGAATATGGAGGATCTCAAAAAGAAGAAACATATTCAGCTAAAGAACAATACAAGAATGATGTTGTTAAACCAATCGATTGGAGCAAATGGCTTGAAGACGGTATTACAATGAAAGATTTAAATAGTATAAAGCAGCCAACAATTAATGAGGTTGAAGAAGCACAATTAGAGCCTATATATCTATCATATTTTGTAAAATGGGATACGCATAATAATTATGAAATTGCTAAGAGACATGGGTTTAGACATATGGAACATGAATGGGCTAGAGAAGGAACTATAGAAAATTATAATCAAATTGATAGTCCAGCATATTTAATTAACCAATGGTTTAAGTATCCTAAGTTTGGCCATTCAAGTACAACTGAAATGGCGTCAAGATATATTAGAAGTGGAAAGATGTCCAGAGAAGAAGCGATTAAGTTAGTGAATGAGAAAGATCATAAGTTGGATCAAAAAATTCTTGATGATTACTGTGACTTTGTAGGTATAACAATTAAGGAATTTTGGGAAATAGCAGACAAATGGTATAACCACAACCTATTTGAGCAAAATGAGTTTGGTGTTTGGAATAAAAAATTTAATATAGAATAACTCTTTCTTAACAGTTCAATTATCCTGTATTTTTAAAATTTTATCAAATAACCAATCTGTTTTTTATTGTGAAATAAATTACTAGGTTGAAGAAGATAGCGTCACATCTTTAATAGATGTGACGTATTTTGTTGAATATTTTAGATTCTCATAGTTTAGCCGATATATACTTAATAAGTAGCTAATATGTTTAAATAAAATAAAGTTGAATTGAGGTATTTAATATAGTATGGAGACTATTAAAAATAAAACAGTACTTGTCACAGGGGGAACTGGCTCATTTGGTAAGAAATTTATTAATAAGATTTTAACCTTAGATGTAAAAAAGGTAATTGTTTTTAGTCGTGATGAGATGAAACAATACGAAATGAAGCAGGAGTTTGCTGATTCACGCTTGCGTTTTTTTATTGGTGATGTTCGTGATAAAGAGCGTTTACATCGTGCATTCGATGGTGTTGATATCGTCATTCATGCGGCAGCGATGAAGCATGTGGATGCATGTGAATATAATCCATTTGAGGCAGTCAAAACGAATATTAATGGTGCACAAAATATTATTGAAGCTGCAATTGACTGTGGTGTGGAAAAAGTGATTGCACTTTCAACAGATAAGGCATGTTCACCAGTAAATCTTTACGGAGCAACAAAACTAGCTTCTGATAAGCTTTTTGTGGCAGCTAATGCATATGTAGGAGAAAAGAAAACAAGTTTTTCAGTTGTGCGTTATGGTAATGTAGTGGGAAGTCGAGGAAGTGTTGTGCCATTCTTTAAGAAGATAAAAGAAACGGGTACATTGCCTGTTACAGATGAACGGATGACACGCTTTTGGATAACATTAGAACAAGGAGTACAATTCGTACTTGATAATTTAGAACGTATGCATGGTGGTGAAATTTTTGTACCAAAAATTCCAAGTATGAGAGTTATAGATTTAGCCAAAGCTATTGCTCCGGGGTGTAACATTGAGATTGTTGGCATTCGTCCAGGTGAAAAGTTGCATGAAGCGATGATTATGGAGGATGATGCACGGCATACGGTTGAATTTGATGATTATTATATTATCCAACCGGAATTTCCATGGTGGTCAAAGAAATATGCAGAAGGTGGAAAGTCATTACCAGATGGATTTGCTTATACGAGTGACAATAATATTGAATGGCTTACAGTAGAGCAATTGAGTATTTTATTAGAGGACATGTAGACTTATAGAAGTAATTTATGAAGCAGGCCAGTAAGCTACATCAGTTCAGATTCAGAAAATAGTTTATACATCAAGTAAAAAAGAGTATTTCATCAATTATATTAACTAGGAAATCCAAATAATAAAAAATGATATTTATAGGAGAGGTAAAATACAATTACAGGTAGGTGGAAAAATGAATATAGAACTTTTACCAAGTAAACTTGATATTCCTACACTTCAAGTTGAATTAGGAAATAAAAAAGTGATGCTACATAGTAAGTATGATCCAATTCAAGAAGCAGAACGTTTTATAGAAAGTCAACATGAGAAAATTGAACATGCAGAGCATATTATTTTTTACGGTGTTGGATTAGGTTACTTTCTGCAGGCATTCATTGAAAAGTTTCCTGAAAAACTTGTATCTGTTTATGAGCCATTTTTGCAAATAGCACAATTATGTGTAAATCAAAAGAATACTACACAAATCCAATTAGAGGAATTGGAGCATTTTTTAGTAGAAGATCCACAACAGCCAATTGAACAATCATTGCAATTATTACGAGAAATAGTGTATCAAAAGTTCGTCATCATTACTCCACCGGTATATGAACGTTTATTCCCGGAAAAGGTAAAAAAATTTAATGAGGCTTTCAAAAACTTTTTACTTTTAACGGGGAATGATATTTCAACAATCTCAGAATTTTCAATGCGTTGGACAATTAATGCTATAAAAAATTTTAAGGAAACCTTAAACAGTCAAAGTATTTTTGAAAAAAAGAAGTATTTTAAAGGTAAGCCTGTAATTTTAGTTAGTGCAGGTCCATCATTAACAGAGGAGTTAGAAAACCTAAGAGCTATTAAAGAACAAGGGCTTGCGTATATATTTGCAGTAGGTTCAGCTAATAAAACCTTAATTAAGAATGTAATTATTCCAGATGCTGTTTGTACGTATGATCCACAGCAACATAATTATAAGCTCTTTGAGGAGATTTATAACCGTAATATTGATAACATCCCAATGATTTATGCTACAACAGTTGGTTATGAAACCTTGGAATTTTATACTGGTCCTAAATTTTATTTTAACACATCACAAGATCATTTTACCCAGGAGCTATTATCTAAACTACAATGCCCTATTATTTACGATGCATCATCCATTGCAGTAATAATTTTGCAAGTATTAAACGTATTGCAAGTAAGCAAAGTAATTTTAGTTGGACAGAATTTTGCATTTAAACAAGGAAAGTTTTATGCAGAAGGAATCGACCGATTCGATAAAGAAAAAAGTACTTTATCTGATAATAAAGTACAAATGAAAGATGAAAAAACAGTTATTGAAGTCATCGATGTAAATGGTCATAAAGTAAAAACAAATCTACATTTTTTACAAATGAAATCCGATATGGAAACAGCAATTCAAATGTTAAATTTACATGTAATTAATACTACAAAAGATGGTGCACGAATAGAAGGCGCTCCATTTAAAAACTTAAGCAAGTTATTAAAAACAGAATTAAACAAAAAGGTTGTTTATCAAGAATGGGGGAAAGTTGAAAGAAAACAAAAAATAAATATACAAAAGCTAAATTCGATTCGAAATGAAAGTATTCATTTTATAGAACAATATGAGAAATTAAAAGAAACTTTAAGAAGTATAAAACAACAAGAAGATTTTACAGAGGTAGTTAATGCTTTAAAAGAATATAGCGATAAAATGAGACTAATACAAGATAATGCATTTTTTGAATTATTTTTATCGAATCCTTTAAAAATACCAAACGAAAAATTAAATGCTAGTATAAAAGTTTCTAATAAAACAAAAGTGAAAACTGAAATGATATCAAGTATTGTTAACATTCACGAAATTTATTTACAAGAATTAGAAGAGGCTTTTAAACAAATAAACTCGATCCTTCATAATAGTTTATTTCTACAAAGGTATTCCTAATAAAAATTATTGTTTTTTAGAGTCAGATATATGTAATTAGGTAGAAAAAATAGTCCATTCTGTAAGGAGTGAATGACGATGAGAGATTCATATTTACCTTATGGTAAGCAATGGATTGAAGATGATGACATTGAAGCAGTAGTAAAGGTCTTAAAAAGTGATTACTTAACGACTGGTCCAACAATTGCTTCCTTTGAACGAAAGGTTGCTGATTATGTAGGTGCAAAATTCGCAGTGGCTTTTTCAAACGGCACAGCTGCTTTGCATGGGGCATGTTTTGCAGCAGGCATTGATGAAAGCGATGAAGTGATAACAACACCAATAACTTTTGCGGCAAGTGCAAACTGTGTACGTTATGTAGGCGGTACAGTTGTTTTTGCAGATATTAAGGAAGATACATATAATATAAATCCAGCAGAAATTGAAAAGAATATCACTCCACAAACGAAGGCAATCATTCCTGTGCATTTTACAGGACAACCTGTACAGCTAGATGAAATTCATGCTATAGCAAAGAAGCATAACTTAATTGTAATTGAAGATGCAGCACATGCACTAGGTGCTAAGTATAAAGGACAAAAGATTGGTGCATTAAGTGACATGACGATGTTTAGCTTTCATCCTGTGAAGCATGTCACAACCGGTGAGGGTGGAGTCATTACAACAAATAATGAATTCTATTATAAAAAGCTATTACAATTCCGTTCACATGGTATTACGAGAGATACGAGAAGTATAATAAAAAAAAATGATGGTCCTTGGTACTATGATATGCAGTTTTTGGGCTACAATTATCGAATGACAGACATTCAAGCTGCTTTGGGAATAAGCCAGATGGAAAAGCTTGATCGTTTTGTTGCCCGCCGTTGTGAAATTGCACAAATGTATGATGAAGCGTTTAAAGATAATGAGTTATTAATAACACCACAGCTACTTCCAGATAGTTATTCAAGCTGGCACTTATATGTTATTCAATTAAATCTTGAAAAACTTAATGCAACACGTAAGGAAGTATTTGATGCATTAGTGGCGCAAAACATTGGTGTGAACGTGCATTATATACCTGTCCATACATTGTCATATTATCGGGAGTTAGGCTATAAAGAAGGCTCAATGCCAAAAGCTGAAGCGTTATATAAGGCAATGATTACATTTCCGCTTTTTCCAAAAATGACAGATAGTGATGTATATGATGTAGTCGTAGCAGTATTAAGTGAGTTGGAGAAGGTGAGTAAATGAGAGTTGTAGCAATTATTCAAGCGAGAATGGGCTCAACACGCTTACCTGGGAAAGTATTGAAAGAAATAGACGGAAGGCCATTACTTTCCTATCAGCTAGAGCGTTTAAACGATAGTACATTCATTGACGAATTTGTCATCGCTACAACAAGAGAAGAACAAGATGATAAAATTGTCGCTTTTTGTGAACAACAAAATAGCCCGTATTATAGAGGCTCTGAAACAGATGTATTGGCAAGATATTATGAAGCAGCAGTTGAATTTCACGCAGACGCTATTGTAAGAATTACATCTGATTGTCCTATCATTGATGTACATGTAGTTGATAAAGTAATTGGTTTTTTTCTAGAATTTGGTTATTTCGATTACGTCTCTAATACACTGGAGCGTACATATCCGCGAGGGTTAGATACTGAAATTTTTACGTTTGCAGCTTTAGAAAAAGCTTATAATGAAGCAACATTAGAAAGAGATCGTGAGCATGTAACTGCGTTTTTTTATACAAATCCTGATATTTTTAAAATTGCTAATGTGATTAATGATTTTGATTATAGCAATTTTCGCTGGACAGTAGATACAATAGAGGATTTAGATCTGATTAAAAATATAATCCAAGCATTATACGTTAAAAATCCTCGATTCACTTTACAAGACACAGTAAATGTGATGAAAGAAAATCCTGATTGGTTTCATATTAATGCTCATATTGAACAAAAGAAATTATAGGTGATAGTATGAACGTATTTATACGAGTAGATGCTTCATTCGAAATAGGCACAGGACATGTAATGCGTTGTTTAACTTTAGCTCATAGACTTGAAAAAGAAGGAAATACTATTGCATTTATTTGTAGAAGCGCAGAGGGTGACTGTATAGATTTAATAGAACAGCAAGGCTTCCATGTATTTAAATTGCCTATTAATGAAGGTTCTTTATGGACATATGTATCGGAACAATGGGAAATAGATGCTAAGGAAACTATTGACATAATACGAAAAAATTCTGTGGAAAAGTTAATTATCGACCACTACTCAATTGACATTAAATGGGAATTGATGGTACAGCCTTTTACAAAAAAAATAATGGTTATTGATGATTTGGCAAATCGCGAGCACGACTGCGATATTTTACTTGATCAAAATTTTTATATAAATATGGATAATAGGTATAAAGGTTTGGTCCCTTCTTCAACAAGAATGTTATTAGGGCCAAGATATGCTTTGTTACGAGAAGAATTTATCGAAGCTAAAAAGAATTTAAAAACATTTAATAGTAAGATAGAAAGATTATTTATTTTCTTTGGTGGTAGTGACCCAACAAATGAAACAGAGAAAATATTATATTCAATAATGCCCCTAATAGAAAAATATAATTTTGAGGTTGATGTTGTTGTAGGCAATTCAAATCAGAATAAAAAACGTATAAAAGATATTTCTTTTACACATAAAAATATTAATTTTTATTGTCAAATTAATAATATTGCTGAAATAATGGCTAAAGCTGATTTAGCTATTGGTGCAGGTGGAGCTACTACTTGGGAAAGAGTTTTTTTAGGACTACCTTCAATTGTCATTGCTGTTGCTAAGAATCAAGTAGAAGTTGCAAAAGCAGTGGCAAATAAGGGGGCGATTATTTATCTAGGTGTCTCTAATGAAGTAAATGGTAAGCAAGTTCTTAATAATCTTGAACTATTATATAGAGATTCTGATGAATTGTCTCGTATTAGAAAAAGTTGTATTAATTTAATATCATGAAGGGATGTAATACAGTGCTAAATGCATCACTTAGGGATATAGTTATAGATGATTTAGAAAAAATTTTAGCATGGCGCAACCAAGAACATATTAGATCTGTAATGTTTAACGATAACATTATTTTATGGCAACAACATATGAATTGGTTCAATGAATTAAAGAATAACAATAATAAACTTTCTAAAATCTTTAGTATTAAGAATGATGATTATGGTGTGATAAATATTAATAATATAGATGAATATTCCGATAGGTGTTATTGGGGTTTTTATATAGGAGAAAAAAAAGCACCAAAAAGTACAGGTTTATTATTAGGCTATACTTCTCTTGAATTTATTTTTAAAGAATTAAAATTTAGAAAACTTTGTGCGGAAGTTATTGAATCAAATAAAATCAGTTGTAATTTTCATGAAAAATTAGGGTTTAAATTAGATGGTACATTACGTAAACAAATAAAGCGAAATGAAAACTACGAAGATATTTATATTTATAGTTTATTTGCCGAAGAATGGGAAGAAAAGAGAATAGAATTGAACTTAGAGCTAGAGGAGCGATTTAAATGAAACAAATTGAGATAGAGAGTTTTGAAATTGGCTCACTTTCTAAACCATTCATTATTGCTGAAATGTCAGGGAATCATAATCAATCCCTAAATCGAGCTTTAGAAATAGTAGACGCTGCTGCTGCTTCAGGAGCTAACGCATTAAAGATTCAAACGTATACAGCAGATACGATGACCTTAAATCTAGATAATCCAGATTTCCAAATAAATGATAGTACAAGTCTATGGGATGGGCAAAATTTGTATAAATTATATCAGCAAGCTTACACTCCATGGGAATGGCATAAGCCAATTTTTGATCGTGCTAAAGAACTAGGTATGATTGCTTTTAGTACGCCGTTTGATGAAACAGCGGTTGATTTTTTGGAGGAGTTAGACGTACCACTCTATAAAATTGCCTCTTTTGAAAATACAGATTTACCACTTATAAAAAAAGTTGCGTCTACAGGAAAACCAATGATTGTATCGACTGGAATGGCGACATTGGCCGAATTAGATGAGCTGGTCCGTACGGCTAAGGAAGCAGGATGTAAAGACCTAGTGTTGTTAAAATGTACAAGTACGTATCCGGCAACACCTGAAAACACTAATATCTTAACAATACCACATATGAAGCAGTTGTTTGAAGATGTTCAAATCGGATTATCTGACCATACGTTGGGGATTGGGGTGGCTGTAGCAAGTGTTGCATTAGGTGCAACAGTCATTGAAAAACATTTTACATTAGATCGAGCTGATGGTGGAGTTGATGCAGCTTTTTCCATGGAGCCAAATGAAATGAAGAAACTTGTAGAAGAAACAGAGCGAGCTTGGTTGGCAATGGGGAAAGTTACTTATGGTCCTACAGAAAGGGAAAAAGCATCATTAAAATTCCGTCGCTCTATTTATGTATCTAATGATATAAAAAAAGGTGAAGAATTTACTAAAGATAATATTAAAATTGTTCGACCAGGTTACGGTCTGGAGCCAAAATTTTATAATCATCTTCTAAATAAAAAAGCTCAAAAAGACTTTTTTGCAGGTGAGCCTATAAAATTTGAAGATTTATAAATAGAGGAAGGAGTTTTAATAAAATTACTGAGCGTGTTGAATAGGGATATTGTATTATATTTCTGTTAATGGAGCATTTCGATGTGAGAATAATAATATTTAATTATTCTATATACTTTTTTTGATGGAGGAAAGATACTAGACTCTCTTAAAAGGTGAACTACACCCAAAATATTGAAAATCTAATAAAGAGGTGTAGCTTGTGATTTCCGATGAACAAAAATTAGCAGCTATTATAATGTTAAAATGCTTAATATTATTTGAAAAAGGTCGAGGGACTATATTATGGAAACTATTCAAAGTATAAAGATACCAGCACATTATAATATTTATACTGGTGCAAATGATCGCGATTTAAGAATTGATTTTGTTATCCCTACTCAAGGAGTGAACGAGAATACTGGCTTATTTATACTAGTTCCAGGTTTTGGAGCAAGCATTGAGTCAAAGGTATATAAAAAAATGCTTATAAATTTTGCGGATTTATATAACGTTGTAACACTCCAATGTGATTATTTCGGTCATCGTTTTATGCAAGGCGGTGAAAATTTAATTTTAAAGACACCTTTTTCAGAAATTGCACATCTCTTTTTAGAAGAAGAGATGCAACAAATTAAAGATGAACCTCAAAGACTGCTATCAATCTTATCGACAAAACAAGTAAATGTGTACGCACAAGAAAATTTAGATGAATCATTGGATGAATTTGCGGATCTATCATACATGCAAGCGATTGATATTATTACCGCAATAGAGGCAGTAAAAGTTTTATTAAAGGGAAATAAATTGACATTCAATGAAAAAAGGGTAATTGGATGGGGACAATCGCAAGGAGCATATTTACTGCATTTAGTGAATCGTCTAACACCACATTTACTGAGTTTAATTATAGATAACGCTGCTTGGATTCAACCGAGTTATTTAAATGATAAAAGAGTACTTGCTATGAAAATAAATAATTGTACTTTTAATGTAAGTTTCGAATATCTAGTTAGTAAACTAGCAATTGATCAGGAAGCTCTTTCATTAAAAACACTTTATAAGGAATTTGAAAATAATTCTTATATTAAATCTTTTATAGGGACTACAGATAATTTAGTATCTGAAAAAGAAAAAGAAGAAATTTTCCGATTTGTACCATATTGTGATTTTCACATTATTGATGAGACAAAAGTTGATGGTGAAATTTTTAAGTCAACGAATCATGGATTAGATGCAGATTTTATAAAGTTAGTTGGTTATATAATGTCAGAGGATATTTATCATATTAATAAAAAAGAGAAAGAAAGTAATTATCAGGTGAAACTTTCTCAGACTGTCATAACTGTAGACTATACAAATGAGCTTCCAATATTTAATTTTAAATGGTAATTTAATGGTAAATAATATAGTTGTTATTGTAAATATGAGGGATTTAAAATACCCATTCATTTTTTAAATCTCCCATATTTACAAAAAAGGTTCGAGCATTCTTTGCGAAGACTATTAAAAAGAAAAACAAAAGAGGATTGATATAAACGGACTTCCTTCAATTAATAAACAAGGCAAATGTAGTATTTAAAATTCGTATTAGAGTATGGGAGATATAAATTTGTTTATGACAAGAGTTTGTATAACGAAGCTAGATTAAGGTTTTCTATACTAAGGTTAATTTGATCAGACATATTTATTTTTTAATATATTTGATCACTAAGTACCTCATAAATTTACCTTTTCAATTTATTTCATCATGTCTCTCTTCTCTTTATAAAACTTAAAAAGACTAAGTCATTTTGTTTATCCAAAAACGTGAAACTTCACAAAATACTTCCGATAATACATATAAGAAATTCAAATGTTTAGGAGGTTAAAGATAATGCGTATTGTTACTCAGGGGCAATCAATCGATGCAATGAATGCTTCAAATAATGCGAAGACTGCGAATGTACAAGGTAATGTGGAGCTTAATAGTACAACTGAATCTATCCCACAAACGGTAACTGCTGTTGGGGAAGAGAGAGATATATCACCAGAAAAGCTGCAACAAGCAGTTGATGCAATTAATGACTTTCTAAAAACTAATTATAGTTCTTCAAAGTTTGTATATCATGAAGGTCTTGGAAAGTATTATGTAACTGTAGTGAATGAAAATACTAATGAAGTTGTTAAAGAGATCCCACCGAAGAAATTATTAGATGCTTTCTATGAGATGCAAAAAATGGTAGGAATGATTGTAGACGAAAAAATTTAAGAAATTTAGGAGGAAATAAAATGGTAACTAGAATTGGCGGTTTAGCTTCGGGTATGGACATTGATGGTATAGTTGCAAAATTAATGTCTGCAGAACGAGTACCACTATACAAATTACAACAAAAAAAGACAACATATGAATGGCAACGAGATGCTTATCGTAGCGTAAATACAAAAATAGATACATTTAGTAAATACTTATTCGATAATTTTTTAGTATCTAGTAATTTTGTAAAAAAATCTACTACAATATCTGGTGCTAATGCGGATAAAGTATCCATTACTGCTGGTACAGGTGCTTCAAGTTCTCTAAATATTCAAGGAGTTAAAGAACTTGCTACTGCAGCGACATCCGGTGCAAAAACAGTAGAACAGACAACTTATAGAAATGCTACAGCTACTGATAATGTAACGGATCTTGGAATTGCACAAGGAACAATCAAATTGATTGTTGATGGGGAAGAGAAATTCATTAATATTGATTCTAATACAAAAGTATCGACTAAAGGAGAGGCTTCTCCTAGTCAGCCAGGTTTAGTCGACCAACTAGTAGCGGCAGGTTTTGAAAAAGCGAGCTATGATGAAAAAACAGGGAGATTTTCACTAGGCTCTTTAGAGGGGAAAAAAGTAGATGTAGCCGATGTAGATAGCGCGGCATTTTTGAGAGACCAGTTAGGTTTCGCAACATCGTATACGTCTTCTGCCATAAAAATACAAGATCCTAATGATGCAAATAAAGAAATTTTAGCGAAATCTTCGACGACTTTAGGTGAATTAGGAGTTACTGGATCTAGTTTGACATTTTCTATTGGTGGAGAAGCATCTAAAACAGTAAACATTGATCCTGATAAAACTATAGCGGATTTAGTAGCTGATTTAAAAGCTGAAGGCTTAGATGCTTCATTTGATGCCAAAACAGGAAAATTAAATATTAAGGCAAAAGATGGTAAGACATTACAATTTGATAATGGAAGCCAAACAGATTTAGCTAAACTTGGTGTATCCCAAACTGTAGGTGGCTCCTCAAAAGCTTTTTCTCAAGTAGAGATTGCTACACATGGCGGAACTTCAGAAACACCTACATCGAGTACCTCACTACAACATTTAGGTTTATTAAATGATGGGAAATTTAAGATAAGTGCAGTGCAAGCTGATGGTACAATGAAGGATACTATTATTGAATTTAAAGCAACTGATACTATTGATTCTCTTATGAAAAGAATTAATTCTTCTGGTGCAGGCGTAACAGCTTTATTTTCCAACGGACAAATGTCTATCTCAGCTAATAATACAGGGACTAATAAAGCGAATGCGGATGCTGATATTCAATTGAAAAGTGTGAAAACGGTTAATGACGATCAATCTGAAAGTATCGATAATTCGGCCTTTACATTATTCAATAAACTTGGATTTGTTAGTAACACAGATGCTAATCCATCTGGAGAAGCAACAGTTAACTTATCTGGAACAGGAACAAATGCTAAATACAAAATTAATGATTTAGAAATGGAAAGTCAAACCAACACCTTAAATATCCAGGGCTATTCTATCAAGTTGACTGGTACATTTAATACTGATTATAGCTCTACTACAGCCGGTGTTTCAGTGTCAGCATCCCATGACATTGATTCGATGATGACAAAAATCAAAGAGTTTGTGACAACTTACAATGGATTAGTAACCGATTTAAATAACTCTTTAAAAGAGACTAAATATCGTGACTATGCTCCGCTAACAAGTGAGCAAAGAGAAGGAATGTCTGAAAGTGACATTAAGTTATGGGAAGAGAAAGCAAGAAGTGGTTTACTAAGAAATGATTCAATTTTAAGAGAAGGCTTATCTAAAATGCGAGCAAACTTCATGGGCGAAATAGGGGGATTAAGTGATAGTACAATTGACTCGTTATCAGAAATTGGGATAACAACGTCCTCCAAAGTTACTGATGGAGGTACATTAGTAATTGATGAGACTAAATTACGTGCCGCATTAGAAAAAGATCCAGAGCAAGTTGCGAAAATGTTTACGCAGATAGGTAAGGCCGAAGATACTGTCATTGATCCCGTTACTGGCCAATCAAAAACTGTTGATTCACGTGGAATAGTAAAACGTTTAAGAGATTCAATTGATAGTTTTAAATTACAGATTGAGAAAAAAGCTGGTCGTTCGACAATGACTGACAACCAATTTAATATTGGTAAAAGTATGATTGACTTAGATACTCGTATAAGTAGTATGCAAAAACGTTTGGTAAGTGTAGAACAACGTTATTGGAAACAATTCACAGCTATGGAGCAAGCGATCAATAAGGCTAATTCACAATCTAGTATGTTCATGCAAGGTTAAGGTTCTGGGTGGCTTCGAAATAGCAAGGTAGGAGAATGTTATGCAACTATTAGATCAACTTTTGCAGTTATCAGCTAATTTATTTAAGCATTTAGGTGATATTCCAAAAAGTGAAGAGCGCGACGAATATATCGACAATATTAATGATATGTTGGACAAGCGGGGGAAAATCATTGAAAACTTGATTAAGGAAGATTTTCATTTCGATGAACAAAACCGTATTCATCGTACATTGCTCGAATTAGATAATGGGATTAAAGAACGATTGGCTGCTGTCATGAACGCTGTAAAGCAGGATATGGCAAACCTCCAAAAAACGAAAAAAAGTGAAGAGCAATACTTCAATCCCTATGCGGATGTTCGTGTTATGGATGGGATGTATTACGACAAAAAGAATTAACAATTCCCTATTAGCTTTTCTTCGTAAAATGGTTTAAACTAGTAAAAAAGTAACCTTTCAAAGGAGTTGTCCTTTATTGGCAGCAAATTTAACAGCACAAAACGCGTACAAACAAAATAGTGTTACCACTGCTTCCCCTGGCGAGCTGACATTAATGCTTTATAATGGGTGTTTAAAATTCTTGCATAAGGCAAAAAATGCCGTGCAAGAAAAAAATGTAGAAGAAAAAAATACGAATCTTATAAAAGCACAGGCGATTATTAGTGAGCTTATGGCAACACTGAACATGGACATCGAAGTGTCAAAAAATATGTTTGCTCTCTATGAATATATGAATCATCGTTTAGTCGAGGCGAACATTAAAAACGATATTGCTAGCATTGAAGAAGTTGAGGGATTAGTGACGGAATTCCGTGATACATGGAAGGAAGTTATTCGCATTAATCGACAACAACAATTCGGTAACGGAAACAACGGGCAAATTTAGACAAATTAGAGGCCATCTATTAATGATGGTCTCTTTTCTTATATGCTTTGAACCTCTCATCTGTGTAGGTGGTTCTGGAAAGCTTTTAGCTATGGACAATAAAAAACTCCATTGAGAAAATGTTGTAGCGGTTAGAGTTGCCCTTGTTGACGTGGTTGGGGATGTCCTTGTTTGTCGAATGATCTTTGATGAGTTCCAGTGAAATTTTCGATGAATAGCTGTCGCATGCTAGGTTCGTATTTGAAAACTTCCATCCAAATTGAAAAATGACCAGTTGCAGCTGCTGTTTTGGCAATCTGCCTTTTTAAGGTAGCACTGCTAGGTGATTCTTTCAAATCAGTTAGTGATTCATAGGCTATATTCCATACATCATTTCTAGAAATCCAGCGTGTATCAGCAGGTGTAGGAGGGGGATTAGTACCAGGCTCCCTATCTAGCCCGAAAAGCCTAATTGTACTAATCGCCATATTTTTTAAAATAGCATTACTTGTTAGTTTCGAATGATAGGTAATTGCTGTACCGTATTGATAATGAAAAGCTAAAAATGTATTATCCGTATCTGGCCAAAGATAGCCACTTCTAGAAGCGTTATGATTACTTTTAACAGTATTGCAATATTTACAGGAAAGTAAAAAATTACGCCAGCTTATTTCTTTCCCCCCTCTATTTACAGGGATAACGTGCTCAATCTCTATCATGTTTTTTACAGGCATTTCACAATAAGAGCAGTACCATCCAATAGATGTAGATAAATCATTTCTAGCAGCGCGATAGTCGGTATAAGTTCGAGTATTTCTATTTCTATTTCTATTTACTGGTCTCATCTTTTTAATCCTTTCGTTTTTCTTCGACAATTAGTCTTTTTTGTTGAAGGAAAGCATAATAGGCAATATTGTCAGTATAAGGAAGACTTAGTTCATCAAGCTTTTGTTTGAGCAATTGTACTTGTTCGTTTGAGATGTTTGGTTTTTCTAATGTAGAAAGTACATGGAAGTATTCATTTGCTGCATCATACATCTCTTTTTTTCTCTTACTCCATTGGGGAAGAGGAATGCCTATTTGCTTTTCAAGAATAAAGATAACTGGTGAATACTTTCCTTAGTATCGCACCTCAAAGCTGAATAGGTAAAATTGGTGTAATAATGAAATAAAATTATTAGTCAAACGAGGCGTTGTAAATAACATTCTCCATATATTTGATGAATCTGGGAAACTAGATTAAAAACAATCCTATTCTTATAATGGTGCTTTTGGTATGCCATAAAGTAAAATGTATTGAATAATGGTTTTAAAAATTGATGAACACTTTAAATTTATTAAGAGGAGATAACATATGTCGAAAAAACAGATCAATCCAAAATTAATTTCTGCTTTAACAGGAAGAGAACTGGAATCTATTTCTCCGTCACCAATAAACAAAGATTTAGGCGGGAAATATGTAAAAACGATTATAGATCGGAAATCAAAGATTGAACCTATCTTTCAGAAAAATGAGATGATGATGCAATGTAAACGTTGCGGTCGAAAAGGAAAGTATGATATCGGCCCTGTTTTTATTGATATTCCTGAAAAAAGGGAAGATATAGATAATACGGTACGCCAAATGCCTGGCTATTTCAGGTGCACTCATTGTAATGCTGGGGGAGAATGGGAAGATTCTAACGAAGTACTCATGCTATCTATCATGACTTTACTGAATCCTGATGAGTTTAGTGATCTTTGTCAAATAGGAAAAATACAGCTCTTCGATGGCACATCTCATCAATATGCTACAGATGCAGAAGAACATTTGTTGCAAAAAATTGCGAAAGATCCGAATGATGGATTTATTTGGAATCGCTTAGGAAACCTTTATCAAAAAGGGGGGCGACCTGAATTAGCAATGGCTGCTTTTGAAAAATCAATCGAGGTTGACCCTAAACAAATGGAGTCTCACTTTTCGATTGGTACTCTTCTCGCTGAAGTTAAAGACAATCAACATGCTATGCATCATTTTCATCTGGTGATGTTAACCGCTGAAGATTATACGCAGATGGATGCTGAAAATTTAAGAGATTTACTATCAAATGGTCTCCTTGTAGCGTTTGATATTTTTATTCATTCTAATGGGAAAATTCCATTATTACCAACTAAGGATGTTTTACTCTCATCTGGAAAAGAGGTAGACGGAGAGACTTATACATTGGATTTCGAAATTTATCCTGATGACGTAACTTCATTTTATCCAATTGCAGAGTCATTTATGGGAAAACGAGTAAAAGAAATTCCAAAAAAGAAACGAGCAAAAACAGCAGAGTCACTTTTAAAGGGAAAATCGAAGTAATAAGTGCCAAGCACCTTATCTAAATATTCTAGAATGGCTTGCTTTCCTTTGATGAACTTGCAAAAAAAGGATTATGATGAAGCGCCAAACCTGTGCGGACTCATGTGGAACGTTCATACGGCATGCTAGGTGCGAATGTCCACCGTATTACATATTCGCTCGAATCTTTAGTTCAGTATAGATAGTCATAAATTAGGTCTTTCAACGGTAAAATATGTTACTTATTCCCTCTAGATGTAAAACATGCATCGTGTCATAATCAAGCTAACTACATGTTTAAAAAATACTGAGGTGGGAATATGATATTTAAGCGCCAAGAAGGTTTTCGATTTAAATTCGAAGAGCCAATAAAAATAACTTTTGCAATCTATGAGGATGGACGGGTTAATCATGCACAAACGGCAATGGCTGACTTGCTTGATATTAGTCCGCGCGGTTTGAAGATGTTTACTGAGGTGGATTTAGGTGTCAATCCTCCTCCTCTTGATTTACGTTTTGTACTTGATACTCATGAGGTACGAGCCTATGGGGAAATCATTTGGAGTCGCCCTTTTGGTAAAGGCAAGCACTACGGCGTGAATTTCAATAATCAAGAAGCTGTTGAAGATTTGATTGTCGAAGAGTTGAAATTGCGACGAAAAAAAGAAGCAGCAGAGGCGAAAAATACAGTGAAACTTAATCAGTGAGGTTTTTTTATCCCCACTGATTATTAGTCATCACCAATAGGGTTTTTACGGGCAGTTCATCTCCCAGTTAACTTCTTTGCTTTCGCTGCCGGTTAATGAGGGATAAAAATAATTCGTAAAATTTTTGTTAAAAAAAGAATTAATTTAGAGGAATTCCACACACTTGTGTAGAATAATAAAGTATAGCAGTTATAAAGGAGGAGTTTACATGTTAAACTTTAACATTCGTGGTGAAAATATTGAGGTAACTCCAGCTATTCGAGAGTATGTTGAGAACAAAGTCGAGAAAGTTGAACGTTATTTTAACGAAGATGTTAACGCCAACGCTAACGTAAATTTAAAGGTTTATAATGACAAGCAAACTAAAGTGGAAGTTACTATTCCAATGAAAAACTTAACTCTTCGTGCAGAAGAGCGTCATAATGATATGTATGCTGCGGTTGACCTAATCGTTGATAAATTAGAGCGTCAAATTCGCAAGCATAAAACAAAAGTAAACCGTAAATTCCGTGAGCGCGAAGGCACAGGCCTTTATTTTGCTACTACTCAAGCAGCTGTTGATGTTGCGACAGAGGAAGAGGAATATTCTATTGTTCGCACAAAGCAATTTGATTTAAAACCAATGGATCAAGAAGAAGCTGTCTTACAAATGAATATGCTAGGGCATGATTTCTATGTCTTTACAGACGCAGAATCAAACGGCACTAATATTGTCTACAAACGTAAAGATGGTAAATACGGCTTGATCGAAACAACTTAAACTTCATATGTACCAAAGGCTCTCGCATAGCGGGAGCCTTTTTTGTGGACATACTTAAGGAACTCCGACTATAAACGCACGTCCTCTAGTAATAATGCAACATGTTATGGCCTCATTAAAGCCTTTTTTCCTTGCTAGGGACTCTGTTTGCATGAAACTGTTATACAATGGTAAAATGAAAGTTGAGACTATATAGGAAGTGAAAAAATTCATGGCAAACCTATTAAATAAATTATTTGATTTCAATAAACGTGAGCTAAAAAAATTAGAAAAAATCGCTGACCAGGTTGAGGGATTCGCTTCTCAAATGGAACAGCTTTCAGATGATCAATTACAAGCGAAAACAGAAGAATTTAAAAAACGTTATGCCGACGGAGAGCAATTAGAGTCGATTCGTGCGGAAGCTTTTGCCGTTTGTCGGGAAGCGTCGAAGCGTGTGTTAGAGATGTACCCATTCCGCGTACAAATTATGGGTGCTGCTGCCTTAGATGAAGGTAATATTTCGGAAATGAAAACGGGTGAAGGTAAAACGTTAACGGCTACCATGTCTGTTTACCTGAATGCTATTACTGGTAAAGGTGTACATGTTGTGACAGTCAATGAATATTTAGCGAGTCGTGATGCTGAGGAAATGGGCTATTTGTATAATTTCTTAGGCTTAACGGTTGGTTTAAACTTGAACAGTCTGTCAAAAGAAGAAAAACGTGCTGCCTATGAGGCGGATATTACGTATAGTACAAACAATGAGCTAGGCTTTGACTATTTACGTGATAATATGGTGCTTTATAAAGAGGAACGTGTACAACGCCCATTGCATTATGCGGTTATCGATGAGGTGGACTCGATTTTAATTGATGAAGCGCGTACGCCATTAATTATTTCGGGTCAGGCTGGGAAATCAGCACAGCTTTATAAACAATCTAATGCATTTGTTCGTATGTTAAATGCAGAAACGGATTACACGTATGAAGAGTCAACAAAAGGTGTAACTTTAACAGATGCTGGTGTTGAAAAAGCGGAGAAGGCGTTCGGTGTTGATAACCTATTTGATTTAACGCATGTACGTTTAAACCATGCTATTAATCAATCGTTAAAGGCACATGTCAGTATGCATAATGATGTTGATTATGTTGTACAAGAGGGCGAAATTATTATTGTTGACGGCTTTACTGGTCGTTTAATGAAAGGTCGTCGCTACTCGGATGGTCTTCATCAGGCGATTGAGGCCAAAGAGGGCGTAGAGATTCAAAATGAATCGATGACGATGGCGACAATTACATTCCAAAACTACTTCCGTATGTATCAGAAGCTGGCAGGGATGACAGGTACAGCGAAAACAGAGGAAGAAGAATTCCGTAATATTTACAATATGAATGTTGTGGCGATTCCTACGAATAAGCCGATTGCTCGTGATGACCGTCCAGACTTAATTTTTGCTTCGATGGAAGGCAAATACAAAGCGGTAGCGGCAGATATTGCAGAGCGCCATAAAGCAGGACAACCTGTTCTTGTTGGTACTGTTGCCATTGAAACGTCAGAAATCATTTCGAATTTATTGGATAAACATAAAATTCCACATAATGTCTTAAATGCGAAAAACCATGAACGTGAAGCAGAAATTATTGCGAATGCTGGTATGAAGGGTGCAGTCACAATTGCCACGAACATGGCTGGTCGTGGTACGGACATTAAACCTGGTGAAGGTGTAATGGAACTTGGCGGTTTAGCAGTAATTGGTACGGAGCGTCATGAGTCTCGTCGTATCGATAATCAGCTTCGTGGTCGTTCTGGTCGTCAGGGGAATCCAGGGGTTACGCAATTCTATCTATCATTAGAAGATGAATTAATGCGTCGTTTTGGTTCTGATAATATGAAATCCATGATGATGCGACTAGGGATGGATGATTCACAACCGTTGCAATCAAAAGTTGTGTCGAGAGCAGTCGAATCAGCTCAAAAACGTGTAGAAGGAAATAACTTCGATGCACGTAAACGTTTATTACAATACGATGATGTGCTACGTCAGCAACGTGAGATTATTTATAAAGAGCGTTATGATGTACTTGAAACAGAAAATATGCGTGTGCTTGTTGAGTCTATGATTCAAGAAACAATCGATAATGTTGTTGGAATGTATACGCAAGGCGAGCGGAAGGATTGGCACCTAAAAGCAATTGAAGACTTTGTCTCTGCAAACCTGCTAGAAGAAGGTGCCCTGAAGGTAGCAGATTTCGAAGGTAAATCTGAAGAAGAAATTAACCAGTTGATTTCAGACGCTGTGCATACACGTTATGATGAAAAAGAGGCAGAGCTTACACCAGAGCGTATGCGTGAATTTGAAAAGGTTATTTTATTGCGTTCAATTGATACGAAGTGGATTGATCATATTGATGCAATGGATCAACTACGTCAAGGTATCCATCTTCGTGCGTATGGTCAAAATGACCCGCTTCGTGAATATCAACAAGAAGGCTTTGCTATGTTCGAGGATATGGTCGCTTCTATCCGTGAAGATGTAGCGAAATATGCGATGAAGGCAGAAATTCGTAGTAACCTAGAACGTGAGGAAGTTGCCAAGGGTCAAGCTGTTAATCCGAAAGAGGATGGTTCGCCAGCACCGAAAAAGCAACCAGTACGTAAGGCTGAAAATGTCGGACGTAATGATTTATGCCCATGTGGAAGCGGTAAGAAATTTAAAAACTGCCATGGCGCAGCTCAATAAAATACTATGAAAAAGATCATTTTAACCATAGCGTTAAATGGTCTTTTTTCTATTTCTGGAAAAGAAAAAGAAATAGAAAAAGTCTGAATTTATGGACAGTTGAAAATTATGGGTATACAATGTCTGTAAAGAATTAGGGAAATAACTCAAATAATAACTCTTTTTATCTTCATTCAGTAGGTGTCTAACGCTTACTGAAATAGAGGAACTCAATCTAAGAACGCCACGTCCTGTGGCAACGATTGAGTGACCAACATCTTGCTGTTGCTGTCGCTACGCTTTCGCACAGACAAAACCATTTTGCTGTCGCTACGCTTTCGCGCAAAAAACATCTGTTGGCCCAAAGCGTATGTCACGGATTTTCAAAGGAGGCCTGCACGAGGGCCGACACGATGTCGGTCATTTCGGTAAAGCCACAGGACGTGGCGTTTTTACCGATGTAGGTCAGTTAACCGTTGTCACAGTAAGTGACGGTTTTAGGTTAGCTTCCTACAAATGGCACAATCCAAAATCCGGACGCAATTACGCCAAGGCGAAATTTTTTTGTAAGTAGAAGTGATTATTTAATTCTATTAGATGGCTGTTAAATGCTACAGAGAATGTTTCACTCTAGATGCAATTAATATAACTGATCAATTTAAAGAAAAAGGGGGTATTCATGTTGAGATATAAAATTCCTTGAGCAAAAATACGTTGGAAGACACCTGTTTAGAATATACCGTTTATTTTTTAAGTATATTCCTTGTCGCTGCTGAAAAGAATCGAAAAATTCACAAGGAGGAATAGGGATGCATAAAAATGACATTATGAGTACTGAAACGATGCTGTATATGCCAGTGTATGATGCCTTTGGAAACTTGTGTACACGTGTAATAGAAAGGGATTGTCAATATATTTCAAGATTAGCGCCGACAAAATTAATGGACTTTAATCTACGTTATTTTGGTTCTAGTTTAAGAGGAGCCTTCGATGGATCAAAGATGATACTGGGGAAACTGAATAAAAATCCAATAGTTGTTCATGAGCAATGTGATATCGTATGGTTCCCAAGTAAGTCCCCGCTGCACCCAGCATGTATCTGGTTCGCTGTTCACCATATTGAGGACTATCAAGCTGTAGATAAACAGAGGACAATCCTCACATTTATGAATGGTAAGAAAATCATTGTGGATGTAAGTGTGAAAGCATTGGACTATCGAATTCAAAGTGCTTTTTTATTAAAGTATAAAATGGAAAAACGGACGAAGCATTTACTAGTTCAATATGATCGCGTTAGAGTGGCAAGCCGTTGTTCCATGTTTGAGGATGAAGCTTAAGGTAAATAATTGACACACTAATTCGTTATGTGATTTGTTAAAAAAGTATGTTTTCCGACATAAAAACGTTATAATAAAAAGATACGGGGCTTACAAAAAGTAGAGATTTAGGCATTCTGATTTCATATATTGATTTTGAACTTATAAAGGAATGTGTGAAGCTTACAGTTATTTTCAAGTTTGCCCCATTAATAATGTTCGGAGGATTAACCATGATTGAATTAGCAGATGTACGTAACGCGTTAGACACTTCAGCCAAAAAATTGGCGGATTTTAGGAGGTCTCTTTGACTTAGAAAACAAAGAGGCACGCATACAGGAATTAGATGAAATGATGCTGGAGCCAGGCTTCTGGGATGATCAACAAGGTGCACAAGTTGTCATCAATGAAGGTAACGGCTTAAAGGCAATTGTAAATGAATATAAAGATTTATTAGAAACACACGAGAACTTAGATATGACACTTGAGCTTTTGCGAGAAGAGCCCGATGAGGAATTACAAGGAGAACTAGGCAAAGAGCTAGTAGAATTTCAGCAAAAAATGGGTGATTTTGAGCTACAATTACTATTGAGTGGTCCATATGATCAAAACAATGCAATATTAGAGCTTCACCCAGGAGCAGGTGGTACGGAATCTCAGGATTGGGGGTCAATGCTCCTTCGTATGTACACACGTTGGGCAGAGAAACGTGGCTTTAAAGTGGAAACGGTTGACTATTTACCAGGCGATGAAGCTGGTATTAAATCAGTAACATTGTCCATCAAGGGTCATAATGCTTACGGTTATTTACAGGCAGAAAAAGGTGTTCACCGTTTAGTCCGTATTTCTCCATTTGACTCTTCTGGTCGCCGTCATACTTCATTCGTTTCTTGTGATGTTATGCCTGAATTCGATGACAATATCGAAATTGATATTCGTACAGAGGATTTAAAAATTGATACGTATCGTGCGACAGGTGCGGGTGGTCAGCATATTAATACAACAGATTCGGCTGTTCGTATTACGCATACTCCAACAGGGACTGTTGTGCAATGTCAGGCAGAGCGTTCGCAAATTAAAAACCGTGAAAAAGCAATGACGATGTTAAAAGGGAAATTATATCAATTGGAGCTTGATAAGCAGCAGGCTCAGCTAAATGAAATTCGTGGTGAACAGAAGGAAATTGGCTGGGGATCACAAATTCGCTCCTATGTCTTCCATCCATATTCAATGGTGAAGGATCATCGTACAAATGAAGAAACAGGTAATGTAGGAGCAGTGATGGATGGCGACTTAGATCCATTTATTAATGCATACTTACGTTCAAAAATTGGGTAAATGAAATGACCCCCTTAGAGGCACAATGAATTTGTGCTTCTGAGGGGGGTTTTTTAGTGCTAGCAATCTACATCAAAATGGTGGATGATACGGGGCGTCTTGACTAATCTGCTTACGTTCATTCATGTAATGCTTATATAGCATCGATGCATTGACAAATTGCTTACTAATCGAAGCATATTGAATGGGTAGTTCAATTTGTTTATCGTTTTTCAGCGTAACGACACAGCCCATTTCACTCGGAACAATATTGGAAATGGCATGAAGCCCAATCCAAATATTATGGATGGAGTTTGGCGAATAAGTTGGTAGAAAAATGCAAGGGAAACCATAATCATAAGCGACAACGATTGGAAGTTTGTGTTGATTGCCAAAAAAGCGTTTGGCGGAGTGTTTAGCTGCTTCATAGGTTGTTCCTAGTGATATACAAGATTTACGTAGAACATGCATAGGCTTGCGAGTCACGATAAGCTCATTATGTTTGTCGATAACCCGCGTGAAAACTTTGGAACCGTCCTGAATTGGCTGAAGTAAATAGGTGTTGAAAGACATTAAATATCCGTTTACATAGTTTGCTGACATATAAGTAGGGCCTCCTTTTTCTATTTATCATTTGCATTGTAAAACATAAAATTAAAATCTAAAAATATAGATAAAAAGTGAAATCTATGGATAATTCAAGCAAATGCCTAGGGAATTTGCTTAAAATTACACGAGATTAATAGTAGATCAACATGATCTTCAGTTCTTAAGCATTGCATTTTAATCTCAATTTTCATATAATTTAGAAAAGGATCGAGGTGAGATCGTTGGATAAATATTATTCGTATACAGATTTTCTAAAAGCCGTTGGTCAGTCGAAGAAAGTTGATGAGGCAGAGAAATTATTGAACGAGATTTATTTAGATTTATTTTTAAATCATATCCAGCGTATGCATCGTGAAGAGCAGCTCATGGTTCTGATAGATAGAGCACTCGATGAAAAAGATGAAAAGGCTTTTCATCTATACGCAGCTGAACTAGAAGCATTACACCAAGTAGCAAGTGAATAATATGACGAACCCGCTCTCAAGTTATTGGAGGGCGGGATTTTTTTGCTATGTTCTCTAAAAGATGGTGATAGGTGTTGACCCAAGGAATCCGTCTGTAGAGCCGACTATCTCAGAGACCTGAGCACGATCGAAGAGAAGAAGAGCGAAAATCACATGACCTGAGCGAAAACGGAGAAAAGCAGAGCGAAATATTCCCTGACCCGAGCGGAAATGGAGCAAAGCAGAGCGAAAATCCCCCTGACCTGAGCGAAAATAGAGAGAAGCAGAGCGAAAATCCCCATGACCTGAGCGAAAGTGGAGAGAAGCAGAGCGAAAATCCCCCTGATCCGAGCGAAAGTGGAGCAAAGCAGAGCGAAAATCCCCATGACCCGAGCGAAAATGGAAAAAAAGCAGAGCGTCCCCCCTCTGACCCGAGCAATCCCAAAGGACGCAACCCAAGTGAGCAATCCCTCATCAAATATCAAAAACCCCTGGGCTAATGCATTTACAACATCCCGTCTTAGTTAGCTAATATTTGGAAAGGATAGTCTATAGGTAGATCTTCCCCTTACCAACTGTAATATAATCATGTAAGGAATTTTCAGCTTTTTATTACTCTGAGTGTTGATTATGTGAATCGGCTTTATTTAGGTACTTTGGCACATATGTTCTGACGGAATCTATCTCATTTTAATAAATGATAAAATATTTACAAACATTCGTTCGTTAAATGTTCGAAATTTTACTACTGCTATGCTAAAATATATGTACAAATTGGAAGGAAAGGACGGGGACATGTGTGCAAACATTTGATTTACAAGCGCCATATAAGCCTAATGGGGATCAGCCACAGGCAATTGCGGAATTAGTGGAGGGTGTACATGCAGGTAAACGTCATCAAACATTGCTCGGTGCAACAGGAACTGGAAAAACGTATACGATTTCTAATGTCATTCAGCAAGTAAAAAAACCGACACTGATCATGGCACACAATAAAACATTAGCAGGTCAATTATATAGTGAATTTAAAGAGTTCTTCCCTAATAATGCAGTTGAATACTTTGTCAGCTACTATGATTACTTTCAGCCAGAGGCCTATGTTCCACAGACTGATACTTATATTGAAAAAGATTCAAGCATAAATGATGAAATTGATAAGTTACGTCACTCTGCAACATCTGCATTATTTGAGCGTGAGGATGTCATTATTATTGCATCCGTGTCCTGTATATATGGTCTAGGTTCTCCAGAAGAATATCGTGAAATGGTCGTGTCAGTGCGTACTGGCATGGAAATTGAACGTAATCAATTACTGCGAAAACTGGTGGATATACAGTACGAGCGTAATGATGTGAGTTTTACGCGTGGGACATTTAGGGTACGTGGAGATGTAGTGGAAATTTTCCCAGCATCCCGTGATGAACAGTGTATTCGTGTGGAGTTTTTCGGAGACGAGATTGATCGCATTCGTGAGGTGGATGCGCTAACTGGTGAAATTTTAGCGGATCGGGATCATGTAGCTATTTTCCCAGCATCCCACTTCGTTACGCGAGAAGAGAAAATGCGAATCGCCATTGAAAATATTGAAAAAGAGTTGGAGGAGCGGCTTGCTCTCCTACGTGCAGAAGATAAATTATTAGAGGCACAACGTTTAGAGCAGCGCACTCGCTATGATTTAGAAATGATGCGAGAAATGGGCTTTTGCTCAGGAATCGAAAACTATTCTCGTCATTTAACATTGCGTGAGGCAGGAGCAACACCATATACGTTACTAGATTATTTCCCTGATGACTTTTTACTTGTTGTCGATGAAAGTCATGTGACATTGCCTCAAGTTAGAGGAATGTACAATGGTGACCAGGCCCGTAAAGGTGTGCTAGTAGAACATGGCTTCCGTTTGCCATCAGCGTTAGATAATAGACCTTTACGTTTTGAAGAATATGAGAAACATATTCATCAAGCCATTTATGTATCAGCAACACCAGGCCCGTATGAGCTTGAGCATACTCCAGAAATGGTAGAGCAAATTATTCGTCCGACGGGGCTGCTTGATCCACTAATTGACGTTCGCCCAATTGAAGGACAAATAGATGATTTAATCGATGAAATTCACGAACGTATTGCTCAAAATGAACGGGTATTAGTTACAACGCTGACGAAAAAAATGTCAGAGGATTTAAGCGCCTATTTGAAAGAAATGGGCTTAAAGGTGGAATACTTACATTCAGAAATAAAGACGCTGGAGCGAATTGAAATTATTCGTGAGCTTCGCAAAGGTACTTATGATGTTCTTATTGGTATTAATCTATTGAGAGAAGGGCTAGATATTCCTGAAGTTTCCCTTGTGGCGATTTTGGATGCTGATAAGGAAGGGTTTTTACGTTCAGAGCGTTCACTCATTCAAACAATTGGTCGTGCCGCACGTAATGCCAATGGACATGTCATTATGTATGCAGATAATGTAACTGACTCGATGAAAAAGGCCATTGAAGAAACGAAACGTCGTCGTTCAATACAAATGGCGTATAACGAAGAACATGGAATTACACCGAAAACAATTGTCAAGAAAATACCTGATGTTATTCGTGCAACACAGGTGGCAGAGGAAGAAGAGTCCTATGTAACGAAGGCTACAAAAGGTAAAAAGCTAACAAAGGCAGAAAAAGAGCAATTACTTGCTTCACTAGAAGTAGAAATGAAGGAAGCAGCGAAAGCGCTAGATTTCGAACGTGCTGCTGAGCTGCGCGATACAATATTTGAATTGAAGGCAGAAGGGTGAATGGCTGTGAAAAATACTGAAATCGTCGTGCAGGGCGCACGCGCACATAATTTAAAAAATATCAATGTCACAATTCCACGTGATCAACTAGTAGTGTTAACAGGTTTATCAGGCTCAGGGAAATCATCATTAGCGTTTGATACGATTTATGCTGAGGGGCAACGTCGTTACGTAGAGTCACTTTCTGCCTATGCTCGTCAATTCCTTGGACAAATGGACAAACCAGATGTTGATGCGATTGAGGGGTTATCCCCTGCTATTTCAATCGATCAAAAAACGACGAGCCGTAACCCGCGTTCTACAGTTGGTACAGTTACAGAAATCTATGATTATTTACGGTTGTTATATGCGCGTATCGGTAAGCCTATTTGTCCTAATCATGGCATAGAAATTACTTCCCAAACGATTGAGCAAATGGTTGATCGTCTATTGTCTTATCCCGAAAGAACAAAAATGCAGTTGCTTGCACCAATGGTATCTGGTCGTAAAGGAACGCACGTAAAACTACTTGAGGATTTAAAAAAACAAGGCTTTGTTCGAGTGCGTATCGACGGTGAGCTACGTGATTTAGATGATGCCATTGATCTTGATAAAAACAAAAAGCATTCAATAGAAGTAGTCATCGATCGTGTTGTGATGAAGGAAGGTGTCGCGGCACGTCTTAGTGATTCCTTAGAGACAGCATTACGTTTGGCAGAGGGGCGTGTACTTGTCGATGTGATGGAGCATGAGGAATTATTATTTAGTGAGCATCATGCCTGTCCATTATGTGGATTTTCAATCGGTGAGCTAGAACCTCGTATGTTTTCATTTAACAGTCCATTTGGAGCTTGCCCAAGCTGTGATGGCTTAGGTTCTACTCAAGAGGTAGATCTTGATTTGGTAGTACCAGATTGGGATCGTAGTTTATTAGAGCATGCTATAGCACCGTGGGAACCTACAAGTTCACAATATTATCCGCAGTTATTAAAGGCGGTATGTGATCATTATGATATTCCGATGGATGTGCCTGTAAAGGATCTTCCGAAAGACAAGATGGATAAAATTTTATATGGTTCTGGTAAAGATAAAATCCACTTCCATTATGAAAATGAGTTTGGCAATGTACGAGATCAAATGATTGAATTTGAAGGTGTTGTGCGTAATGTGGAGCGTCGCTTTAAGGAGACAACTTCAGATTATGTTCGTGAACAAATGGAAAAATATATGGCGCAGCAAGCATGTCCGTCTTGTAAAGGTTACCGCTTAAAGCCTGAAACTTTAGCTGTGAAAATTGCAGATAAGCATATTGGTGAAGTAACACAGTATTCGATTCAAGAAGCTGATACATTTTTCAAAGAGCTGGATTTATCAGAAAAAGATATGCAAATTGCTCGACTAGTCTTAAGGGAAATTGAAGAACGACTTGGTTTCCTTGTTAATGTTGGATTAGATTATTTAACATTAAGTCGAGCTGCTGGGACACTTTCAGGGGGAGAAGCTCAACGAATTCGCCTTGCGACACAAATAGGATCGCGTTTAACGGGTGTGCTCTATATTTTAGATGAGCCATCTATCGGCTTGCATCAACGTGATAATGATCGCCTTATTAGTACATTGCAAAATATGCGTGATATAGGCAATACCCTTATTGTTGTTGAGCATGATGAAGATACAATGCTGGCGGCAGATTATCTTATTGATGTTGGCCCAGGTGCAGGTGTACATGGTGGCCAAATTGTAGCAGCAGGAACGCCACAGGAAGTAATGGATAATGACAAGTCTTTGACAGGGCAATATTTAAGTGGTAAGAAGTTCATTCCTCTACCAATCGAGCGACGCAAGCCGAATGGTCGCAAATTATCGATTAAGGGAGCTAAGGAAAATAATCTCCAAAATGTGAAGGTAGATGTACCACTTGGATTATTCGTTGCCGTAACTGGGGTTTCTGGATCAGGTAAATCAACGCTTATTAATGAAATTTTATATAAATCATTGGCTCAAAAGCTAAATCGTTCAAAAGTAAAGCCTGGCGAACATAAAGAAGTAACGGGAATTGAAGAGCTTGAAAAGGTTATTGATATTGACCAATCGCCAATCGGTCGAACACCTCGCTCTAATCCTGCTACGTATACAGGCGTTTTTGATGATATTCGAGACGTTTTTGCAGCAACTAATGAGGCAAAGGTACGTGGCTATAAAAAAGGTCGCTTTAGCTTCAACGTTAAGGGTGGTCGCTGTGAAGCTTGTCGCGGTGACGGTATTATAAAAATTGAAATGCATTTCCTACCAGATGTTTATGTACCATGTGAGGTTTGTCATGGAAAACGATATAACCGTGAAACGTTGGAAGTGAAGTATAAAGATAAAAGCATTGCGGATATTTTAGATATGACTATTGAAAATGCAGTGGTGTTCTTCGAAAATATTCCGAAAATCCAGCGTAAGCTACAAACAATCGTGGATGTAGGATTAGGCTATATGAAATTAGGACAACCTGCCACAACCTTATCTGGTGGTGAGGCACAGCGTGTAAAATTAGCCTCTGAATTACACCGCCGTTCAACAGGGAAATCATTCTATATTTTAGATGAGCCGACAACAGGCTTACATGCTGATGATATCGCTCGTTTACTCGTTGTGTTACAGCGCCTTGTAGAAAATGGTGATTCGGTGCTAGTTATCGAGCATAATTTAGATGTCATCAAAACTGCAGACTACATTATCGATTTAGGGCCAGAGGGCGGCGACAAAGGTGGTACTATTGTGGCGACAGGAACACCTGAAGAGGTCGTAGAGGTAAGTGGCTCTTATACAGGAAAATACTTAAAGCCAATATTGACAAGAGATCGTATGCGTATGGAGGCTGCTTTAGCAAAGGCTTCTCAATAAAGTGAAACGTAATCAGTGGGGTTTTTTCCCCACTGATTATTATTTAACCAAGGAATCTTGTACATATAAATAACTGCCCGTTATAATTGAATCCTTAAAGTTCGCTATTTATTTGCGAACTTTTTTATTTGCGCATGAACTATGGGGGCAAGTTCTTCCCCTTACCCGATTCTTTGGAAGGGGTATGTCTATAAAAATTAAAGTTGTGCGATAAAACGTGAAAGTGTTTCGATAAAATTCAAAAATTGTGCGATAAAACGTGAAAGTGTGTCGATAAATTCAAAAATTGGGCGATAAATTGTAAAAATGTTTCGATAAATTTCAAAAGTTGGATGACATTATGTTAAAACGTATGACATGTGGATAAGTTGATTGTAGCAACAATGAAGCGGTTCGACGCTCGCCCGCAGCGGAAATCGGCGTCTAAAAAGATAACCCAATATTTTCACTTTTTGGGTGAAACTTTTCACAAAATGAATCGTATAAATAGTATAACGAACTGAGGGAGGCTATTTAATTATGCAAAATGAACGTCAACGAATTTTAGAACTTGTGGAAAAGGGAACAATTTCAGCGCAAGAGGCGATTTTATTACTAGAAGCATTGGACCAACCTAGCAAGTCCACTCAACATGTTATGAATGATGTGTCAAATGAGAGCGAGCATTCCTCAACAGAAGAGTCATTATTTAAAGAAAATCCCAAAGATAAACAAAAAGAAAAAGACGATGATTTTACAAAATATTTTCAAGATGAAATGCGAGATTTTCGTAAAGATTTAACACAGATTGGTTCACTCTTTATGGATATGATGAATACAGCAGTGAAAAAAGTAAAAGAATTTGATGTATCATCTCCGTTTGGTGATAAAGTAGAGTTTACACATACGGAAGAAGTTGCAGCGGAAAATGTAGAAAATGTAATTGTTGAATTACCGAATGGCAATTTTTCATTAGAATCTACTGAAGGGGATAGTTTCCAAGTCCTTTGTAAGGTAAAGGCGCCACGTGTTAATGACAGTGAAGAGGAAACACGTACTCATTTCTTAGAACAGTTTGTTGTGAAGGAAGAAGAAGGCTCACTACGAATTTTAAATCAACAAAAGCTTGTACAAGTAAATGTCAAAGTACTCGTGCCAAAGGAAAAATTAGAAAAATTATCGGTTCGTTTAATGAACGGTAGTGTTTCTTTACAAGATACGGAGTTTGGGCAATTAAAAGTAAAAACATTAAATGGTGCTATTAAGGGCTCTAAGTTTAATTTTGGAAAAGCAGAAGTGGATTCTTCAAATGGGTCGATTGAATTAACAAATGTTCGTGGTAAAGATTTAGAAGCTGAAACATTAAATGGGCGTGTATATTTAGATGGCGCGTTGGATGAAGTCGAAGCGAAATCGGTCAATGGACATGTTGTTGTCACAACTTGCTCCACGAATTCATCAAAAATCAAAGCTCAAACAGTAGCAGGAGCTGTTGAATTGTATGTACCACGGACAATATCTTTAAGCGGAAAGATTGTGACGAATTTTGGTAAAGTCGATGTAGGGATTCAAGATGCTTCAAAAATTGAATCACAAGATCAATTCTTATCAAAAGTAGTACGTTTTGATAAAGAAGTAGAGGATGCTAATCGTCTATTTATCGAAGGTGAATCTAAAACAGGTTCAGTTTTAGTACGCTATACAACAACTGACGAGCAACATATTTAAGTGACAAAAGCATTCAGGCTATGCTAAACGGCGTAGCTTAAATGCTTTTTGTTGCTTTAACTTCTAGAAAACAGAAATCGACTTCCTATCAGCTGGGTCGATTTCTGTTTTCTTTAATTTCGAGTTTTATCGTGCACTAACTGGCAGTTCCAAACCGAAAGCTCGATTGGTGTAGATTTGACATTGGTAATGAAAGAACGAATTAGTAGGAACTGCCACGTATTGAAATGAAAATGTAATAAAAAAACAGAAATAGAGTGCTATAATAGAAAATGAAATACCTCTTACAAGGTAAGAGATTTAGGTGGTTTAAATATGATAGAAATGAAAAATGTGACAAAGAAGTACTCAAATGGCGTTGTTGCGACAAATGGTATTTCCGTTAACATAAAGCAAGGTGAATTTGTCTATGTTGTTGGTCCAAGTGGTGCTGGTAAATCAACATTCATTAAATTAATGTACCGCGAGGAAAGAGCAACATCAGGAGAAATCATTGTAAATGGCATAGATTTAGCAACATTAAAAAATAAGAAGGTACCTTTTTTGCGTCGACAACTTGGCGTTGTTTTCCAGGACTTCAAACTATTACCTCGTTTGAATGTTTATGAAAATGTGGCGTTTGCTTTAGAAGTAATTGAGGAGGATCCCGTAGAAATCCGTCGCCGAGTAATGGAAGTTTTAGAGCTTGTAGGGCTAAAACATAAAGCAAGAATGTTCCCAAATGAGCTTTCAGGGGGCGAACAGCAACGTGTTTCGATTGCACGTTCTATTGTCAATGTTCCGAAAGTCGTTATTGCAGACGAACCTACAGGGAATCTTGATCCTGAGACATCATGGGAAATCATGAACTTATTTGAAGAAATTAATGCAAGAGGTACAACAATTGTAATGGCAACCCATAACCGTGAAATTGTGAATACGATTCGTCGTCGAGTAATAGCGATTGAAGGCGGAATGATTGTCCGTGATGAGCACGGAGGTGAATACGGCTATGAAGTTTAGTACGGTAAAACGTCATTTCCGAGAAAGTGTAAAGTCGCTTGGTCGTAATAGCTGGATGACTATTGCCTCAGTAAGTGCGGTTACAGTTACATTGATTTTAGTAGGCGTTTTTGCGCTGATAATGATGAACTTAAATAAAGTAGCATCTGATTTAGAGAACGATGTTGAAATTAAAGTGTTAATTGATGAAACAGCTGATCAAGCTGCTGAAAAAGTGCTCATCGAAAAAATAAAGAAATTGCCAGATATCGCAGAGATGAAGTATTCGACAAAGGAAGATGAGTTAAATAAATTAGTAAAAGATTTTGGGGACGATTTTAAGCTATTTGAGCAAAGTAACCCATTACGTAATGTTATTTATGTGAAGGCTTCAAATCCGCAGCAAACAGCTACTGTCGCGAAGAAGATTGATAAATTTGAGTATACATATGATGTTATGTATGGAGAAGGTAAAGTAGAAAAGCTTTTCAACTTCTTAAATATTAGCCGTAATGTAGGTATAGTGCTTATTTTAGGATTATTATTTACTGCAATTTTCTTAATTTCTAACACAATTCGAATTACGATTATTGCACGTCGTGATGAAATAGAAATTATGAAACTTGTAGGTGCAACGAATTCATTCGTGCGTATTCCATTCTTATTAGAAGGAATGTGGCTCGGAATATTAGGATCTATTATTCCGATTGCGGTTGTCACAACCCTTTACCACAATATATATAAAATTATTGCGCCTCGATTAAAAGGCGAGCTTGTTCAAGTACTTGATTTCTCACCTCTTGTGTACCAAGTAAGCGGTCTACTATTACTCATTGGGGTACTAATCGGTATTTGGGGAAGTTTCATGTCAGTACGTAAGTTTTTAAAAATTTAGCTTTTGTTAATAAAAAATTAAGAGGATGTCAGGGAAAAAAATCTTCTGGCAAACCTAGAGTACTACTATATGTTGAAAGTACAAGGATTACCCTTATCTCTAATATGGTGTGCTTAACTGAAATTTAGAAATGAATGGTTCTACATCGAACGTTTGGGATGATTAATTGTAATAAAGGCAGACGCCTCCTTGGAACTGTCCTAGATGAGACTCTGAAACGAGCGTAGTAACAAGAACGAAGGCGAAAAACATCACGTCCTGTGATCATTTATCGGTCCGTTTGATAGGAGTGCCATGCCTTCGTTGACAAACCTCGTGTTGAACTCATTAGACACCCATAGAAACGTACAACCATCAACCCTAATAAGGTGATAGACTAAAATAAAAGTCGAAGGGGAGTTCAACAGGTGAAAAGTAAGACAAACAACACAATCAAAACACTTGCGGCAGTATCCGCACTATTCCTTTTTATCCAAACTCCATCAGCGTATGCAACTAATTTATCGGATTTAAAAGAAGAAAAAAAACAAGTCGAATCAAAGAAAAATGAATTAAATTCATCCATTAAAAATAAGACGAATGCAATTACTGCAAATCAAGATAAGCAACAACAACTATTAGATCAAATTCAAACATTAAACGCTGAAATCGACAAGACCAATGGTAATATTAAAAATGTTTTAGAAGATATTCGTTCAACAAATGAAGAAATTAAGTCTTTAGAGGATTCTATCACAGAGCTTCTGCACAAAATTGAAGAGCGTGATTTATTGTTACAGGAACGTGCCCGTGCTATTCAGGCAGGTGGATCCGTTAGTTATTTAGATGTACTACTTGGTTCTAATAGCTTCGTAGATTTTATCGATCGCTTCTCCGCTGTTAATGCATTACTCGAAGCAGATCGTCAAATTATCCGCGATCAAAAAGAGGACAAGCAAAAATTAGAGGAACAAAAGCAAGTTTTAGAAAGTAAACGCCAAAAGCTTGAAGAAAAGAAAGCTGAGCTTGACCGTTTAAAAGCATCGTTGGATGGACAGAAAGCAGAGAAAAATAAACTAGTAGATCAATTAGAAAAAGAGCAAGAAAAATTAAAATCAGAGAAAGTATTACTTGAAAAAGAATATTCCGAAGCTCTTGAAATTAGTGATGAATTACAGCAAAAAATCATTAATGAGCAAAATCGTTTAGCGGAGATTGCCCGTCAGCAAGAAGCGAAACGTAAGGCAGCTGCTGCCGCGGCAGCTAAAAATAATAATGGTGGTGGTGGATCATCAACTGTCAACGCACCACAATCAGATGGTACGTGGATTAAACCTACAAATGGTCGTCTAACATCACCATATGGTTGGCGTAATATTGGTGCAGGTCCAGAGTTCCACTACGGAGTCGATCTAGCCAACAGTACTGGTACGCCAATTTGGGCGGCTTCTGACGGTGTTGTATCCTATGCTGCACCACTTAGCTCATATGGGAATGTTGTTATCATTACACATTCTATCGACGGTCAAATCTATACGACGGTATATGCACACTTAAGTTCCTTCAACGTTAGTGTTGGTTCAGAAGTATCCCAAGGTCAGCAAATTGCTGCAATGGGCTCCACTGGACGTTCAACAGGACCGCACTTACACTTTGAAGTGCATAATGGCCCTTGGCGTGGACAAGCAGTTGGTAGTGTTAATCCATTGAAATATATTCCGTTGTAAAAAATATTAAAAGCTATACATTAGGATTCAGCTAATGTATAGCTTTTTTTAGTTAAGTCAGTCTGAGCCTGTAGAAATATAAGTGACGGATAGAAGAGACGAAGTGATGGATAGAACCAGCAAAGTGACGGATAGAAGAGACGAAATGACGGATAGAACCAACAAAGTAACGGATAGAACCGACGAAATGACCGATAGAACGTCATTAATGGAGCGGCAGTCATCGGAACTTTAGATAGGTACCTTGAACTTGGCACTGTTTTGGTAGATAATTGAAAAAGTTATTGGAAAATCCTTTCCTGTTGTGCCAAATTGGATATTCTTAAAATACCTCTGAGGGTATTTCAATTTATTTGCTCATAAAAAGGTTTATTCTTTTAATGTTTGGGAAGATTTTTTGAACACGATGTGAAAAGACAGTTCATATAAAGATTGTATGCTATGCTGTAGCTATCTTTTCTTATGGAGGATTTTATTAGGTGAATAATACGGAATGGTTCTCTATTCGGACATTAACACTACCAGCGGCAGCTGTCGCACTTCTTGTGGCATTTTTCATTGTATGGCTAGTTTTACGGGTGCAATATTCGAAGAAATGGTCGGGGGTATATGGAGATGCAATTTTTACTTTTATTCTTGTTTGGAAATTTAGCGTAATAGTAACTGATTTTAAAGCTGTTATCGCTCAACCGTTTGCACTGCTTTATTTTAATGGTGGTACAGTTGGTGTCTTTTTGGGAGTATTAGCGGTATTGTTACAGCTTTGGTGGAAACAGCCGAAATTGCAGTTTGACGCAACTGGAGTCATAGCCTGTAGCTGGGCAATCATTTTAACACAATCTATTTATCAATGGCTTATGGTGTTGTTAAATGATAATCCGGCCAATAGTGAAGTAATTACATTAGTTGTGCTAAGTGCATTAACAATTTTCATATTATGGAAGGTAACAGCTATCAATTATGCATTAATTTTATATACAATAGGGCTTATAATGGTTACTTATTTTCAGCCACTAGGTTTATGGCAAATGGCTGTAGGTGTTAGCATCATATTACTTATACTAGGTTTATCTATACAGGGTTTTGCAAAAAAATATGAAGCTAATAACTACTGATAAAATACTAAGTACCGGATTTTTGGGAGGTAAGCAATGAAGAAGAAAAATATTGGACTACTGATCGTCGTGTTGTTAGTGGCTGCGATGGTTGGTACATATGTTAAACAACAAATTGATAAGGATCGTGAAATCGAAACGGCTTCACTTGGAGAAGAGATGGACGACCGGGAGATTGGCTTGAAAAATGGAAATACGCCACCAGATTTTACGTTAACAAGCTTGGATGGTAAAAATGTAACATTGAGCGATCTTCGTGGAAAAAAAGTAGTGTTAAATTTCTGGGCGACATGGTGTCCACCTTGTAAGGCTGAAATGCCACATATGCAAAATTATTATGAACAATATGCTAAAAAAGATAATGTGGAAATCGTAGCTGTCAATTTAACATCGGCAGAACGTGATGTAACGGCTGACGCCAAAATTGATACGGTAATGACATTTAGAGATAGTTTCGAAATTACATTCCCAATTGTTCTTGATCCGGAAAATACTGCTGGCTCTGATTATCAAATACTCACAATTCCTACAACCTATTTTATTGATTCAAAAGGATATATTCAGCGTGCTATTAGAGGACCGATGGATGCTGAGATGTTAAAAAGCTATGTAGATGCTTTAGACTAAAAAGATAAAGTGAAATGTGGTGGATTTCCTCATTGCCTATTTATAGTTTTTGCTTTTCTTAAATCTTGAAGAGGGAATCTTGTAACTGATGCTTCCTTCGCTCCCAGTAAAGATAATTAAAAGAATCTGCTCGTTTCAGTTCGTAGAAACGAAGCAGATTTTTTATTTCCTCAACGTGTAAAAATGATAAATTCTCGCTATCCACAATAGAATCCTCGAGGAAAGAAGAAAAAAAGCGCGTGATGTAATCATAAATAGCTTCGAAACAAAAAGCATAGTATTCAACAATTTATTTTGAGGCTTAATCTTGTATGTTTGAAAAATAAACGTCATACAGTAAAAGAGACGGAGGAGGGAAGGTTTGCGCAAAATAATGGCTGGTGTCGGCGTACTTGCTAGTAGTCTATTGTTAGGTAGTGGAATTTATTTTGATTGGTTTAATTTAGGGGACAAAAAGGAGCCAGTCGTCACAGAGAACGGATCAATTAATGAAGCATTGAACTTAATTGAAGAAAAATCCGTATACGATACGAAAAAAGATGTACTGGTGGAGGGGGCACTTCGTGGTATGGCAGACGCTATTAAGGACCCTTACAGCACCTATTATTCAAAGGAAGAGGCGGAGCAACACCGACAAATGTTAGCTGAGGAAAGAGTGGGCATTGGTATTGAGTTAACCGAAAATAACGGGAAATTTATTGTGGTGTCTCCTGTCCGTTCGTCCCCAGCAGAAAAAGCAGGAATGCGCTCTCTCGATGAAATTGTACAAGTTGATGGCGTTCGAGTAGATGGTAAAACGATGAGTGAATTAATGCATTTAATTCAAGGAGAAAAGGGGACAAAAGTTACGATTGTCGTCTATCGTCCAAGTGAAGATAAGCATATTAAAATGACGATGGAACGTGCAGCAATATCTAATAAAACCGTATCAAGTGAAGTAGTGAAAGTAGAAAATACGTCAATAGGATATGTAGAAATCTCGCTCTTTGGTGAGAAAACGGCAAATGAATGGGTTGCTGAAACGAGTAAATTGCTACGCCAAGATATTGAAGGGATAGTTATTGATGTGCGAGATAATCCAGGTGGCTATTTACATAGCGTCGCAGCGCTACTGAGCACGGTATTAGAGGATGGCAAAGTATTTGCGTATATGCAAAATGCTGAAGGTGCTATGAAACCATTAAAAACAGAATCTAAAGGCTTTGAGGAAAAATATTTGCAGACCATGTACAAAATGCCAATCGTTATTTTACAGAATGAAGGCAGTGCATCGGCTAGTGAAGTACTTAGTGGTGCTTTAAAAAGCTGGGGACGTGCATCCCTCGTTGGTGTTAAAAGCTTTGGGAAGGGAACAGTACAAGAATCTTGGTCGTTATCAAATGGTGGAGAGCTTAAACTGTCTACAAATAAATGGCTGACACCAAAACGCGAATGGATTCATGGCCAAGGAATTGAGGCAAATTTAGACATTAAACAAAATGAATTATATGCTTTCCAAATGCATCCACTATCGGGTAAGTATAAAATTGGTGATATGAGTGAGGAAATTTCTTATACACAAAACGCGTTACAAAAACTAGGTTACAAAATTGATCGTTTAGACGGATATTTGGATGAAAAGACGGAAGAGGCTGTTAAGATTTATCGTGAGGACAAGAAATTGAAACAGGCAGAGGATAATATTTATATGGATACAACCTTCTTTAATAGCTTAAATGAAACACTGAAAGGGTATAAAGAAGACCGTCAAAATGATTTACAGTTCCAAATGGCGACAAGCTTTTTAATGCACAATATTGAACAATAAATCACATAATTTTGACTCGCAACATGCATCATTCTAAAACTATGACATCCGCTGAATAAAGATAATAAGAAGAATAGGAAGCTTTCTACTAGTTTGTACTACGCAAGAGTGTAGTCGTTTGATACAATAAATTCATAGTATTTAAGACAGAAACGGCGGGTGTTCGTATGGTTAGTGATATATTAATAGAAATTGTAACAGCGATTGGCCGCTTTTTACTCAACCCATTATTTTATATCGCAATAATATTTGCGATTTTATTAGGTTATATTCGTGTAAAACAAGAGCGAAAATTTTTTAATAGACGTATTATTTGGGGTTGGACAGAGCTAATTGGGCAATGGAAATATGGTTGGCTATATGCCCTTATCATCTCAGTAATAAGTGTTGGAGTAGGTTTAACAGTGCCTAAAGCTTTTCTAATAGTTTTAATAGCCATTTCAACGTTAGCACTATTACTGTTTTTCATGAACGCACTCTCACCCATCTATACAATGGGGCTAGCTACATTAGCGATATGGGCAATGTATCAATACGATTGGACATTTTCTTGGTGGAAGATTTCATTAGAAGGTGTGAATTTATTAGATAGCGCCATAGTAACCATTACCATTCTAACAGGTCTATGTGTGATTGCTGAGGGAATGCTAATTCGTCGAACGACAATGAAGGTAACAACACCTTCTGTCGAAAAAACGAAGCGAGGTATGCAGGCAATTGTCTATCGTTCAAGAAATGTATGGGTATTGCCGATTTTCTTTGTAATGCCTGGAGATATTATTTCTGCAGCATTGCCATATTGGCCGCAATTTACAATTGGCGAGAGTACCTTTGCGCTCGTACTATTTCCAATGGTTATAGGATTTTCGAAGCTTACTAGAAAAGAGTTACCAGCTTTGAAATTGCCGAAGATTGGGCGATCCGTATTAATACTTGGACAGCTTATTTTAATAGGTGGATTGTTAGCATTTTTTGAGCCATTCATCGGTTTTATAACACTGGCCATTGGTGCAGTGAGTCGTATCATTATTTCAATCTACTATGCGATGCAAGATAAAACAGAGATTTATGCAGTAGCACCGAGCTCAAAGGGTGCTATTATTGCGGCGGTGCTTCCAGATTCACCAGCTGAAAAAATGGGCTTACTTGCAGGGGAATGTATTCGTAAAGTAAATGGTCATGCCATTTTTACTGAAAATGAATTATATGAAGCTTTACAATTAAATGCTGCACAGTGTCGTCTTGAGGTGTTAGATCGTAACAATGAAATACGCTTAACACAACATGTTATATACAGTAATGATCATTACCGTATAGGATTATTACTAGCTGAGCCGAGGGATATATGATGGATGTTTTCGGGAAAGTGATGTTAGCGTTATTTTTACCAGCATTACTCGTGTTGTTGTTTACAAGAATTACGTATAATCGCTATGTTGCGTTAATCTTGGCGATTGGGCTTATTGCGGCATCTGTATATGCTGGTTATACTTCCCCGCCAATTATATTTGTTGTCGATGCTTTTTCGTTAACAGTAGGTTTTTGGTTAGCAAGTAAAATGAAAAAAATTAAAGGTTCTGTTTACTAACATAAAAGGTCAGTCCAAAGTGATCGTTTTCTCACTTTTCGGACTGACCTTTTTACATAAAAAATCGTACAGTTGCCATCATGATTACCCCTGCTACAACGGTAATGGATAAGCTCTTTGTCACTAGTGCAATAATAAGTGTTGGCACAAATGTAATAAACACAGGCCAATCGAGCGAAACGATTTTTCCACTCTCTGTATCTAATAAATTTTCAATAACAAGAGCACTCAAAATACAAACAGGGATAAAGCTTAGCCATTTCATTACAACGTCTGGTAGCTTCACAGTACGTACAAATATAAATGGGATAACACGTGGTAGCCAGGTTACAAGTGCACAGCCGATAATGAGCCATACCATAGAAGCTGTAGTCGTCATTTGTCTGTCACCACCCCTATTGTTGCTACAATAACTGTTGCAAGAAGAACGGCTACATGTGATGGTACGATATAAGAGAGACCATACATAATGACAATCATATAGCCGATTAACATTAGATAATGCATGATTTTATTTTTACCAACACTGCTAAGTTGGAGTACAAGAAGTGCAACAAACATTGCAATTAAAGCGAAATCTAAGCCCCATCTTTCTGGGTTTGCCACCCATTGACCTAAAAATGCGCCAGCTACGCATGAAAGAATCCAAAATGAGTAAGCAGTTATATTTAGCCCATCCATCCATTTACCATATAATTTACCTGTTTGCATTTGCTTTGTAACAGCTACACCAAATGTTTCATCCGTTAACAATGTGCCGAAGCCAACATTTCTGAGCATGGAATAGCGCGTAAAATGAGGAGCTATCGTTAAACTCATTAATAAATGACGTAAATTTACGACAAAAATGGTTACAATAATAGCAGAAGCAGGGCTATTTGTTAAAAGAAGTGCACAAAAGATAAATTGTGCAGAGCCTGCATAGATGAGTATAGTTAATAGAGCAATTTCGAGTACTGATAATCCCGAAGCGGAACCTACAACACCGAAAGCAAGTCCTATACTAATATAACCGAGTAAGGTAGGAACACAATCTTTTACGCCTTGTAAAAAGCTATTATTTGGCGTGTTTATGGCTTCATTTCGAAGTCCGGTTGTACTTGTCATAAATAGGTCATCCTTTCTTAAAAATTTCCATGTATACTAATGATGGAATAGTTTGAAAGTTCTTGGTGTTTATTAAAGTATACATATGTCTGATAAAATAAACAATAGAAATTGGTGAATAATAATGGAACAAATGAGCCGAAATTTAGCATTTCAATTAAAGAAGATTCGACAGCAACGTCATTTAAGTTTAGATGATGTTGCTAAGGCTACAGGAGTAAGTAAAGCGCAACTTGCCCAAATTGAAAAGGGGGAGGCGAATCCTACAGTATCGACGATTTGGAAAATTGCTGCAGGGATGCGCATCTCATTTTCTTCACTATTGCAACCACCTACTGCACATTTCATGAAATTTAGCAGTAAGGATGCGCCACATGTTGATGAAGATGAGGGGCGATATCGCGTGTATTCCATTATCCCTTATAATCCAGAGCGTGGCTGGGAATTGTATAAGGTTGAAATGGAGCCTGGTGCTTTTAGCAGGAGTGAAGCACACACAGAAGGGGTAGAAGAAACTGTGACCGTTATTCAGGGACAAGCCATTATTTCTGCTGGGGATATGCATGAATTACTAGATGAGGGGGATACACTAGTATTCTCAGGACATCAGCCCCATGAATATATAAATACTTCGGAAACGTTAACGATTTTGCATGTAATTTTGCAGTATAAATAGAGGTGTGGATTGTGAATGATTGGTTTACTGTAGAAAATATTGAACATATTGCGTCACAATATCGAGCGCTTGGCCCTGTCATGGGTCTACTGTTACCTTTTGTAGAAGCTTTTTTTCCATTTTTACCTTTGGTTGTGTTTGTTGTTGCTAATGCAAGTGCATTTGGCTTCTGGCTAGGTTTTTTACTGTCCTGGGTAGGCTCTTCAGCTGGTTCATATGCTGTATTTTTACTTGTCCGACATTTTGGCAAGCATCCAAAGCTACGATTTATAACAGGCAGTAAAAAGGTAGAGAAGCTGATAAAATGGGTGGATATGAATGGTATAAGTCCGCTATTTGTGTTACTTTGTTTTCCTTTTACACCTTCTGTACTTGTCAACATAGTAGCAGGGCTTTCTCATATTCATAAAAAGTTTTATTTAATTGTCTTAATGGCTGGTAAGTTCGTTATGATTTTAGGAATGAGTGTACTTGGCTATGATTTAAGGTCGTTACTAACAAGCCCTGTAAAACTGATTATAGCGGCTGTTGCGATTATTTTGCTTTGGTGGGTTGGCAAGCTTATAGAGAAACGATTGAATGCACGTGTAGAGCGGGATTTAAAACGAGTGCGAAAATTGACGAAAAATCCATAAGCATGGAAGTTGAATATACACATTTAGCCCCTTGTATCATGTAAAATGAGAGAAGGGGTTTTTATCTTTCATCTTTCACCCCAGGAAAGAGAGTTAATGCTCAGGAAGACCGGCAAAGTGCTCAGGTACACACAAAAAACGCTCAGGAAGCCTGGCAAAGTGCTCGGGTCCAAGCGAAAAACGCTCAGGAAGACTGGCAAAGTGCTCGGGTCCAAGCGAAAAACGCTCAGGAAGACTGGCAAAGTGCTCGGGTCCAAGCGAAAAACGCTCAGGAAGCCCGGCAAAGTGCTCAGGTTCAAGCGAAAAACGCTCAGGAAGACCGGCAAAGCGCTCGGGTCCAAGCGAAAAACGCTCAGGAAGACTGGCAAAGTGCTCGGGTCCAAGCGAAAAACGCTCAGGAAGCCCGGCAAAGTGCTCGGGTCCAAGCGAAAAACGCTCAGGAAGACCGGCAAAGTGCTCGGGTCCAAGCGAAAAACGCTCAGGAAGACTGGCAAAGTGCTCGGGTCCAAGCGAAAAACGCTCAGGAAGACCGGCAAAGTGCTCAGGTCCAAGCGAAAAACGCTCAGGAAGCCCTACATAACACTCTGGTGAAGGAACCTTACAAGCATTTCAAAAGTATGAAAATCATTTAAAACAACTAGGCCAAAATAATATACAAATTTGATTTATCATTTAACTTCTTTCAGCGGGTGTCCAAACATCCGCTGAAATAGATGAATTCAGGCTAAAAACTTCACTTCCTGTGAAAACACCTGAGTGACCAACATCATGTTGTTGCTGTCGCTACGCTTTCGCACAGACAAAACCCTATTGCTGCCACTGCGTTAACACTACGTTTTCGCACAGAAAACATTTATTGGCCCAAAGTCTCCGGCGGATGTCACGGAATCGGAAAGGAGTTCACACAGGATGTTAGCCTAAAATCATCGCATCCATGCGATAACGGCTAACTGACCTGCATCGGTAAAAACGCCACGGCCTGTGGCATTACCGAAATGACCGACATCGTGTCAGCCCTCGTGCAGGCCTAAGCACAAAGCCGATTCCAGACGCAATTATGCCGTGGCATAATTGATTAGATTTTTAACAGGAAGGGGAGACCGTACATGACATTGCGCATTGTATCAGGACGTTCAGGAACAGGAAAATCAACGTTTATTCATCATGAGATTGTCGAGCAACTAAAGTCAGAGCCGTTAGGTCATCCGATTTTTGTGATTGTGCCCGACCAAATGTCTTATTCAACGGAGTATGACCTAACGAATAAGCACGGCTTACAAGGTTTAATCCGTGCGCAGGTCATGACATTTAAACGATTAGCATGGCTAGTGTTACAAGAAACTGGTGGTATCGCAAGAAAAGAAGTAAATGGCTATGGCTACCGAATGCTCATCCGTAAACTTTTAGAGGAACAAAAAGGTGAATTTTCGTTATTTCGACAAGCGGCTGGGAAGCGAGGCTTTACCGAGGAAATTGAAACGTTATTAAGAGAATTTAGTCGGTATAGTGTTAATAGTTCAGTGTTAGCTGAAGTAACTGCGTCTTTGAATGCCATTGATGCACCTTATACTTTGCAAGCTAAGACGAATGATTTACAAGTAGTTTTACAAGCTTTGGAGGCACGACTTGGCACGACTTATGTCGATAGCGAGGGGTATTATCCAATCTTAACAGAACAACTAAAGCATTCCGAGACGATGAAGCAAGCGACGATTTATATAGATGGTTTTACAGCATTTACTGTAAGAGAATTAGAGCTTGTAAAAGAGTTATTAAAGGTGACGAAACAGGTAACGGTCGTTCTTCCCTTTGACCATATTGAAGAAATTTATGATGAACAGTCTCTATTTTATGAAGCTGCGATGACGAACCAACGTTTACATGATATTGCATATGAAGAGGGTGTTGAAGTCGATGCACCGTTGCATTTCTTCAATACTCATCGTTTTCAATCTGGTGATTTACATCATTTGGAAGCTCATTTTGCAGATATAGTGCCTCAAGAGAAAGAAACTTCAGGGGATGTTACGGTGTTTGAAGCATCTAATCGACGTGCAGAAATACACGCCATTGCCCGGGAAATAACAAAGCTGACAAGGCAGGAGGGCTATCGTTATCAGGATATAGTACTTCTCTATAGACAAGCAGAAGTCTATGATCCACTCATCACAACAATTTTCCAACAATATGAAATTCCTATTTTTACAAATTCGAAAAAGACGATGCTACATCACCCTTTAATTGAGCTTAGTCGTTCTGTTTTAGAGGTTATCACTACGAATTGGAAATACGAACCAGTTTTTCGTAGTGTGAAAACAGATTTGTTTTTCCCATTACATGCTGAGCTAAATGTTTGGAGAGAACGAGCTGATCGTTTAGAGAACTACTGTTTAGCGCAGGGCATCTATGGTGAGCGATGGTTTGAGGAAGCTCGATGGTTTTTCAAAAAGTATCGTGGTCTTGAATTCCATTCTAAGGTGCAAACCGATGAAGAACGTGCTATGCAGGCAGAAATTGAGGCCATTCGTGATGAAATTCGTCAGCCGCTAAAATTGTTACAGGACAAGCTGGAAGTAGCGACAACAGGCAGAGATGTAGCGACTGCGTTATACGAGCTGATTGAGGAATTAAAGGTTTATGACAAGCTTCAAGCAATGAAAGACCGTGAACTTGATCGAGGTGATGCATTAGCTGCAAGTGAGCATGAGCAAGCCTGGAAAGAATGGATTGCAGTTCTGGATCAGTTTGTGTATATGTTTGGTGAACAAGTGATGTCTGTAGAGGAAGCGGCAAAAATTTTAGATGAGGGCTTTGACACATTAGAATTTTCTCGTATCCCACCAACGTTAGATGAGGTTATGGTAGCGACGGTTGATTTAGCTCGTTTATCCAATATAAAAGTCGCTTTCGTCTTAGGAATGAATGATGGTGTTTATCCAACTCGTATGGAGTATGAGGGGTTACTATCAGATAACGAACGTGAATGGTTTAGTCAAATTGGCTATGAGCTTGCCCCAACATCTAAAAATCGTTTATTACAAGAGAATTTCTTGCTATATCGTGCTTTGACGACGCCATCTGATAAATTATATTTGTCCTATCCAACGGCAGATGAAGAGGGCAAGGCGTTATTGTCCTCACTTTATATAAAAAAAATTATTGGCAATGATAAAACGGTTGGGCTTCTGAGTGGTGTCAAGGTTGAACGTGTTGTGATTGATCCAATTGAGTTACTAGATGAAAATGCTTTACCGTATATACGTCACCCACGTACAGCTTTAGCACATTTAATGGTGCAAATGCGCCAAGCTGAGCATAGCCGTGAGCTTGCGCCAGAGTGGCTTGCTTTACAAAAATTTTATAAACAAGACCCTTATTGGGCATTAATTTTTGAACGAGTGACACATCCAATTACACATAAAAACGAAGCACAGCCATTAGAGAACTATATTACACAGGAATTATATGGACAAAAGCTAACCTCAAGTGTGTCTCGAATTGAAAAATACTTCCGTTGTCCATTTTCGCATTTTACAACGTATGGGCTGCGTCTAGAAGAACGGGCAGAGTACAGACTAGAAACATTCGCAATGGGCGATTTATTCCATGAAGCATTGAAATGGATTACAGAAGAGACACACCGTCAGCAGCTATCGTGGATTCGTTTAACAAAGCAGCAAATTAAACAATTAGCGCGACAGGCTGTTGAGCAAATTGTTCCAGTATTTTCACATCAAATCTTACTATCAAGCGCACGTTATCTCTATATACAACGTAAACTTACTCGTATTGTCGAGCGAACAATGACAGCACTCACACAGCATGCGAATGTTACGCATTTTAAGCCAATTGCTATCGAGGCATCTTTTGGACCTGGGCAACATGAGCAGCTACCACCACTTGAAATTGACTTAACAGGTGGTAAGAAAATGTTTATGCGAGGTCGTATTGACAGGGTAGATAGTGCGACAATTGATGATCGTTCATATTTACGGGTAGTGGACTATAAATCGTCAGCTCGTGATTTAGATTTGAATGAGGTTTATTACGGATTGTCATTGCAAGTACTAACTTATTTAGATGTGGCGATGGAAAATACCTCTCATTGGCTACCAGGTGAAGCGGAGCCAGCTGGGGTTCTTTATGTCCATGTCCATAATCCAATGCTCAAGATTGATAAGGACTTAAGCGACAGTGAAATTGAGGAAGATCGTTTAAAGCAATATAAAATGAAAGGCCTGCTATCAGAAAATGCAGAGGCCATTTTATCGATGGACGAGCAGTTGGAGGAATCTAGCGGGCATTCGAAGATAATTCCTGTCTATATGAAAAAAGACGGGACACCATCAGAATCTCAGTCACGTATTGTACCTGTTAATGATATGAAAAATCTACAGCATTTTGTACGACGCAAGCATCAAGAGGCTGGCAATGGAATTTTAGCAGGGGATACTTCAATCAGTCCTTATAAACTCAAAACAAAAACGGCATGTGACTATTGTCAATTTGTAGCAGTCTGTCAATTTGACCCATCGGATGGCAAGCAAAGCTATCGTCAGTTACAGCAAGCAAAGCCGAATGAAATCGTTGAGAAAATTCGGAAGGAGATGAAGTAAGTTGGTACAAAAAATACCTGAAAAGCCAGCAGAAGTCACATGGACTGATGATCAGTGGAAGGCAATTTATGCAAGTGGTCAGGATACGCTTGTATCGGCGGCGGCAGGCTCAGGTAAAACAGCAGTACTCATTAACCGCATGATTGAGAAAGTAGTTGCAAAAGACGACCCTATCAATGTGGATGAGTTACTTGTTGTAACCTTTACAAATGCGTCAGCTGCTGAGATGCGTCATCGTATGGCAGAGGCACTCGAAAAGGCAATCGTAGAAAATCCAACTTCCAATCATTTGCGACGCCAGTTAAGCCTTGTCAATAAAGCACAAATTTCAACACTGCACTCCTTCTGTTTAGCCATTGTTAAACAATACGCCTATATGCTAGATATTGATCCTGGTTTTCGTATCGCAAATGAAGCAGAGGTTGCTTTGTTAAGGGATGATATATTAGCAGCTGTATTAGAAGATGCTTATGACTCTGAGGATGAGAAACAGGTTCAAGCAATCTATCGTCTTGTTGATAGCTTTACATCGGATCGCGATGACCAGGCCATTGAAACTTTAATTAGTAAGCTTTATGATACGTCCCGTGTTCATGCAGAGCCTCAGAAATGGCTTCGAAGTTTACCAGAGACATACAATTTAGCAGAAGATGTTACGATTGATGATTTGGAGCTGTCGAAATATGTGAAGTTAACAGTTAAACATAGTCTTGAAGAATCGTTCGTGTTAATTTCTGAAATGCGTGCTATTACGTTGCAGCCTGAGGGACCTGCACCATATGCTGAAACAGCGGAAATGGATTTTGCAATGATTCAGGAAGGGATCCGTATAAGTCGTGAAGGAACGTGGCAAGAGCTCTTTGATTATTTTGCAACTGTAAAATGGTCAACTTTAAAGCGTGTTTCTAAGGATGCCTTAGTAGATATAGAGCTACAGGAGCTTGCCAAAAAAAAGCGAGAGGCAGCTAAAAAAATTGTCAATAAGCTTAAAGAGACTTATTTTGTTCGGACACCTGCACGTTTAATTGAAGAAATTCGACTAATGGCTCCGACGATTGCGACGCTAGTCGAATTGACAAGTGTTTTTAGTCAACAGTTCCGGGTAGCAAAATTAGAACGAGGCATAATTGATTTTTCGGATTTAGAACATTTTGCATTACAAATTTTAACAGTAGAAGTTGATGGCGAATTACAGTCATCCCCTGTTGCGTTAGATTTAAAGCAACGTTTTAAAGAAGTACTCGTAGACGAATACCAAGATACGAATATGCTACAAGAAACAATATTACAGCTTGTGAAAACAGGTGGTGAGCAAGATGGAAACCTGTTTATGGTTGGTGATGTAAAGCAAAGTATCTATCGCTTCCGTTTAGCAGAACCAAAGCTCTTTATGCGAAAATATAGTGAGTTTCTGGAAATCCCAGATATGACGGGGATGCGTATCGATTTAAACGCAAACTTCCGAAGTCGGAAAGAAGTGCTGAATGCGACAAACTATATCTTTGCACAAATTATGGGAGAGCGTGTTGGGGAAATTCTTTATGATGAAAATGCTTCATTAAAGCCAGCTGCACCGTATGATGACAAGGAAGTCCCAGTAGAACTAGTCGTGATGCATCCACCTCAAGAAGAAACGGCAGACGAAGAGGTTGAGGAAATTGCTAGTGAAGCTTCCGAACTTGAGGAATTAAAAAAATCACAGTATGAGGCACGTTTTATCATTGAGCGTATACGTCAGATGATGGAGGATGGGACAACTGTTTTCGATACAAAAACAAAGATGGAAAGGCCATTACAATATAGTGACATTGTGATTTTAATGCGTTCTATGACATGGTCGACTGATTTAGTGGAGGAATTTAAGCTTGCAGGAATCCCTCTTTATGCAGAGTCCTCTAAAGGGTATTTTGACGCTCTTGAGGTCATGATTATACTGAATGTATTGAAGGTTGTCGATAACCCATATCAGGACATTCCTTTAGCCTCTGTGCTACGTGCTCCATTTGTTGGCCTAACAGAAAATGAGCTAGCAAAAATTCGATTAGCCGATACAAAAGCGCCATTTTATGATGCATTAAAGCAATTCATTCGAAGTGAAGGGCATGGTGTGGAATCTACCACATTTGCGAAGCTTCAACGATTCATGCTAGCGTTTGAAAACTGGCGAGATTTAGCGCGACGTGGTTCATTATCGGATTTAATTTGGAAGATTTACTTAGACACACATTATTACGAAATGGTCGGGGCAATGCCAAATGGCAAACAGCGTCAGGCTAACCTTCGCATTTTACATGATCGTGCATTAATGTATGAAAAAACAGCTTTTCGAGGCCTGTTTCGCTTTTTACGCTTTATTGATCGTATGCGTACACGTGGGGATGATTTAGGTACGGCCAAATCGATTGGTGAAAAGGATGATGTCGTACGCCTTGTGACTATTCACTCTTCAAAAGGATTAGAGTATCCTGTTGTCTTTGTCGCAGGGATGGGACGACCATTTAATAAAATGGATTTCCACAACCCATATTTATTCGATCAAGATTTTGGACTTGCAGTGAAGGCAATTGATCCGGAAAATCGCATTACGTATACGTCCCTACCGTTTTTAGCGATGAAGGAGAAAAAGGAACTTGAAATGCGTGCAGAGGAGATGCGCGTATTATACGTGGCGATGACACGTGCGAAGGAGCGTCTTATTTTAGTAGGCTCTGTGAAAAATTGGGATAAGACGCTCGACAGCTGGCAGGATGTACAAAGTTTGCCGGAAGATGCCCCACTACAGGAGTATTTACGTGCAAGAGCAAATAGCTACTTTGATTGGGTTGGGCCAGCAGTTGCAAGACATGCGGATTTTGCATCCATTACTAGTGCATCTTATATGGCACCTGAACATATATCCCATTGGTGGGTAAGGGATATCGATACTAGTCATTATTCATACGACATGAAGGGAATAGATGATGAAGTGGGGCAATTGTTAGAAACACCTGAAGATGAAGCATTACTGTCAGAAATTACGACACGCTTTCAAGCTCAGTATCCATTTCAAAAATCAACGCAAAAACGCTCAAAAACATCTGTTAGTGAAATAAAGAGATTAGAAAATTTACAGCGTCAGGAAGAGCCTGAATACTATTTCTCTGTGCCATCTAAGCAGCAAACAACAACCATTGCGCCACGTCCAAGCTTTTTACAGGACAAACAGTTAACAGGTGCAGAAATTGGAACAGCTGTCCACACAGTAATGCAGCATGTACCTCAGAATGGCTTTACCACTGTACAGGAGGTTAAGGAATTTGTCGCTGATTTAGTGGCAAGGCAGCTACTGACAGAGTCTGAAGGCAAGCTTGTTCCATGGAAAAAAATATTGAATTTCTTTACAACAGATATTGGTCATCGTTTTAAAAAAGCAAAGCAAATACGTAGAGAAATGCCCTTTACGATTAGTAGGGTGGATGAGGATGGCGACACTCAAATTGTACAAGGGATTATTGATTGCTTATTTGAAGATGAATACGGTGAATGGGTTTTACTTGATTATAAGACAGATCGCATCCAATCACATTTTGCTGAAGAGCCAGCGCTTTCTAAGGAACTATTAGGGCGATATGGTGTGCAGCTCCGTGTTTATAGTGAGGCAATTGAATCAATCCTTCAAATCAAAGTGTGCAATAAAGTACTGTATTTATTCGATAATGAACGAGCTTTATATGCATAAATAAGCGCATGGTGTAAACAGGGGTGTCAGTCACTAATTTTGCAACCTCCCCATAGAGGTGACACCCTGTTTTCACTATAGCGTGATTAATATAGAGGAGGCTATTTTGTGGATTTAAAACCGACAATGTTGCAGGAACGTACCGCAACATTAGATATATTACGTGGTATCAGCTTACTAGGTATTCTACTTGTAAATATGTTTGCCTTTTATTCGCCGCTACCATATATTGACTTGGCATCATGGTTTACAACACCGTCAGATATAGTATGGTATCAAAATTTAGATATTTATGTACAAAGTAGCTTTTATCCATTGTTTGCTATGCTATTCGGCTATGGACTCGCTATGCAATGGCAGAAAGCACAAAGTCGTGAACAAAATTTTTATACGATAGGACTAAGAAGACTTTCAGTATTATTTGTTTTTGGTATTCTACATGCTGTGCTAATTTGGTGGGGCGACATTTTAATGATGTATGCATTTTGTGGCGTTTTTTTACTGTTATTTCTTCGTCTGCGTCCTATTTGGTTATTGTCAATCGGTATTATTATTAATGGGGTCATGCAAGCTTTTATGCTACTTGTAGTAGGCTTTATTAATTTTAATACGGGGGTAGATGAGTATTTAGATATTACGTCAGTAGAAAAAGCTATAACGGCTTATGGTACGGGAAATTGGGTCGATGCCTTTATGCAACGATTAACCGATTTATCAGTTCAGGCTGGAATAGGTATGTGGTTTGTGTCATTATTTACAATTTTACCGTTTATGTTATTTGGTGCAGCGGCTTCTAAATGGCGTTTAGTGGAACGAGCTAAGGAGTTAAAATGGGTATGGCTGACACTAACGATAGCTGGATTGACTATTGGTATTTTTGTAAAGAGCTTGCCTATCATGCTTACGCGTACTTATTTATTTGACTATTTAAAAGTATACATAGGCGGTCCGATTTTATCGGTTGGCTATATAGGGCTGATTGTTTTACTTTGTTTGATTCCAATTGTAACAAAGCTATTTAGCCCTTTTGCAAAAATCGGGCGCATGTCTTTAACGATGTATATACTTCAATCTATAATTGGAACATGTCTATTTTATCGATTTGGATTTGGCTGGTATGGGAAAGTAAGTGTTTCAACAGGCGTGTTAATTGCAGTAGGTATTATTGTTGTGCAAATGATTGTGGCAGAAATTTGGTTAACAAAGTGGAAGCAAGGTCCTTTAGAAGCTATCTGGCGTAAATTAACTTATAAGGTGAAAACTAAAGTAGGTTAATGGTTCTTTCAATGTGCCGGCAACATATAGTTAATAAACACGTCTTGTATAATAAGGATAATTTATCGCGATTTAATAGGAATCAAAATTGTTATCGCAAAAGTAAGGCAATTTCTATAATTTTGTTGTATTATGTAAAAAAAAGAAGGAGCTCTTAAAATCATGAAAATTTTATCGTTTAAATTAGGTGGACATGTAAGCTTTGGACCAAAAGTAAAAAAAGAAGAAGCGGTATGGGATGTACTCGCTATTCAAAATGAACTTCAAGTTCTCCCTTCTTTTTCAAGTTCAATCGTGGATGGCATAGCTTTAGGCTTTGATTTTGTTGAACAGATTCGTAAATTAGTAGAAGCCGCTGAAAAATCAGATCGCGCTAATAGCTTCAAACGTGAATTTACAGTGATTGAATGGTTATCACCAATTCCACGTACACCAAAAAATATTATGTGTATTGGGAAAAACTATGATGAGCATGCTAAAGAAATGGGTGCAGAGGCAGCCCCAACTGAATTAATGGTATTTACAAAATCTCCAACTGCTATTGCTGCTGATGGCCAAACAATCTCTATTCATGCAGATCTTTCATCTAAAATGGATTATGAGGGTGAATTAGCAGTTGTTATCGGTAAACGTGGTAAAAACATACCGAAAAACTTAGCATATGATTATGTATTTGGTTACACAATTGCCAATGATATTACGGCTCGTGATTTACAAGAAAAACACAAACAATTCTTCTTAGGAAAAAGTTTGGAAGGAACTTGTCCACTTGGACCATACCTTGTGACAAAAGATGAAATTCCGAATCCACAAGATTTAACAGTAGTCACAAAAGTGAACGATGAAGTACGTCAAAATGGCTCAACAAAAGATATGATGTTCTCTGTAGAATCATTAGTATCTATTTTATCTCAGCATGTGACATTAGAGCCAGGTGATGTTATATTAACAGGTACTCCAGCTGGTGTTGGTAAAGGCATGAACCCACCACAATTCTTAAAAGCAGGCGATACTGTGAAAGTGTCCATTCAAGGAATTGGTACATTAGTGAATCATTTTGAATAATTTTTTATAATCCGTGTGGGTCTATGCCCCGCGGATTTTTTTAAGTAAATTATGTGAACACTATTGTAATGTTTGAAACCCTTTCCAGCACATGATAGGATAGAGTTTGATAGAAAAAAGAATATGAGGTGGGACAATTATGAGTTTTTTAACTAGCCAAACGCATTTGCATATTACTACTTGGGTAGTTGCTATCGTAATCTTTTTAATTGCAGCATTAATGGGCAAGCAATCAAAAGGCTTACATATGACGTTACGTTTATTCTACATTTTAATTATCATTACTGGTGGGGCACTATTCTTCAAATACCAAGCTGGAGATCCAATGCTATATGGTCTGAAATTCTTATTCGGTATTCTAGTAATTGGCATGATGGAAATGGTCTTAGTACGTCAGAAGAAAAATAAACCAACAGGCTTATTTTGGATTTTATTTGCGGTATTCCTATTTATCACAATGTTCCTAGGATTTAAGCTACCATTAAACATTAACTTTTTAGCATAATTTTTGGTAAAAGTCGTGAAGTTTTCGCTTCTCGACTTTTATTTTTTGTAAGATGGTTATATAAAAGTGCTCGGGTAAGGAGGAGAACTGCTCAGGTAGGCCGAAGAATCGCTCAGGTAAGGAGGAGAACCGCTCAGGTAGGCCGAAGAATCGCTCGGGTAAGGGAGAGAACTGCTCAGCTCGGCCTTTAAATAATATCCAAAGGAGAAGTTGACACCTTTTTGCCGTAATTCATTTTGCATTTACGGAAAATATTTTGAAATGATAGCGGCGTGACTGATTTATTTGGTAAAATGACGATGGATTGGTTTGAAAGAGAGGGAATAAAAGTGAAATTCAAAAAGTGGATAAGTGCAACAGCTGCATCGCTTTTACTAGCAACTTCATTGGTAAGTGCTACACCAGTTGCACATGCAGATGAAGTGTCAACAAGAACGATTGCAGAAGAAAGCATCTATGATTTACTCGTTGACCGTTTCTTTAATGGTTCGGGCACTAACGATTTTGATACAAATACGCAAGACCCTACGAAATTTGCAGGAGGCGATTTTGCAGGGCTACAGGATAAACTGAAATTTATCGGAGAAATGGGCTATACAATCGTTTCCATTGGGTCAGTTTTTGCCACAGAGAAATATGATGGCTCTATGCCAACCAGCTACTCTACTATTGAGCGTCATTTTGGAACATCTGAAGAGTTTCAAAGTGTCGTGGAGGCCTATAAAGCCAAAAATATGTCGATCATGGTTGATTTTCCACTCAATAATGTAAGTCCAAATCATGAGTGGGCAAAAGATCCAGCCAAAAAAGATTGGATTACTTCAAACAATAATGGACAAGTACAGTGGGACTTAGCAAACAAAGACGTACAACAAGCACTAATTAAATCAGCAACAGACTTTGTTTCTACATATAATATTGGTGGGGTTCGATTAACTAATATTGCTGATGCAGATACTACATTCATCAATGAGATGATAGCCGCATTAAAAGATACGCAAAAATCGCTCTATGTGATTTCAAATGAAGAAAGTGATGCCAATTTTGATGCAAGCTTCTCGCTAGCAACAGCAGAAATTTACCGTAATCTCTTTAAAAATGTTGATATGGATTCTTCTAAGCTAATGGAGCCTTTTACAGGTGAAAAACCAACGCAGATTATGGTTGATTCGCTAGAAACGCATCGTTTTACATTTGATTCTGCAACTGAAAATATGTTCCCACCAACACGTTTAAAAATGGCGATGGGTGCTCTATTTATGTTGCCAGGAATTCCAGTGGTGCAATATGGTTCAGAAATTGCAATGAACGGGGAAACAAAGCCAGAGACACATCAAATCTACAACTTTAAAACAGATACAGAACTAATCGACTATATTAAAAATGTCCAATCTTTACGTAATCAATCTGCTACTTTACGTAAAGGTGACTTTGAAATTATCACAAATGAAAATGGCCTGCTTGTTTTTACACGTACTTCCGATGAAGAAAAATGGGTTATCATGGTTAACAATACTAGTAAAACACAACGCGTGGATTTAACAACAGCTCAGCTAGGCGAAGGTAAAATGCTCAATGGTATTTTACATGAAGAAAAAGTTCGTATTAATGATAAAGATGTTTATCCAGTAATATTAGATCGTGAAATGGTAGAGATCTATCAAGTTAGAAATGATGAAGGATTAAATGTTCCTTATATGGTAGCACTAGGATTGGTATGGGTAATATTCATAGGATTCGTAGCTATTATTATTAAACGAGGTAAAGCACGACGTCAGGAGCAAGACGACGTTCTAAAATAGAAATAGTAACCCCCTCTACACACTTTTCATGTAGAGGGGGTTTTGTGTTAGGCTTGATAGCTTTTATTCGTGAAGAAGATGGCAATTGTGCCTGGTCCTACATGGGAACCAATAGCTGAACCAATCATGGTTACTTGAACTTCTTTTGGTGAAAATCTTTCCTCTATGAAAGCTTTTACTTGATTTGCAAAGTCTAGATCATCACTATGGCTAATGCCAACTACTTTTTCAGTGAAATTACCGCCTCGTTCCTGCATCAAATCTAACATGCGAGCGATGGCTTTTTTGCGTCCACGTGATTTTTCAATTGGCACTAGCTTGCCTTCCTCTACATTTAAAATAGGTTTAATGCTTAGGAGCCCTCCAAGAAATGCGCTTGCTTTGGATACACGCCCACCTTTAGCGAGGTAATCTAAATCCTCAACTGTAAATAAGTGCTCTACTTGCGGGGCAAAGGAAGTTATTTTTGTTTCCATTTCCTCCAACGATGCACCTACATTTCGAAGTCGAACTGCTTCCTCAATGACTAGGCCGTGACCTAATGAAGCACACTTAGAATCGATTATAGCTAATTTTAGTGATGGATATTGCTCTTGTACTTGATTGCGAATCATGAGAGCAGTATTATAAGTACCTGATAATTCTGATGAAAAGGCAATATAGATACCTTCCTCTTCATTTTTTGCTAGACTTTCAAAATGCTTGAGAAAAAGTTCAGGTGACACTTGTGATGTTTTCGGGCGAGCACCTTGACGAATAGCATCGTAAATTTCTTTAGAATCAATTGAAATAACATCATCATATTCATTGTTGTTCAATTGCACTCGTAATGGTATAAGTACGATATCATTTTCTTCGTAGTATGACTTCGGTAAATCACATCCACTATCAGTAAAAATCTTCATCATTTTGTCCCCCTAATTCTTTTCACTCTATATGAGAAGTTTTTCAAATATCTATACTACAGAATAGGAGAGCGAGTGTCGAGCCTTCTTTCAGGATAGACATCTTCCAACCTATGTTTAGAGTACAATATAGTATAGATACATCATCATATTGAGTTTAATTGCAACTTAGTGTAATCATTTAGATTGATGAGCCTACTTCATTAGTTGCTAGATATTTTTAGCTTTATTCAGTCAGTACTCATCTATAGTTGACATCAAGTTAAAGAGTACTACTGAATAAAGTTAAACCATGGAAATGGATTGATAATTTGAACTTACTACTTAATTATGATAATTTCAAGCGTTCGATGAGTATTTTAGCAATGCCATCGTCATTATTAGTAGTTGTAATTTCATTGGCAATATTTTTTAATTCAGAAATACCGTTACCCATTGCTACACCAAGTCCAGCATATTCAATCATTTCTAAATCATTATCTTCATCACCGAATGCAATAATACGATCTCGTGGAATACCTAAATCCTTTGCTACATGAGCAATACCCACAGCTTTATTTAAGCCACGACGAACAATTTCGATAATGTGAAGTGGCGCACCCCAGCGACGATGTTCAATAACTTCGGCATGGACAGCCTGCAAATGATTTCGAATAATCATTGAATTTACATCATTTGCTTGAATCAATAGGCTCGTTGGGTTATCTAATAAATGGGTGTAGAGATCGCCAAGAGTAATCTTTGGATTACCCATATTAAAAATATTTAATATCCGTTCATCCTCTGTATGCACGTAAATGTCGTCCTTCACCTCAGCAATAATATTTTCGTATTCATAGCTATTGATGGAATCGACGACATCATGTACAACGCCTAAATCGATTGGTGTGTGCATAGTCTGCCATGCGGCATTTTTGGGATGGTGAACGTAAGCACCATTAAAGTTTACTATGGGTGTTGTAAGACCAAGTTCATGATAATATATATCACTTGCACGATAAGGACGACCTGTAGCAATCATAACTTGATGCCCTTGTTCTTTTGCCTGCAATAATGTTTTTTTAGTTTTTGCTGAAATTTGTTGTTGATCCGTTAATAACGTGCCATCTAAATCTAAAACAATTAAATGCGGTTTCATAGCTCGTTGCCCCTTTCCTATAGTTTGAATAGTATCGCTTTGTAATCCATTCGTCAAAATTTTGTCACATTGAAAAAAGTTTGCTAACATAAAGATATACAAAAGTTGGGAGTGACAAAAAATGATTGTTAATCAAGAAGTCTGGGGAAATATTCCTTTATTACATATACATACAGATAATATGAATGAAGAAACCCCGGTAGTGATATTCTTACACGGCTTTATGAGTGCGAAGGAACATAACTTACATTATGCATATCAATTAGTTGATAAAGGGGTGCGCGTCCTATTACCAGATGCAAAATTACATGGTGACCGAAGTGAAGGCCTAACAGAGATGCAAATGAACTTACATTTTTGGGATATTGTTTTAAATTCTATTCAAGAAGTAGAACAATTATATAATGAATTAAAGAATAAAAAATTATTAGCGAGTGATAAAATTGGCATTGCTGGTACATCAATGGGTGGAATAGTGACATCAGGTTGCTTAAAGCATTATGAATGGATACAAACTGCAGCAATATGTATGGGTGCACCTGGTTTTATCAAATTAGCTGAATATCAATTGCAGCAATTCGCTAAAAGTGGTATCAATTGGGCAATGTCTGAAGAAGAAATACAGCATACAAAAGAGCTTCTAGCCAAATATGATGTCAGTCTAACTCCAGAAAAATTTGCTGGGCGACCAGTTTTTTTCTGGCATGGTGAATTAGATAAAACTGTACCTTTTAATGAAACGTATAATTTTTATTTAACATTACGGGAATACTATGTAGCAAATCCAGAAAGCCTAAAATTTTTAGCCAACAGAAATGCGGGACATGCTGTACCACGTGATGGTATGTTAGCGGCAACAGAATGGCTTGCACAGCATTTGGCATAATATGATGCATCTGCTATGATTAAGTTAACACTATGATGGGAGGAGAAATAAACTGATGGATCAAGATATGAAAGACAGCATGTTAGGTGCGTTAGAAAATGTAATTGACCCTGAGCTTGGTATTGATATTGTCAACTTAGGTTTAGTATATGATGTAGAGTTAGATGAAGAAGGTGTAGCAACGGTTACAATGACACTTACTTCTATGGGCTGCCCGCTTGGACCTGTTATTGTGGATCAAGTAAATACTGCAATGGGTGAGCTGCCAGAGGTAAAAAGTACAAATGTCAACATAGTATGGAATCCACCTTGGTCAAAAGACAAAATGTCACGCTATGCAAAGATGGCATTGGGCGTACGATAAAAAAAATCTACATCTTGTCTATGAAAAGTTATCTAAAGCAAGTTAAAAAATCCCCGCTTATAATGGTAAGCGGGGATTTCTTGTATAACGAATTAATCAATACGACATATTTGTAATGGACAATTCTCACAGGCAATCTCATCCTTTAAAAATTGTAAATCAAGAATTGTTATATAACCTTTTTCGAAAGATAAAACATTGTGCTTCTTTAAGTCATTAAGCATGCGATTGATCATCTCTCTACTAGTTGCACATAAATTTGCAATTTCTGTATTTGTGAGGGGGAGATCAATAAAAATAGTGCCATTTTCTAAAGGCTTACCATAAGTATTCGAAAGACGGATTAGTGTTGAAAATAAAGCACCCTTTTTACCATTTAAAACTAAATCACGCAAACGACTTTGATGTTTCAAATTTTCTGTTTGTAGCCACTTCATATATTCCACCATTAAATTAGGTTGCTCCACTAATAAAAGTTCCAAAGATTTACGGCTTAGAACATACAAAGAAGAAGGTTCTAATACCTTTGCAGTCACGGAATGATACGTAAGGCTACAAAATAAGGAGCCCTCTCCAATAATACTATCGGGACCACAAATTCGAATTGTTAGTTCCTTACCGCTCTCGGTTTCCTGACTTATCGAAATAGCTCCTGATTTTATATAATATATTTCTTTCGCACGTTCACCCTCTAAAAAAATCTTATTATCCTTATTCACTTTTATAAAAACACCATTCTTTTGAAAAAGATTGTGAAATTTCTCTTGCATATTATCCATTAAAACCATACTTCCAACACATCGCTTTCTTTTTGTAATATGTGGCTGTTATTACAAAAGGATGGTGAATATTTAGATACTAAAACTTAGAAACATACCTATTATAACGTAAATTTCCAGTTTTAGGTGAGAAAATTTTAGTGCTAATTCTTTGCTAGGGCTTGTCGTTTGATGTAAAATAAAGTTAGTCAAAAAAGGTCAAACAATTAAAAAGAAACCAGTATGGCAAGATATATTCCGCCAAACATTATTGAAAAGGAGTGCTTAACATGCAATTTCAACAAACAGATAACAAAAAACCATTAGAGCAATTTGGACGAAATTTAATTGAAGAAGTTAAAAACGGCAAAATGGACCCAGTTATCGGTCGTGATGAAGAAATTCGTAATGTTATTCGTATTTTAACACGTAAAACGAAAAATAACCCTGTCTTAATAGGTGAACCAGGTGTCGGTAAAACAGCAATTGTAGAAGGATTAGCTCAACGTATTGTAAAAGGTGATGTACCTGAAGGATTAAAAGAATGTGTATTGTATGAGCTTGATATGAGTGCTTTAATTGCAGGTGCTAGTTACCGCGGTCAATTTGAAGAGCGATTAAAAGGCGTTCTAAAAGAAGTGAAGGAATCGGAAGGGCGTATCATTTTATTTATTGATGAAATTCATACAATTGTAGGTGCAGGTAAAACGGATGGTGCAATGGATGCTGGGAATATGTTAAAACCAATGCTTGCACGAGGCGAGCTTCATTGTATCGGTGCTACAACACTAGATGAGTATCGAATGTACATTGAAAAAGATCCTGCTTTAGAGCGCCGTTTCCAACAAGTACTTGTGCGCGAGCCTTCGATAGAAGATACGGTTTCCATTTTACGTGGCTTAAAGGAGCGCTTCGAATTACATCACGCTGTACGTATTCATGATCGTGCCATTGTAGCTGCGGCAGAGCTTTCTAATCGCTATATTACAGAGCGCTTCCTACCAGATAAAGCAATAGATTTGATCGATGAAGCGTGTGCGATGATCCGAACAGAAATTGATTCCATGCCACAGGAATTAGATGCAGTAACTCGCCGCATCATGCAGTTAGAAATTGAGGAACAGGCACTGCGTAAAGAAAAGGACGAGGCAAGTAAAAAGCGTCTAGAGCAACTGCATCAGGAATTATCAAAGCTAAAAGAATCTTCCGAAGGCATGCGTAAACAATGGGAAGCAGAAAAAGAAGCATTGCACGGAATTCAGAAAAAACGTGAAACCCTTGACAAATACCGTCGTGACTTAGATGAAGCAGAAAGTAAATATGATTTAAATAAAGCAGCAGAGCTACGTCATGGGAAAATCCCTACTCTTGAAAAAGAAATTCAAGAAATGGAGAAACACCTAGAGAATGGCACAGAATCGCGAATTTTACGTGAAGAGGTGACAGCCGATGAAATTGCATCGATTGTTTCTCGTTGGACAGGAATACCGGTGACAAAGTTAGTAGAAGGTGAGCGCGAAAAATTATTGCGACTAAAAGATACACTGCATGAACGGGTTGTTGGGCAGGATAATGCTGTACAACTTGTCACAGAAGCAGTATGGCGTGCTCGGGCTGGTATTAAAGATCCTCATCGACCAATTGGTAGCTTTTTATTCCTAGGACCAACAGGTGTTGGTAAAACAGAACTCGCAAAGGCATTAGCTGCACAGCTGTTTGATTCTGAGGATCATTTCATTCGTATTGATATGAGTGAGTATATGGAGAAACATAGCGTATCACGTCTTGTAGGGGCTCCTCCAGGCTATGTTGGCTATGAGGAAGGAGGGCAATTAACAGAAGCGGTTCGCCGTAATCCATATTCAGTTGTATTACTAGATGAAATAGAAAAGGCTCACCCAGATGTTGCAAATATTTTACTGCAAATTTTAGATGATGGTCGCATTACTGATAGCCAAGGACGGACGGTCAACTTTTCAAACACAGTTGTGATTTTAACTTCTAACATTGGCTCCAGCTATTTAATGGAAGCAAAAGAGGGCGATGCTTCAGTTGAGGATCTAGTAATGACTGCACTGCGCCAGCATTTTAAACCAGAGCTGTTAAATCGAATGGATGATATTATTATGTTCCATGCACTATCAGATCAGCATTTCACAGCAATTGCTTGGAAATATGTTGAACAGCTTGTAAAACGAGTTGCAGAGCAGGAAATTACTTTAGAAATAGAGCAAGAAGTCATTGATTGGGTTGTTAGTCATGGGGCTGATGCTCAGTTCGGTGCGAGACCATTAAAACGCTTCGTGCAACGTCATATCGAAACTGCAGTTGCTAAAGAATTACTACGAGGCGATATATTACCAGGAGAAACGTTACACATTAGAATGCGAGATGGTCAATGTGTCGTTGAAAAATAAAGTGAAACGTATCCCCACTCATTGTTAGTTGAAACGGGCAGTTGATCTCCCACGCTTCACTATATATTATGAATAGGGACTTCTCTATTGAATGAAGATAAATTACTGCCCGTTAATGCGGGATAAAAAGAAAAACCCTGTTTCGCATGATGCGGAACAGGGCTTTCTAGTTGAATTAATGATGGTCTGCAGCTTCTGGAGTTGGCTCGTTTGGAAGAATTGCACCAATAATGAAAATAAGAATTGAGAATACAACTGAAACAATTGCACCTGTTTGGAAATTAAAATCTGCCCCAAGTACAGAACTTACTACGTAGTTTAACATTGAAACTAGTAGGAAAGACCATATGAATGTTACGATATATTGCATTAATTTCACCTCAACCGAACTTTTTTATATCATAAAGTTTTACTACATATATTATCATATCATAACATAAATCAAAAAAAAAAGAACCTTTTCTGATAAACATGGCGAATTTGTCACAACAAAGATTTGAGCAGAAGTCTTTTGAGGATTGTTCTACTTGAATAATGTGGGAAGTGATTATTTGGGTGACTACTTCGCTCAAAAGTGTGAAGGAGTTGCTCAATAAAGTGCATGCCCCGCTCAAAAGAGAGGAGAAGCCGCTCAATAAAGTGACTACGCCGCTCAAAAGTGTGGAGAAGCCGCTCAATAAAGTGCATGCCCCGCTCAAAAGAGGGGAGAAGCCGCTCAATAAAGTGACTACGCCGCTCAAAAGTGTGGAAAGCCGCTCAATAAAGTGCATGCGCCGCTCAAAAGTGTGGAGAAGCCGCTCAATAAAGTGCATGCCCCGCTCAAAAGTGTGGAGAAGCTGGTCTTCTGTCAAGAAAGTGGACATAAAAAAGTGAGAGCTTCAAAGCTACCGCACTGCGTTTGGTGGGCAATGGAAGTCAATTGTTCAAAGAGC
>NZ_JBIWDH010000013.1:58550-107310 GCF_044761885.1 Lysinibacillus sp. NPDC097231 | reverse complement strand
AAGTTCTGCTCCATCTAGTTGTTATGTTCATTATAAATAAAAGTACCCTGTAAGAGAGACTTTTTTTAAGTGTCTATCTTATAGGGTACATTTTAATGTATGGAGGTCTTTTTTTTTGAATAGCAACATATATTGCTGTACACGAGGGGGCGTATGAATGGAATTACAAGACGTATTAAGAGTCGCTGGAGTGGGACTAGTAGTTGCGCTTCTTCATGTTTTCTTTGATCAAACAGGGAAGAAAGAATTTTCGTTTTTCCTGTTTTTCATTGCCTATTTATATATGACAGCGGAACTACTGCGATTTTTACGTCTATTTTTTAACGAAATCCTTACATTCTTTCAATGGCTAACCTCTTCAGGGTAGTGTAAATGGAAATTGTCATTGTAGCTGTTGTCATGCTGCTTTTATTATTGCTTATAAAAGAAGTTATACAGCCACTCCATGCGCTAATTAGTGTAATGTTTTCGTTTTTGTTGTTTAGTATTTTGTTCTCGACACTCTTATTGCCATTCGTCAAGCAGCTACTCGAAACGTTAGCCTTTCTGCCTTATGCGAAGGCCATTGTAGTCAGTGCTAGCCTTTTTTATGTAGGGCAATGGGTGACAATGTTACTTGTAGAACATAACTATAAAGTACTCGGGAACATTGTTTTTGATGGGGTGAAGATTGTCATTTTGCTGTATTGGTTCAAAGAATTTTTGGCTGTTTTACAGGGGGTGTCAGCCATTTTACAAAGGCTAAACTAAGGAGCGAAGACAATGCAGGAGCAAATACTTTCGTTTTTAATTGATCCATTTTTTCTCTTGCTGAAAATGACGCTCATTTTGTGTGGCTATGTCATCATTTTCTTAGTTGTTAATATGCTATTACCAGACTTTGAAAAAGGGACAAGAATACTTTTTTTCCTCATAGTACTCGCCACAATAGGGCCGGTCGTTGTGAATTCATTTACATTAATCGACGAAATAGCACAAGGACTTGCCCATATATTTACAGCATTTTATCCCATTCTTACTTCAAGCTTTCTTTTATCGAGCAGTATCACAGCAATAGCTTCTTGGCAGCCTTTTTTACTTTTTTTTGTACAAGTCTTAACCATTATTAGTAGTAAGTGGCTTATTCCTGGAGTGCTTTTGGCCATCGTTTTTGATGTTTGTAGTGTCATTGTGAGAGATATTTCCTTTACGAGAATAGCTGAATTAATTCGTTTTACGATTATGAGTATTGTTTCGGCATCTGTTATCTGCTACATCATCTTAATGTCAGCAAGTGGTGTTGCGGCATTTAGTGTGAACGCAGCTGTTGCGGAGCCTGTAAAAAAATTAATAGAAGAAAATATTCCAGTCGTTGGCTCTTTTATAGTCGATAGTTTTTCAATGTTCCAGCACATGACTCAATTTTCTTCTTCCATTAGTAGTATTAGTGCATTTATCGCGGTCATTACAGTGTCGTTCATACCGACAGTTCAGCTTGTTATTAGTGCTTATTCGTTGAAACTATTAGCAGCTATTTTAGAACCAATTGCCTTCGATGATATTTGTAAGCTACTAGATCATGTTAGTAAATCTCTATTTACTCTTTGTGCTGTATCATTTCTAATTGCTTTTTCATTTATGTTTTCTTGTTTTTTCCTCATCGTTTTTGTCCAAGTTATGGCTGGGGGTAGATAGATTGATTCTTTTATTAGCGTTGCTTTTTATATGTCAGATATTTGTGTTTCTGACTGATGATAAAGAAATAATTTCGCTGACAAAACTTGTTATTACGTTGATATTTTTGCAATTGCTATTAAAGATTCCATTTATCAATTCATAGGAGGAAACAAGCGTACATACACTTGAAAAAGAGAAGATGAAAGGAGGCATTGTACAAGTGATGTGGAAAAGACGGGAAAAAAAACAACGTCATTTATAGTCTTAATGCTTATTGCCGCCTCCGTGGGAATTTTCATCATTTTACCTATGTATCAAACGAATACAACAAATGAGAGAGTAACACAGATGACCAATGAAGAAAAACTTGAGCAGACACTTAAGGCTATGCAAGGTGTTGGGGAGGTTAAAGTATATTTTTATTACGGAGACATGACAGATGCGAAGGATGACACTAAACTATTCAGCCAATATTTTCGTGGGACTGAACAAAGCACGAAAGAAGTAACAGGGATGCTAATTGTTTCAGAAGGTGCATCAGATATCTTTGTGAAAAATGAAATTCGTGCTGTCGTCAGTCAAGTGATGCAATTACCGATTCATCGAATTATTATTGTTCCAATGGAAAATAAGGAGGAAAAGTAAATGCGCGTACGTAGAAGAACAGTTTGGTTTATGACATTATTAAGTCTAGTAGCAGTTATTTCAGTGTATTATTTGGTTGACCCAGCAAAGCAATTTAATGGACTAACTATTTTTACAGATGACACATTAAAGCAAACAGCGGTAACGGGTGTAACTGATCAAGAAGCAACGAAAGAGGGTGTAACGAAGGAAGTATCTTCTCCAAGTCACTTATTTGAAGAAATGCGCATGCAGGTTAGTGATGAAAGAAGCCAGCTTCGTCAACAATTAACACAGAAAATCGCTTCACAAGAATACTCAGCAGATGAAAAAAATACGGCATATAATGAGATGGATAAACTTATAAAACAAGAATCAGCAGAAGCAATGCTAGAAATGCTTATTAAATCTTTAGGCTACTCCGACGCGTTTGTACGAGCTGAAGGTGATAAAGTTTCCGTTACTGTTATGGCGGAGGAATTATCAAAATCTCAAGCAAATGAAATTATTTATTTGGTAAAAACAGAGATGGAAGGCGCAAATGATGTCCAAGTAAAATTTAGTGCAAATAACTTTTAAAAAGATAGAGAAAAAGAGGAATATTCTGTTTATTTATTAGCTATTGTTATATATCAGCATAATGAAAAGGCTTTCGTTTATTAAAAGAAAGCCTTTTATTTTGTTCATATTTACTTAATTTTCATTTAACTATTTCAAAATGTTCCGAAAAAATATAGAATAGTGATTGTAGTAGATTTTATTTCATAAGGAGAGTTAGAAATGTTCAAAATTCAAGAAATTCGTGAAATCATTAAATTAGTAGATTCATCTTCAATTGACGAGTTCGTTTATGAAGTAGATGGCGCAAAAGTTAAGTTAAAAAAGAATGGGGTAGTTGTTACTGATACTGTAGCACCTAAAAAAGAAGTAGTAGCCCCTGTTGTACAACAATCTGCACCAGCAGCTCCTGTTGCACCAGCAGCTCCAGCAAAAACTGAAGAAGCACCAGTTGCATCTGCAGCACCAGCCAATAACGATCCTTCGTTACATAAAATCGTTTCTCCAATGGTTGGTACTTTCTACCAAGCTCCAAACCCAGATTCACCATCTTACGTAAAAGTAGGGGACAAAGTAGGCAACGAAACAATCGTTTGTATCGTAGAAGCTATGAAGCTGTTCAACGAAATCGAAGCAGAAGTTCAAGGTGAAATCGTTGAAATTCTTGTTAAAGACGGCGAATTAGTAGAATACGGTCAACCATTATTCCTTGTAAAAGCTGAGTAAGGAGTGCAAACCATGAAAAAAGTTTTAATTGCAAATCGCGGCGAAATCGCTGTGCGTATCATTCGTGCTTGTAAAGAGTTAGGCATTCAATCTGTAGCTGTATACTCAGAAGCAGATGCAGACGCATTACATGTGAAATTAGCAGACGAAGCATATTGTATCGGGCCAAAGCTATCAAAAGATTCATATCTTAGCTTCCCAGCTTTACTTAGCGTAGCAGAAAAAACAGGCGCGGACGGTATCCATCCTGGTTACGGTTTCGTATCTGAAAACGCTGACTTCGCTGAAGCTTGTGAAAACGCAGGTATTAAATTCATTGGTCCTTCATCTGATTCCATTAAAATTATGGGTATTAAAGACGTTGCACGTACAACTATGGAAGCAGCAGGTGTTCCACTTGTTCCGGGTACTGGTATTGTTCCAGATATCGAAACAGGTAAAGAATGGGCTGCCAAAATCGGTTACCCAGTTATCATCAAAGCAACTGCTGGTGGTGGCGGTAAAGGTATCCGTGTAGCTCGTACGGAAGAAGATCTTGTAAAAGGCATTGAAATTACGCAAAATGAGGCTGCAGCAGCATTCGGTAACCCTGGCGTATATTTAGAAAAATTCATCGAGTACTTCCGTCACTGTGAAATCCAAGTATTAGCAGATGGCTATGGTAACGTTGTACATTTAGGTGAACGTGACTGTACAGTTCAACGTCGTATGCAAAAATTAGTTGAGGAAGCTCCATCTCCAGCTCTATCTTCTGAACGTCGTGCTGAAATGGGTGCAGCTGCAGTTAAAGCTGCACAAGCTTGTAACTATGAAGGTGCTGGTACAATCGAGTTTATTTATGACTATCAAGAAGATAAATTCTACTTCATGGAAATGAATACTCGTATTCAAGTAGAACACCCAGTAACTGAAATGATATCTGGTGTAGATCTTGTACAACAACAATTAAAAATTGCATCTGGTGAAAAACTTCCTTTCACTCAAGATGATATTAAATTAAATGGATGGGCAATTGAATGCCGTATTAACGCAGAAAATGCTTATAAAAACTTCATGCCATCAGCTGGTACTGTAGATACTTATGTAACTCCAGGTGGCTATGGTGTACGTATTGACTCTGCTGTTTATGCAGGCTATACAATCCCTCCATACTATGATTCAATGGTTGCAAAACTAATTGTTCATGCAAATACACGTGAAGAAGCGATTGCGAAAATGAATCGTGCGCTTAGCGAATTTGAAGTATCTGGTCCTGGTATCAATACAACAATTCCATTCCACCAAGCATTGATGAACAATGACGTCTTTAAATCAGCGCAATTCAATACGAAGTTCCTAGAAGAGAACGATGTTTTAGGGACAAGCAAGTAATTGATTTGTAGATTTAGGGAATAGAACACCCATCAAAGTCGTAATTTTAAACCTTCTAACTTTTATTAGTTAGGAGGTTTTTTTAGTTTAAAAGATACCTCAAGGTGATTCTATAAAGTAAAAGCATGTTTTGATGCGAAACCACAAAACATGCTTTTTTACCTTTACTAATCTTCTTTTTTACTTTTTCTCTTTAATCTTATATATAACTTTAAATGCGGTTTCGACTTCTTCATCAACTAAAAGGTCCAAATCTACTGTGCGAAGCAAAACTTGATTAGACCAAGGTACAAGAAGTTCACCGCTTGCCTCCTCATCTTGGTGCCGATACGTTAAATAGGAGTTTGGGTACGGAGAAGCTGTATTTTCATCTTTTAGTGCAGTTGTCAATTCCACTATTTGATTGTCGTTCAGTTCATACCCCAAACCTTTTGAAATCGCTTTAAATGCTCTTTTCATTATCTGTGAATCAATAGGTACATTATCTTTGGATGCTATGATATGAATCCATTGTAATTTACCTTCTATTTCATCAAATGTAACATTTGAGTTTTTAATAGAGTCCACATATGTGCCTTTATGATATGTTGCAACCTGAATAGAAATTCTAGAATCTCCATTTTCAATGTCAAAACTTTCTATGCTTGTCGGGTTTGAGTAGCTCGACTTGAGTGTTTCTTCGGGATCTATAAGGAATTCCTGTTTTAAAGCTTCGATAATCGGATGTGACGGAATTAATTTCTCTTTAAATTCCTTTTCATTAAAGCTTCCTTTTAGTTTTTTATATTCCACTTCAGCAGATACAAAATTCTTTAAAGCCATCCCCCCACTAATCGTACCTACTAGAATAAGTATAAATAGAGCAGATAATAAATTTGAACCTCGAGAACTCTTTTTTTTACGTCTTGATGCCATGCGATGTCTCCTTATCTTTAATCTTTTTTCATATCGGTTTAAATGGAATAGATTTTACTATATCTAGATTTTGGTAGAGTGCCTTAGTAGAAAAAGAAGAGAGAAGATTCTAGTGCATGTAACAGTGGAAGTATGAAAATCGAATTTCTCAAATTAAACTAAAATGCAGATAGCTATAACTTCACCAATGCCAAACAAAGGTGTATATAGTGTGAAGCAATTCTTTAAGTGCTTCAATGTACCTAATGTTTTTTGGGGAAATTTTCTTTATTTTCGACATGATTATGTTACAATATCGATATAAATATACCAGTATTTACTAAAGTGTGTACTTTTTTAGAAGGGGATAAAAATGAAGAATAAAATGAAATTAGGTATGTATAGCGCATTATTAGTGAGTAGTTTAGTAGGGGGGAGTATATGAAAAAATTATTTTTATTACCTTTACTTTCCCTATTTTTAGTAGCATGTGGAAATACAGAGAATGAAGCTATATCAAAATCCGATAAAAAACAGCCATCTGAGGAAATAGAAGAAAAAAGAGTCGTAACTGAAGAGGAGAAGGCTGCTAAACGGGAAGAAATTATAGCAAAACTAAGAGAAAACGCGCGTTATAATGATGAAATTACTGAGCCATTCAATCTAACTCCATCTGTTGGGTATGCTGACACTATTTCTGATGCCATTATAAAGGGCGAACATGCTGTTTTAAGTTTTAGGCGGTTCTCCAACACTCAATATTATGATTTTGATAATAATATAACTGTACCTGGGTCTATTATTGAGTTTTCTAAATATTTAACTCTCTATATAGATAATATCTATATTGCTTATGATGATTTATCAACTCAATACAGACAAAGTATTATACCTGATCGCTATACTGAAGAAGGAAAGAGAAATAAATTGAGTACTAATGCCGTATTGATATATGAAGGTACGATCGTAAACGGCTTCCCTAGCGGTGGAAAAAAAGGTTATATGAGGCCAAGTTTGAAAATACATGCTGAACCTGATACGTTGAGATATGACTTATATCGAAATGACCAAAGCTTTGATGTCGTTACTGACGAACAGTTTTTCTTTAATGGAAAAGAACGTTCAGAAGAATACGTTCAAGGGGATTCAAATAAATTTTATATTGTAAATTATATCCCTAAAAAGTATTTAGAAAAAGGATTTTCTTTATATGTCGTGCCACAAGACAATAATGGGCTCTCCTCTTATATTTGGGGAAGTTGGTTCTCAGCAGGGAGTATGCAAATAAAGGATCCTGATGAATCTTGGGCATATGGAAATCTGAATTTGGTTTCTGAATCCGATTTAACCAAAATGCATGAAGCAATTTATTTGCCAACAGAAGAAGAAATTGACCAAATGGTAAATGATGAGTTGGGCATTGAATAAAAACAATCATGCATATACTAATCAAAGGGTACTTTTCAACGACGTAAATAAGGCTACATTGAGATGAGATGTACAATGCAATTAGTTCTAAGCCTAGTAAAATGTAATACTTCATAAATATGCGGCATGATGTAGTACTTGTGTGACAAGGTCCCTTGCCATTTTATATGTGAAATAGCCATGCAAAATAAGGAAAAAGCTATGCGCTTCAAGACTTTTTTAGTGTAGTAGTTTAGTACGCAATTAATAAAATAAAACAACTACCACTTCTCACGATTTAAAAAAAATTACGAGAAGTGGTTTTTATGCTTCTAAGGTTTGCATTTGAGGACTTTATTGCTCACGTTATATTAAATTTATTTAACATCTTCTTCGTTTTTTCTACCTCACCAACAAAACACGAAATGAATGAGATTACCACTCCTAAAATTGAAAAAATATATCCTAATAATGTGAACGAAATTAAAATAAAAGCAATGCCAAGCAGTGAAACAGAAATGCCAAAAAGTGATAACCGCATACAATCCTCCTAAAATTTTCTTTTGAAAAATTGACTTAGAAAACGGTCACATTGTCAAAATGCGTAGACTTTCCGTTAATTTTAATATTAATAACCTCAAGTTCAGGATCTAATGTTAATTTATAAACATGTTGTTGATTTTCATTGTCTTGTGGATTCGCTTCATCTAACTTAATGATTAAAGTATTACCTTGTGTTTCAAGGCTCGTAGTAACGGTTCCTTTAGACTGAAAAACAATATAACAAATATTTTCGCTAATATTAATGGATTGAAGCGTATATTGGTCATCAATTACCTTTTGTACTTTACTTGGAACATTCTCAATTTCACGAATACTAAGTGTAGAGGAATTACATGCTGCTAAAATCAATACGGTAAAAAACACCAATAACAGTTTCTTCACTCTCTTTCCCTCCTATAAATTAACTAAAGGAAAATTATACCTATAAGGAAATCATATCATAATTAAAACGAAGGTATCCCTAAAGATTTCTTCGTTTATTGATTTATCGAGAATTTTTTATAATTTATCGAAAAAAATTTATGATTTATCGAAAAAAAATTAGACTTTATCGCCCAACTTTTTAAATTTATCGGATAAAACGGCTTTACGGAGCCAAACATTCCTTTTTATAGTATAATAAGCGTAAGTACAGCATTTGTTTGTGATGTGTAAGGGAAAGGATGATATTTGTATGGCAGAGAAAGTAGGGCAATCTTTCGTACAACCAACACCTTCTGGAAAAGAAGAACTTGGGAAAATTGAAGTAGCAGCAGAGGTAATCGAAGTTGTTGCTGGAATCGCAGTTAACGAGGTGGAAGGCATTGCTGCAACTCGCGGAAATATTGCAACGGGCGTAGTTGAACGTTTCGGAAAAAAAGTACACAATAAAGGCATTAAATCTGGTGTCACTGAAACAGGTGAAATTGCCATTGATGTATTTTGCTCTGTGAAATATGGCTATGCTATTCCAAAAGTAGCAAAGGAAGTACAAACTCAAATTCGCCAAGCAATTTTTAATATGACAGCACTTGAAACAGCAGAAGTGAATGTACACATTACAGGTATTCACTTTGAAAAAGAAGAAGCTGCCGTACATGAATAGAAAAAAGGATTGCCCATGATGATTTATTCATCAAAGGGCAATCCTTTTTCTATAACGGAATTATTAGCAGTGATTTGTCCCGCTACTTTTTTAGATTTCAATGTGCTTTGGCTTTTTCCAGAACAAAGCAAGTATAACGCCTAGTGTTAAAACAATTGTCGCAAAGTAGTATGGATAGTTCAAATTAAAATCGAACAATATACCACCTAAAATTGGTCCAAATATATTACCGAGACTTGTAAACATTGAGTTCATGCCACCAACAAAGCCTTGTTCATTACCGGCAATTTTTGATAAATAAGAGGTAACGGCAGGACGTATTAAATCGAAGCCTACGAAAATAAAGAATGTCACAAATAAGATGGCAAAATAATGACTAACGATTGTCATAGCAAAAGTCAGAACAGCAGATAGGATGAGCGAGTAGCGGATAACATTGATTTCGCCCATTTTCTTTGTAAGCCAATCAAATAGTATTAGTTGAGCAAGTGCTCCAACTATCCCACTTCCGGTAATAATAATCGCAATATCTGACGGTGTAAATGCAAATTTGTGATCCACGAATAGACTAAATAACGATTCAAACGCAGCTAAACCAAAGGATAGTACAAAAATAAGTACAAATGGGATAAGGTATAGAGGGCTAAAAATACGCTTCGCACTACCTAAAATTGATGCTGGACCCTCCTCATCACCTAAAGTACGTGTCGGTTCTATTAACAATATAAATGACAAGATTGCTGCTAAAAATCCAAGTATACCAGCAGCGTAAAAAGGTATGCGTGTGCCGAACTCTGCTAAAAATCCACCGATCCCTGGTCCAATTATGAAACCAGTACTAATTGCCGCACTCATATAGCCAAGTGCTTTTGGACGCTGTGACAATGAAGTAATATCAGCTATATATGCTGTCACCGCTGGCATAATAAAGGCAGCACTAACACCACCGAGCATACGAGAGATGAAGAGTACTTCAACCGTACGACCAACCCCAAACAATAGTTCTGAAAGGCCAAAAATAAAAAGACCAACAACGATCATAATTTTACGGCCAATTTTGTCCACCAGTTTACCTGCGATAGGGGATGCGATAAGTTGAGTAATCGCGAATGCCGCCACCATATAACCGACAACTTTGCCTGAAATATTTAGCTCATTCATGATAGTTGGTAATACTGGAATAACTAATCCAATACCTAAAAAGGCAATGAATAGATTTGATAATAAAATAGCTAAGGTTAAAATTTGTTTCTTATTCATACATTTCTCCTTCAATCTTTCACGATACACGAGATCTAAATCTACTAGAATATTTCCATGTAATACAATAAACCCTATAGTAACTATAGGGTCAAAAGATTTGTATTAATTTTTTTCGTTTATTATCCTGCGTTAACTGGCAATGATTTAAAGAGAAGCGCTAGGTACAAGGTTTCCCTAAAGCCAGGAATTTAGTTGTGAGATGAACTGCCTGTAAAAGACCGATTGGTGAAGATTAATCAATGGAAGGAAGAAAATCCACACTAATTAAGTTTCACTTTATCAGTGTGGAAGTATTGGCAAATAGTTATACAAGATAGCATAATTAATTTGATGTGAGATTGCGGTTAGACTCACTTGATTTTTGTCTAACTTTTAATTCAACGATGAATTTCTTTTCGTGCTCTGAAGCTAATGTCGCAGGCATATAAAGTTCATAAACTTTTGATTCAAAGAGGTCTTGTTGTGCCTCTACATATTGTCTCAGTTTTTCATAAAACGAAAAGTATGTATCAGGATGATAGATAAAGGCAATACATATATAGTTGCCTGCAGGTTTTATTGTTTGCTTGATATTGGGAGAAAGCTTAGAGAATGTACGTTCAGTTAAGAGTGGTGTAAATATGGCATCATACATAATATTATTTACATCTGTATATCGTGCAAGTGGAAAGATACATCCGTAACGACTATTTAAGACACTTCCTTCATTTTCGATTATTTTCGTGAGTGTCGCATAGTAGGCATTGGTACTAGATGTTGGTGTAAGTTCAGTTGTCTTAACTTGCAAAATGGGCATCTCTTCTTCTACTTGAACATAAACCTCTCCAAAGATCGGAATATCAATTTGTTCTTGCATTTGTTTTTTGGTTTTAAGCAAAGTATATTTTACTTCATTTAATCGCGAAATCTTCTCCTCAATCCGTTGTTCTTGTTGTTCTAAAAAAACTAGCAATTCTTCCGAAGTTAATCCGAGTGCTTTATTTATATCTTCAAGGGATATGCCGATATACTTCAGAGACTTAATAATATCTAAGTAAAAAATCTGATTATCCTTATAATAACGATAATTCGTAGTAGTATCGATATAGGCTGGTTTAAATAAATCAATTTGGTCATAGTAGCGCAAGGTCTGTACAGATAGATTTGATAATTTGGCGACCTCACCAATAGTATAATAATGTTCTTTCATAAATTGCCTCCATTAGTAATAGCTAAAGAAGTTTCGGATGGTATCAAAGCGTATCTTATGTTTACAACCCTCACAATAAAATAGGCGTGATTTGCGTTCTTTCAATTGCTTATATTGTTCCTCACCTTCAAATAACTTGAATGTTTTTTTACAGCTTGTACAGTTAACTTCATAATGTATAAATATCACCCCTGAAGGATAAAATCAATTTCCTTCAGTATACCATTCTTGTTATTGTGGATTCTCATTTTTCGAACAGGCAGTTAAAGTAGCAGAAAGTTGCTTGAAAAAGGTTTCAGATTATTGAAAACTTGCTTGAATCCGTGTTTCTCGTACGAATCTATGCTATTATAAACCTTAATGCCACTTAAGAAGGAGAGCTTTACATGAAACGACATGAGGCACGCGAAAAAGCGTTGCAAGTTTTGTTTCAGCTAGACAATACCGATCTAACAGTCGAAGAAGCAATGGGGCATATTAAAGGTCAACCGACAAATGTCTTCTACGAAAAGATTGTTACTGGAACAGCTGAACATTTGGAGGAAATCGATGCTACTTTAGAACAGCATCTTGAAAAGTGGTCACTTGCCCGTCTACCGAAAATTGAAAGAACGGTTTTACGCCTAGCTGTATACGAGCTTTTATACATGCCAGAAACACCAAAAAGAGTAGTACTTAATGAAGCAATTGAGTTATGCAAAACATTTGGCGATGATGGCTCGTCAAAATTTGTTAATGGTGTACTTTCTAAATTTACAGAACAATAATGTGAAACTGTAATCGGTGGGAATCCACTGATTACTAGTTGAACCAATCGGACTTTACGGTCAGCTCGCGACAAATGTTCATTTTTTAGTTGTCGTACTGACCGTTAGTGCGGGATAAAAATGTGTTGAATTGGAAGGAGTAACTAAGGTTTATGTCAAGTGCGATTATTAATGGTAAAGAAATTGGTCAAGAAATTCGAAATTCAGTAGCAGAACGTGTAGCACGTTTAAAAGAACAAGGATTAACACCGGGTTTAGCAGTTGTTTTAGTTGGTGACAATCAAGCCTCAGCTACATATGTGAGAAATAAGCAGAAATCTTGTGAAGCAATTGGTATGTTTTCAGAGCTAATTAAACTACCAGAAGAAACTACACAGAATGAATTATTAGCACAAATCGAATTATTAAATAAGCGTGAAGATATTCACGGTATTCTAGTACAATTACCACTCCCTAAACATATTGATGAGGACACTGTTATTGCCACAATCGCTGTCGAAAAAGATGTGGATGGCTTCTCACCAGTAAGTGTAGGGAAAATGATGCTAGGCCAAGAAACATTTTTACCGTGTACACCGTTTGGCGTGATGAAGCTTCTTGAGTATTCAGGAATCAAAATCGCGGGAAAACATGCGGTCATCGTAGGACGTAGTCATATCGTTGGGAAGCCAATGGGGCAACTTTTACTACAAAAGGATGCAACCGTTACATATACGCATTCCAAAACTCCAGATTTACCTTCATTCACAAAACAAGCGGATATACTAATTGCGGCAGTTGGACGTGCAAACTTTATTACAAAAGAGCATGTTAAAGAAGGCGCAGTTGTTATTGACGTGGGTATTAATCGTGATGAAAATAACAAACTTTGCGGTGACGTAAACTTCAGTGAAGTCGATGGTATTGCGTCTCATATCACACCTGTACCAGGCGGTGTGGGTCCAATGACAATTACAATGTTACTATTCAACACAGTGCAAGCTGCAGAAAATAAGCTTGCAAATTAAGTTAAGTTAATTTGAATGACTCTTTCATGAAAAAACCATCTCAATGATATCATTGAGATGGTTTTTTTCTACAAATGTAAGTTTAGCTATATTTTAATAATGAACCTAAAATTTGTTTTTTCTGATAACCTTTGAGAACTTTTGCAATGCTTTGAACGTCTTATGGATCGTTGGGTATACATACTATAAAGATATAAGGGGGCTAATATGGAAAACATAGATTTAATATTGATTATCAAACATGTTATTATCGGTCTTGTGCAGGGTTTCACGGAGCCAATACCTGTATCTTCAAGCGGGCATGTTATGATTGTAAGTGAAATTCTAGGTCTTGGAGAGCAAGGTTTTACTTTTGCTATTTTAACGAACACTGCTTCATTACTTGCCATTATTTATATTTATCGGCAGGATATTGTTCGACTCATCAAAAATTTTTTCCTTTACCTTAAAACTCATGAGAATCGCTATAAGGCAGATTTTCGTTTTGCTGTCTATATTGTAATTGGTTCTATTCCAGCAGGTATTTTAGGTGTTTTATTAAGCGATGTTATTGCTGATAAGGTGAGTATGACAACAATTGCACTGATGCTATTTGTGACAGGTATTGCCTTGTGGCTTATTCGCAATATGCGGGGCACGAAAAAGGATGCAGATTTGACTGCAAAAGATGCTATTATCGTAGGGCTTGGTCAAGCGGTTGCCTTAACACCTGGTATAAGCCGTTCAGGAGCAACGATTATTTCAGCTATTGCAGTTGGTATGAAGCAGGAAACAGCCTTAAGATTTTCCTTCATGCTTTATATTCCTGTAAGTCTTGGTGGTGTCGTTCTTGGCATAACAGATTTTTTAAACGAGCCAAATAAAGGTGCACTAGCCATTCCTTACGCGGCAGCATTTTTTGCGACGCTGTTCATGACTTATTTTGCAATGCGTTGGTTTATGGGCATAATGAAAAGTGGCAAGCTTAGCTACTTTACTTATTATTGTTTCCTTGTAGGTACGCTCTTATTAATATTTTATTAATGTTAAAGGTCTCATAACTATAGTTAGTTGTGAGGCTTTTTGATGTTAAAAAGAGAGATAAGAGCTTTAGAGCAGAGTGATTTTTGTGTATTAGTGTCAATACAGTGATATTAATTAGGTCATCATTCCAGAGATATGTTATAGTTGGCTTTCAATAGGATGAAAGACAGTCGTTTTTTCTAGCAAAACTGCATTTTGGCACGTCAAGGACATTAAAAAATGTTATGATAGTTGTAGTTTTGTGAAAAACTTGATTTTAGTAAAGGAGCCGAAAATATGTCATCTGCTTCTTATTTAACTGTAAAAGCATTAACAAAATATATTAAAAGAAAATTTGATGCCGATCCGCATTTACGTGAAGTCTACGTAAAGGGGGAACTTTCGAATGTCAAGATTCATCAATCCGGGCATATTTACTTTACATTAAAGGATGATGGAGCGCGAATTGCGGCTACAATGTTTAAAACGGCTGCCACAAAATTAGCGTTCGAACCTAAAGAAGGTATGCAAGTATTTGTCCGTGGAGATGTAAATGTTTACGAAGGCTATGGTACATATCAGTTATATGTACAGGAGATGCAACCTGATGGTATTGGTAGCTTATTTGTTGCCTTTAATCAGCTGAAAGAGCAGTTACAAAAAGAAGGGCTTTTCAAACCGGAGTGGAAACAACCGATTCCTAGGTTTCCTGAAAAAATTGGTGTTTTAACTTCGACTACAGGTGCAGCTATTCGAGATATTTGTACAACATTAAAGCGTCGTTATCCACTTGCGGAAATATTGATTTATCCGACGCTTGTACAAGGAGCACAAGCAGCGCCAAATATTGTTCAAAATATTGAACAGGCAAATATCGATGCTAATTGCGATGTTCTTATAGTAGGGCGAGGCGGAGGATCGATTGAAGATTTATGGGCTTTTAATGAGGAAATTGTTGCCCGAGCGATTTTTGGAAGCAGAATACCTATTATTAGTGCAGTTGGCCATGAAACCGATACGACTATAGCGGATTATGTAGCTGATTTGCGTGCACCAACACCTACAGCAGCAGCTGAAATGGCTGTTCCTGATCAACAGGATTTATTTCAGCGTGTGCTTACACAAAAATCACAGCTTCATCAAATAGTAAGGGCGCAACTTATGGCAGAACGACAACGTCTAAATAAGCTCCAACAGTCTTATCCTTTGTCGATGCCAGAACGCCTATATCGACCGTTTACGGAAAGGCTAGCACAGCTTGAGTCTGGTTTACAAAAAGCAATGCAGCTCGATTTGATGAAAAAAACAGCTCAGTTACAACAATTACATAGTGCGGTGGAGCAACATTCACCGAAAAAGGCACTAATTTTCCATCAACGAGAGCTAGAAACACGTATTCAACAATTAAACCGCGCTTCAGCGCACTATGTGGCGAAGCAGAAACAACAATTTGAGGCGACAGTCAGAACTTTAGAAGCATTGAATCCGCTTGCTATTTTAACAAGAGGCTTCACAGTAGCTTATAAAGATAACGAAATGTTAAAATCATCAGCTGATTTAAAACCACACGATCAACTAACACTTTCCTTCCATGATGGAAAGGTTATTGCTGATGTGACAAAAATCTTGCCAAATAATGAGGAGGAATAGTTGTGGCCGAGAAACAACAAACTTTCGCAGAAGCAATGACGGCACTTGAGGAAATTGTCCGCCAGCTAGAGCAAGGTGATGTGCCATTGGAAAACGCGATTGATTTATATAAGCAAGGAATGGAGCTATCGCAATTTTGCCATAGTAAGCTACAGCATGCTGAGGAACAGTTAATATCAATTGTCCAAGAGAATGGCGAAACGACAGCATTTGATCCACTAAAGGGAGAGAACTAAGAAATGAATGAGCAATTAAAACATTTTATTGAAAGCAACATACCCCAAGTTGAAGCTGAAATGTTTGCACTTGTTGAAAGAATTGAGGCTCCAGCTGATTTAAAAGAATCAATGCTGTATTCATTAAAAGCTGGAGGAAAACGTATTCGCCCTCTTTTCGTATTAGCCGTACTTGAGCTTTATAACAAGAATTTGAAGGATGGGTTAACTGTAGGATCAGTTATTGAAATCATCCATACGTATTCGTTAATACATGATGATTTACCAAGTATGGATAATGATGATTTCCGTAGAGGTAAGCCTACTAATCATAAAGTATACGGCGAAGCACTTGCGACACTTGCAGGGGATGCACTGAACACAATTGCGTTCGGGATTTTAGCACGTATGGATGTATCAGCAGAAAAACGTATTGAACTTGTAAACCTTTTAAGTATAGCAGCTGGTGCAGAAGGTATGGTTGGAGGCCAGGTACTTGATATGGAAGGTGAAAAACGCCAGTTAAAACTAACTGAGCTTGAGCATGTCCATGTCAATAAGACTGGCGCTTTATTACGATTTAGTATTGAAGCTGGGGCTGTGTTAGCAGATGTATCACAAGAAGATCGCATAACTTTAAAGGAATATGCGCATCACATCGGTCTTGCCTTCCAAATTCAAGACGATATTTTAGATATTGAGGGAACTACTGAAGAACTTGGCAAAACTGCAGGTAAGGATGTAGCAAGTGATAAAAGCACATACCCAGCCCTCTTATCTTTAGATGGAGCAAAGGAAAAGCTTGCAGAGCATTATCAGCTTGCCATTAGCGCACTCGATAATTTACAAGTAGATGTTAGCTTACTACGTGAGTTTGCAGCCTATATTGTTCATCGTAAAAACTAGAAGAAAAACAAGGCGTTAAAGGCAAAGAATATGCTAGAATAGGTGAGGATGTTTGCCAATGTGCAAACAATGAAGTGCTCGTACTTTTAGCATATTGATAACACTGCTATAATGGTGGAAACACAAATACGGTGAATAATTTATTGAAAAGGTGTGTGAGAAAGGTGGATTTAAATAAGATAACTAGTCCATCCTTTTTAAAAAACTTAGACAAAAGGGATCTTGAGCGACTTGCACAAGAAATTCGTACCTTCTTAATCGAAAAATGTTCTGTCACAGGTGGTCATATCGGACCGAACCTTGGTGTTGTCGAGCTAACGATTATGCTGCATAAAATGTTTGACAGTCCAAAAGATAAGTTTTTATGGGATGTTGGCCACCAAGCATACGTGCATAAAATTTTGACAGGTCGTGCCAATCAATTTGATACACTACGTCAGTTCAAAGGGCTTTGTGGATTTCCAAAGCTTGTAGAGAGTGAACATGATGAGTGGGAAACAGGTCATAGTTCAACTTCGTTGTCAGCAGCCATGGGAATGGCAGCAGCGCGTGATATCAAAAAGGAAAAGAACTTTGTAGTACCAATTATTGGAGATGGCGCTTTGACTGGGGGTATGGCACTTGAGGCATTAAACCATATCGGTCATGCAAAAACAAATATGATTGTCATTTTAAACGATAATGAAATGTCAATCGCTCCAAACGTTGGCGCGTTACACAATGTGTTAGGACGTCTTCGTACAGCTAAAGAATATTCAAAAGCTAAAGAAGAACTAGAATCTCTTATTAATAAGATTCCTGTGCTAGGTGGTAAGCTTGCTTCTACTGCGGAGCGCTTAAAAGATAGCTTAAAATACTTAGTAGTATCAGGCGTGTTCTTTGAGGAGTTAGGATTTAAATATTTAGGACCAATTGATGGACATGATTTCGATGCTCTTGAGACAACATTAACATATGCTAAAAAAGTAAAAGGCCCAGTGCTCGTTCATGTTATTACGAAAAAAGGTAAAGGATACAAACCTGCTGAGGATGATACAATTGGTAATTGGCATGGGACTGGTCCGTATAAAATTGAAAACGGTGCCTTTGTAAAGTCTGAGGCAAAAGGTCCGGCTTGGAGTAGTTTAATTGCTGAGACTGTGCGTAAAATTGCTCATGAGGATAAACGAGTTGTCACAATCACTCCAGCAATGCCAGTCGGCTCGAAATTACAAGGTATTCAAAAGGATTTCCCGAATCGTTTCTTTGATGTAGGGATTGCTGAACAACATGCAGCCACAATGGCAGCAGGTCTGGCAACGCAACAAATGAAGCCGTTTTTAGCTATTTACTCAACGTTCCTTCAACGTGCCTATGACCAGGTACTACATGATATAGCACGTCCAAACTTGAATGTCTTTATTGGTATTGATCGTGCTGGCTTAGTTGGCGCAGATGGTGAAACACATCAAGGCGTATTTGATATTGCATTCCTTCGCCATATCCCGAATATGACGATTATGATGCCAAAAGATGAAAATGAAGGTCAGCATATGGTGAAAACAGCCATTGAATATGATGGTGGTCCAATTGCGCTACGTTATCCACGAGGTAATGGTATTGGCGTTCCGTTGGATGATGAGCTTAAGACTCTACCGATTGGCAGCTGGGAAGTATTACGTGAGGGTAAGGATGCTACAATTTTAACATTTGGTACGACGATTCCAATGGCAATGGAAGCGGCGAATCTATTAGCACAGCAAGGTGTGGAAATAGAGGTTGTCAATGCCCGTTTCATTAAACCAATGGATGAGGATATGCTACATCGTATATTAGTAGGTCGTAAGCCAATATTAACAATTGAAGAAGCAGTTTTACAAGGTGGCTTTGGTAGTGGGGTATTAGAATTTGCCCATGATCATGGCTACTTACATGCAATTATCGATCGTATGGGAATTCCAGATGAATTTATCGAGCATGGCAATGTAGATCAGCTACTCGCTGAGATTCATATGACAGCTGAGGATACAGTGGCACGTATGCATGTGTTACTACAACAAAAACAGCAAGTAGGTTTGAATAAATAATGACAAAACAACCGAAAGAACGTGTAGACATACTACTTGTAGATCGAGGGCTATGTGAAACGCGTGAAAAAGCAAAACGCTCCATTATGGCAGGGCTAGTTTTCTCAAATGAAACTCGCATTGATAAGGCGGGAGAGAAAATAGCAATAGATGCACCATTACAAGTAAAAGGCTCTGATTTAAAATATGTAAGTCGTGGTGGCTTGAAGCTAGAAAAGGCACTACAAATTTTTGATATGTCTGTAGAGGGCAAGCTAATGCTTGATATTGGCTCCTCTACAGGCGGTTTTACCGATTGTGCATTACAGCATGGGGCAAGACATTGCTATGCATTAGACGTTGGCTCAAACCAACTTGCTTGGAAAATTCGCTCTGATGAACGTGTGACGGTGATGGAAAAAACAAATTTCCGATATACGACAGCGCCAGATTTAACAGAAGGCTTACCGGATTTTGCAACAATTGATGTTAGTTTTATTTCGTTATCACTAATTTTGCCTGTCTTAAAAACACTTTTAATGCCAGGTGGGAATGTGATGGCGCTAGTAAAGCCTCAATTTGAAGCCGGGAAAGAGAAGGTTGGTAAAAAAGGCATCGTTCGTGATAAAAAAGTACATTTAGAAGTATTAGAAAAGACAGCTGCAATGGCGACAGAGGTTGGCTTTGTTGTGAAGGATGCTTCGTTTTCTCCTATCACAGGAGGCGAGGGGAACATTGAATTTTTATTCCATTTAGTGAATCCTATCGCTGATGAAGAAATTCCTGCATATACAGCTTTTAATACACTAGTTGAAGAAGCGCATAACTCACTAAAATAACACGTGCTCACTACCTGAGCCGTGTTTTTTCTTGTGCTTTGGTACTGAAAATGGTAGTGTGAATATACAAATATTTAATTATTTATAAGAGGTGACCACTATGAATAAAGGACAAAGACACATAAGGATTCGGGATATTATTGCTAATCATGAAATTGAGACACAAGATGATTTAGTCGATTTTTTAAAAGATGCAGGCTATAATGTGACACAAGCAACGGTATCAAGAGATATAAAAGAACTTCATCTTGTTAAAGTACCTTTACAGGATGGGCGCTATAAGTATAGCTTGCCCGCAGACCAACGTTTCAATCCTGTACAAAAATTACACCGTGCATTGGCCGATGCTTTTGTCAGCATTGACGGTGCATCTCACTTTTTAGTTATGAAGGCTCTTCCTGGGAATGCCAATGCTATTGCATCACTACTTGACCATCTAGATTGGCCAGAAATTTTAGGTACAATTTCTGGTGATGATACCATTTTAATAATTTGTCGAAACGAAGATGAGCGTGAAAATACAAAAAATCGCTTATTAGACATGCTATAAAATAGCAGGGTAATTTGATACAGAGGTGACATTTCGTGTTAAGAGAGCTTAGTATTCGAAACTTTGCCATCATTGAGGATTTAACGGTGAGTTTTTCAGACGGTTTAACTGTGTTAACGGGAGAAACAGGTGCTGGAAAATCAATTATTATTGATGCAGTACATTTACTTGCTGGCGGCCGGGGGAATTCTGAATTTATTCGACATGGAGCTAGAAAAGCTGAACTAGGTGGGTTATTTCAAATTTCAAATCCTGGACATCCTGTTCATAAGAAACTTGAAGAGGCAGGCATTGAGATTGAAGAGGATACCATTATTTTGCGCCGTGATTTAAATGATACTGGCAAAAGTATTTGCCGAGTTAATGGTAAACTTGTGCCATTATCGGTACTACGTGATATTGGTGCCAGCCTCATCGATATTCATGGACAGCACGAAAATCAAGAGCTTATGGATGAGAAACAGCATATTCATTTACTTGACCATTTCGCCGAGGAACAGCTTATACCAATCCAAGAGTCGTACTGTTCCAAATATGATGAATATCGTTCTCTAAAAAAAGAATTAGCTTCGATTTCAATTGATGAACAGTTGATGGCGCAACGTATTGATTTGTACCAATTCCAAATGAAAGAGCTAGAGGATGCCAATTTAAAGCTGGGTGAGGAAGATGAGCTTTTAGATGAACGGCGCCGTCTTATGAATTTCAATAAGATTTTCGAACGTTCCAGTGCAGCATATGAAGCTATTCAAGGTGATTCCAAAGGCCTTGACTGGATTGGTAATGCAATGGGTGCCCTAGAAGATGCTGCGACAGTTGACGAGCAATTTAAAGAAGCGTCGGAAGCTGTTACCACTGCCTTTTATGCTTTACAAGATGCTGCCTATCAGGTCAAAAATGTACTAGATGAATTAGAATTCGATCCAGCTCGTTTAAATGAGGTTGAGCAGCGATTAGCCCTGTTACAGAATTTGAAGCGTAAATATGGCTCAACAGTAGAAGAAATTTTAGCGTATTACGAAAAAATTAAAACAGAGCTAAATGAGCTTTTAAATCGTGATGAAATTTTGCAAGTTAAAGAAAGAAAAGTATTAGAAATGGAATTAGTATTAAATGAACTTGCTGCAGAGCTTTCTACTGTACGAAAGGCCGCTGCACATGACTTAAGTGAAGCCATTATGGCTGAACTACGTGAATTACATATGGAAAAAGCGAAATTTATTGTCAACTTTGATGAATTGCCGTACTTTGATGCGAATGGTAAAGACCAAGTAATTTTTTATATTTCTACGAATGTAGGCGAACCACCGAAATCTTTACCGAAAATTGCTTCCGGTGGTGAATTATCGCGCATGATGTTGGCACTAAAGACGATTTTCTCTTCGTCAAACGGTATAACTTCTATCATATTTGATGAAGTTGATACAGGTGTTAGTGGCCGTGTGGCTCAGGCTATTGCAGAAAAAATTGCCGCCATATCCGTTAATTCTCAAGTCTTATGTATTTCTCATTTACCGCAAGTGGCAGCGATGGCAGATCATCATTATTTTATCAAAAAAGAAGTCGAGCATGATCGTACATTTACATCATTGTTGGAAATTGATACAGATGCTCGAATTGAAGAAGTCAGCCGTATGATGTCTGGTGCTGAAATTACAGAATTAACACTACAGCACGCAACGGAGCTTTTAAAAATGGCAAATGAACGGAAAAAACAAATGAGATAGCCATAAATCCAGAAACAACATCAATTGTTTCTGGGTTTTTTCTTTTTGCACAAATATTTACCGCTTATAAGAATGCCACAACAACACATAGTAAAAAGACAAAAATAAAAAGGAGGTGTCGTATGTTTCGTCGTTGGCGTCAATTAGTCATTTTGCCTATGCTCATCGTTTTATTGTGCTTGCCCGTTCAGGCTTTTGCTGCAAAAAAGCTTATTCCGATGGGCGAAGCAATTGGAATTCAACTTCAGTTATCACATGTGTTTGTAGCGCATGATGTACTATTAGCTTCCAATCAGTGGATGAAAGGAGGCGCTGTTATTGAAAAAATAAATGATATCACTGTAAAAACACTTGCCGATGTCAAACAAGCTGTTACTCAGCGGGGACAGCAGAAATGGACGATAAAAAGTGAAGGAAAAGAAGTAACGCTTGTGTTACAAGAGCAAGAAGCAGAACATGTCATTTCATTTTTGAAAGATGAAACAGATGGAGTAGGAACATTGACATACATTGATCCAGAGACAAAAAATTACGGAGCATTAGGCCATCAAATTGTCGATTCAACCTTACAAGAAGCCCCTATTTTCCATGCTGGTTCCATTTTTTTAGCTTCCATTCAACAAATTCGTAAAAGCATACCAGGCCAACCCGGCTATAAAATATCCTCCATTGAAAAACATCAAGAACCACTAGGAAGTATTGATAAAAATACAGTTTATGGTATTTTTGGGCGTTGGGAAAACGGTTACCAACAAAGTTTGCCAAAAGCAATTGAAATTATGCATGAAAAGGATATAAAAACAGGAAAAGCTGAAATCTATACGGCGATAGAGGGCAGTAAGGTGGAATCTTTTTCAATCGAAATTACAAAGGTCGAAAATGAACGCCTTGAATTTATAGTATCGGACAAAAAGCTCATTGAAAAAACAGGTGGTATTTTGCAGGGGATGAGTGGCAGTCCAATAATTCAAGACGGTCGTTTTGTGGGTGCTGTTACACATATGTTTGTGGAGGAGCCTAAAAAAGGAGCAGGAATTACAGTATCGGAAATGTTAAGAAAATCTTCATAAAAAGGATGGAGCCGCCTTTTGGTGGCTCCATTCCTTCATACATAGAAGTGCCATTTATTATCTTGTTCAACAAGTATTTTGTTTATTTATAAAGGGATTAGCGATACTTAAAAAAAACTGTAGTTTTATCTCCATTTTTTCACTAAAATAAATGATATAAGCATTCGACAATTTGCAAGTATTTATCATAACTTGTCGATATAAAAAGAAAGTATCGGACTACATACTCATTTTTGGAAATAGAAAAGGTTTTTAAAACAAAAATGTCGAAAATTCCACAGTGTGCCAAAATTGCATAAGGGGATAGGAAACGCTTTGAGAGATTCAAAGCAGATTTTAGAAGGAGGAATTTAAATGACAAAGGTAAAAGTGGCGATTGCAGATGATAATCGAGAGTTATTAAAAACAATGGAGCAGTATTTTCAAGGGCATCCCGAAATAGAAATTATTGCAACTGCTTCAAATGGGAAAGTTTGTTTACAAATGCTTGAGGAATTTACACCAGATATTTTACTTCTAGATATAATAATGCCACATCTTGATGGCTTAGCTGTATTAGAATCGATGTATCAAAATGAGCGAATGTCATCGATTCAAGTCATCATGTTAACTGCTTTTGGTCAAGAAGATGTCATGAAGCAGGCTGTTGATTTAGGTGCCTCATATTTCATGCTAAAGCCATTTGAATTCGATCAATTGGTTCAAAAGATTTTACATTGCGCTGGACAAAAAGCAACACTTCCGAAAAAGACGAGCGTTTTACAACCTGCAGCGCCTCAAAAATTAAATCAACATCAATTAGACAGTACGATTACAGCCATTATTAAAGAAATCGGGGTTCCTGCACATATTAAAGGTTACTCTTATTTACGGGAAGCTATTCAAATGGTGTTCGAAGATATTGAGCTATTAGGTTCTGTGACGAAAATTTTATATCCAGAAATCGCTAAAAAATTCAATACGACTCCATCACGTGTAGAACGTGCCATTCGCCATGCTATTGAGGTCGCATGGAACCGTGGCAATTATGAATCGATTTCGTCGATGTTTGGATATACCGTACATCACTTAAAGTCGAAGCCGACAAATAGCGAATTCATCGCTATGATTGCGGACAAAATTCGTATCGACATGATGGCGAGCTAAGCATTGGTATGACTGCGTTTGTGGACGCCAGGCTAACGGAGAATATGCGGTAAACTTATTTTCTAAAACAGTTATATTACTTTTATAATAACGCCTTTCTTAAACAGGTTATTACGACTGATTAAGGGGGCGTATTTTTTATGGCTTTAAGTTTCCGTATTAGAAATAGATCGCTACATGTTCGATTGTTCCGCAAAGGTCTTTAAAACATTAAAATCGTATGAACAAACACTTAGATTATTCGCAAGGTCTTTTGGATAACTTCGAAATAGAGGATGATAAAAGCGTCAAGGCAGAGCATATACAAGCTTATATTCGTTCAATCGAAGAAAGGCGACGAGTTTACAGTAAGTACCGAGGAATCGCCTGTAAACTACCCAGAACGACGCAGCGATTTTGGTAAGCCTGTGAGTAAAACGACAATAGCGAATTGTGTATCGTAACATAAGAAAAGTGAAGTTTATTCATTAATGCGCCCGATTATGGAATAAAAACGTATTACTTTTTCTGTCTGTTTTACAAATTTTCAATCTCGGAAGTTAATTCTTTGTTAAAAACTAATATTATTTTTCGTGCATTTTTTCGGACAGATCTATGTATAAAAAATTCGAACTAGAGAAAAATAAAATTGATAAGTAAAAATGTTATAAAGAAAATATAACTATGGATTTTCAACCAGCAAAAACTGTTGACGAGTGGAATACACTAATGAAAAGTGATTCTAAAGACTTGATACGATTTTTAGATGACTGGAATTCTTTTAAAAGACATAAACAAGACTTACTGGAAGGTATAGATGAAAAGATTATTGAAGCATTTACAGAAAAACCAGTCTTCAATAATGGTGGTCTTGCAGGTGCTAGATATGACATTTTAGCCGACAAGCTAACCTTTACTCAGTTTGAAACTCTTTTTGGTTATTTTGGACTTAGTATGCATTTGTTTGATGGAGGAAATGATGATTGGAGGAACTACTATTGTTCTAGTCCTGGAACCTGTGGAAGTATGCCTGGATTCATCTGCACCAGCAATTGTTAAGCATACGATTGAATTCACATATGTAAAAAAGAAAGACGATTGCCACTATTCGGCGTCGTCTTTTATGTTCTTTAATGTTAAGATGTCGGAAATATTCACCCCCAATACTTTACATAATGTACCTAAAGTATCTCGCTGATAATGAAAGTTGCAGTGGGCATCGTAAATATTCAACGCAAACTACTGAACAGACGTTATAATGATAGTTTACGGCAATGTTATTGTGCCAGCTTTCTCGTTTTGACAGGCATCATCTGGTGTTCAGACCTTGCGCACAACTTTTTTTATTTTAGAAAAATAATGGATATTTTCTAAATGATTGTTACTATTCAACGAACGAAGCAGTTTAGTTGAACAGCAATTGGGGTTATTCGGTAAAATTAATATAAGAAATTGAAAAAATAATATAAAATGGAATATGAGAGTTTTTACTTTTTTGACCAATCAGTGATTTAGAGGTGATTAGTAATGACACTTAGATGGTTATGGATATTGGTTATTGCGTTTAGCGTACTAGAATGGATTTCAATTCCATTCATAGGAGCATTTACAGGAAAACTATATCAATTAGTTTATGGTATATTAATAATTGCTTTTATTATTTACCCATTATTTTTCATGACTTCTCTCTTGCTATTACAAAAGGGAAATAAAAAAATTGGTGCAGTAATTTTGCTTATTCCACTAATCGTGTATGCACCCTTGCTAATAGGTCTTCAAACGTTGCTTAAATAAAGTATGACTAATTGAGCTAACGTTGCAGTTTAGTTGAAGAAGGATTAATTGATTATCTCTATAATTATGGAAATAGTGACAGTATCAAAAGGAGAGAGAAAATTGGATAATTCATTATTGATGAAGACTGATACATCCTTAACTTTGAACTTTTTGATTTACTTGCAAAATATTTTCCTCAATCAAAATCAAAATGAAGAAGAATTAAGGTTTCCATATTTATCAAACAGAATGATGTTTAAAGAACACTTTGAATTAAAGTATAAGGAACTTTGGAATGAAGTCTCAGAAAAAATATATAATGATGATGGTAGCGATTTAAGAATATTTTATGAAGAAAAAGATGTATTCTATCAAAGACTGTTTATAAATAATGCAGATAGTTTGAAAGGTTTTAATGAAGTATATAAATCTTTTCAAGTGTGGTGGGGTAGCTTTGCAGGGAGCTTTTCGGTAGAAAGGTCTATCAATGAAATAGGTCGAAGTTTATATTTAGAATTGGCAAATTTTCTAAAGAATAGTGGAGTCGAACCTCAAAAGCACTTAAATATAATTTTAGTATATGATGACTGTTTATTAGCTAATAATGAAGTCTATTCATACTTTGCAATTCTTCCTATAAAAGATTTCTTTGTTAAATATAAAGAATTAGTTTCTAAATTAAGAGAATGTTTTTATTAAGCAGACAGGGGCTTTAGTTTAATATTCGAGCTATTTTTTAACCTCGGAAATTTCCGCTATAATTTTTCGGCGGTTAATATACAACGCTGTCAGACGCAGCGGGAATCGTTGAATCGGATGGTTATTTACCTATAAACTTCTTTGGGGGATATAAATAACTAAATAAAAATGTGTAAATTTAATGCACATCTTGTTTATTTGTTTACATCAACAATAAATAGGAGTGCGTTTTTTTGCGTACAAAAAAGTGTATGATATTATATCTAAGCCACGGCAAGAGTAAAAAGCTAGTCTTATTACTAGCTTTTAATTTCCTTTTTCAACATTAAAAATAAGTAAAGCACACCAATTTCTATGATTAGCGGGACAAAAATAATATTTAAATGGAGGAAAATCACACTTATCAAAATAGCTATACAAATAAATATTGAACTATATCGATAACTTTTTGATTGATAAAAAAATGAATATGGTAACAAATGTGCACCGTAAATAATTGCATATACAGGTAAGACCCACATAGGTGCTTTAATTAATAGAAGAATACAAATAATTAAATATAAAACTTGATTGTTTGTTGCAATCAACAGTCCATTAATCAATGGATTTTCTTTATAAAATAAATCAACATTTAATATTTTGGCACAAAGAATTGAAACAGGAAATAGCAATGCTCCACAAGATAAAATACCAATATTTTTTATCATTAAATCAAAAGGCAGCAAAGCGATTATTGTAATAACTCCCCAAATAAATATCGAGGCCATTATAAAAGGAAGCCCCTTCTTTTGTTTCTTTGCAATATCATTTAATAATACTTGTAAGCTAGTATCAATGTTCATTTTCGTCTCCTTAATTTTCTAGCGCTTTATTTAAACTATCCGCTATTTTTTTATTTTCATATTTTGAGAAAAAATAAAATCCGATGATATGGCCAATCAACGTTATTACTACAATTAGTAACAAATAAGGTTTGATAATTTCGAATACTTTTGGTGAAAAAAGATATACACTTTCAATACAACAGAAAAAATTCAAAAAAGTACTAATAGTAATTTTAGTTGTTACTTTGAATGTAGAGTAGTTCCACAAATAAGGATAAGCTATACCAAAAACAATCCCCATTAGAATACTGATTCCAATTAAATTCCAAATATAAAGAAATCGGACTGTTTCTTCATGAAGATTAAAAATAGTAATTAAAAAAACAATCCAAATCATCCCCAAAAATGAAACTTGCAAAAAGCTATTTTTTAAATCTTTTATCATATCAGTCTCTCCTTAATAGACTTTGCATAATGTCTACTGACAATATACTTATTTTGTTGTTTTGTAATAACTTCCAATCTCGCATGGCTTCCCGAAGCAAACGAGCTTATTTGATTCATATTCAAAATCAACGAATTGTTGATTCTAACTAATCCGAATGACTCCAAGTAAGATAATTCTTTTAAAATCTTATTAAGAAATAGTTCTGTTCCATCTATTAAAAAGATTTTAGTGAAATGACCTGATGCTTCAATTACTTCGATGTCATTTAGTTCAATCATAACCTGACGATTTGTTTTGAGATCTGTTGCGAATAATGTCCTAGATTGAAAAAAACGTTGTTCAAACGTCGAAAGCAATTCTTTATTTGATGGATTACTAATAATCTCAATTTCAGAGGATGATTGATTGTTTTTCCAAGTATAGTTGAATTTCATGTTGATCTCCTTCCTGTTTTTATCGTAGCAACACTTCTCAGAACTTACGATGATTTTTCGTTTTGTTGCAAAAAAAATAGATTTTGTTACAACATTGATTCAGTAAATTTAAAGCTAGAGTTTTCATGCCATCACAAAACTTATCTATTTCCTACAACAAGAGGAACACAATTAAACGTGTCTATTTTTGAAGGCACAGTGAGGAGAAAAGGGAAGAGTTTTTTAGACATATTTCTTTGTAAAGGTAATACAAGACACATTAACACAATATCATTCCCTACATCATCTATACTATTTGATACTTTAGTCGTAATGCTATATATTAAATAGCTACCGATTTTGATGCTTGATAAAACAATTGCTATACCAGTATTTTATGTGGTAATGATACAATAGGAAAGCGTTGTTTGGTATATATATGGTAAATATGAAACGGAAGAAATCAGCCAGCCATTATCTCTTAGCGACATGATAAGTCCTAAAAGCCTTAGAAGTCTATTCAGCAATAAAGTGCAGCTCTATGCAGAAAAAACATATACAAAATGACAAGCCAATTTGTAGTAGTACATAAGGGTAAAAGTAATTTTTAAAGATCTGAGAATTAATAATTAGTTACATTTAAAAGGAGGGAGATTGTTGAAAAGCGTAAACTTTCAACTTGATGAAAATAACTCGCTAGAGATAACCCAGATAGAAGATAATTTATTTGAGGTACGACTTGGAATTAACGGAAGCATTAATATTTCCTATATGACGCGTGAACAACTAGCAAATATCGAGCAACTAGGCGCTAATATTCGTATAGACACAATTCAAGAAAGGCTGCTTTAGGTAGTCGTATTTTTTTGGCTTGGTATTGAAGACCTAATGCAAATTTATAAAAATTGTGACAGAAACATTATTTATAAGAAAAAATAAGTGAAGATTTTGTAAAACCACCTGACTATTTCCATGAGTTTTATATACTTATAATAGTGGAATATTTTGAAATGAGTAAAAATATTCCTTTTTATAGTAAAAAACAGCTAATATCGAAGTAGAAAAGTAAAAAATAGCTTTGTGTTTTACTGATAAAGTAGGGGTATTTTCTTTCTGAGTAGTGACAATTGTCTCTAAACAAATGTAAATAGATTGTATATACTTACAGATAGAGGGAAGGAGGAGGTAGCTTGATTCTAGTTCGAAATGATAACTTCGAAATATCGGAAGAAAACGGAAAGGTATTTTTACTTACTTTCAATGCGGGTTTTCCATTAAAAGAATTTGATAGTATTTTACGTAGTCATCCACGACTTAAATTGTCTAATTTTTCAATATTAAAAAATGTCTTAGCGACAGAAGGCACAAGCCCTGTTGAAATTGGGCGCTGGCTTCCTAATGTTGAAGCTGAAATTGCACGAGATAAAATGTCTGCCTCTATATTTATCTATGAAACGCATGATTTTATTGAAAAGAATAAAGAAAAATTAACGCAACAAATTCTGGAAACACTTGAGGACGAAGGAATTGTTTACGGAATTTTAGATTTTGATATTTCGAAGCTTGAACCAGGAAAAGCATTTTTAATTGCACAAGGAACACCACCTATAGCAGGAACAGATGCTCAAATTACATACTTACCTAAACCAGAGAGAAAGCCAGTAATTCGCGAAGATGGGAAAGCTGATTATTATGACATGAACTTTATTTCAGAAATTTCTGAAGGCTCATGGCTTGGCGAGAAAATTCCTGCGACATTAGGTAAACCAGGGAAAAATGTACTAGGAGAAGTGATTGCAGCTGCACCTGGTCGTGATTTTCCTATACGATACGATATAAAATCAGCTTATGAAGTGGAAGAGGACGGGAAAATTGTTATCCGTTCAAAAATAGCTGGTGTATTAGATGATGTCAAGGGCATGATCGGTGTTAATAGACATTTACCTATTCATGGGGATGTTGGTGTTGAAACCGGTAATCTTGAATTTAATGGATCACTTAGCATTAAAGGAACGGTCACATCTGGCTATACAGTCATTGCTACTGGAGATATTTCCATAGAAGGCGCAGAAGGTGTAAGCGGTGCCAAACTAATTAAATCCATCGAAGGTGATGTCTATATTCGCGGTGGGATTTTTGGCCTTGGTTCGACTATTGTAGAGGCAGGCGGCAATATTTTCGTGAAGCATGTCAATGAGGCAAATTTATTTGCAGATGATAGTATTCATATTGGATTTTATGCATTGGGATCACAGCTCACTGCAAATTCTATCTTTGTAGACGAACGAAAAGGTAAAATTATTGGGGGGCGTGCTGTAGCAAAGAGCACAATCGTTACGGCTATCTCTGGAAATCGTTTGGAGCGACGAACTGATTTAATTATCGAAAGCGTCAATAAAAAGGAAAGCTATTCCATAATGCAAGAGAAGGCTACACAGCTTAAAGAACTGCAATCAGGAATCTCAGAGCACGAGGCAAAAATTAAAGGTTTATTACCATTCCTTAAACAAATGTCTAAGGAACAGGTAGCAACATTTGAGGAAACGAAGCAGGCCTTAACAAAATTGAAGGCTGAAGCAGCAACAATTGATCGTGAGGTTAAGATCATGATGGATGAAATGCGTCATGCTGGAAAAGAGGAAATTCTCGTGACCAAAGAAGCTCATCCTGGTACCTATATTCAAATTGGCAAAAAATCATCTATGCTAAGTAAAATGACAAATGGTAAATTTCTTCTTGAATTTGGTGAGTTGAATGTCTAACGACTCATTCATTCCTGTGTTCGCACATCGAGGGGCTTCAGCGTATGCACTTGAAAATAGCTTCAAGGCTTTTGAAAAGGCATTAGAGCTAGGTGCAGATGGGATTGAAATAGATATCCAGCTTTCAAAGGAAGGAACTCCAGTTGTGTTTCATGATCCACAGTTGTCAAGGTTAGCTGGCATTAATAAGCTTGTGAATGAATGTACGATAGAAGAGCTACTGAGTTTTAAACTTGGGAAACCGTGGAGACGATTATTTTCAACGTATAAAATCCCAACTTTTGAGGCAGTTTTGGCATGGGCAAATTCACAACAGCTACCTCTTAATATCGAATTAAAATCAACAATCCTTGATAATAAAAGCGCACTTATTCAAATGCTTCACGGACTTACTTTACCTATTGGTAGTCATTTTTCATCTTTTCATTACGAGCTACTAGAGATCGTCAAAAAATATAAGCCACATTATGAAACAGCACTTATAGCTACCAAAAAATTAAAATGGGATTTGCTAAGTGATTACAAAGCTATTGACAGTGTGCACATGCATAAAAAATATTATAAACCAAGATATTTAGAGGTATGTGTAGCAAGTGGTAAAGCATGTCGCTTTTATGCGATTGATGGAAATGAAACATTTTTGACGAATCCGCATCCTTCTGTAATTGGTTGGATTACAGATTATCCTGATATAGTAATAGCGAAACAACAACGTCAATAAAAATAGCTATCCAGTAAGTCTGATGCGACTTATTTGGATAGCTATTTTTATTTTTTTTGGAAGCGCGGAGCCACTTTTCCATTTTTTCGATCGCGGTGAAGTAAAAATCCTGCGAAAAAGCCAAAGCCAATAACAAAGAAAATGATGCCAACGACGAATTGTAGCCATAAAAATGGGAAAGGGGAAATGAGCTTTCCAAATAATGTATCACGCATAAATTTAATGCCACCTGCAGCCATAAGACCTGGAATAAGCATTACAATAAATGCAGCTAAACGAGCCATGCATGTCCCTCCTTATTCCTCAGTTTAATTGTACCTGTGGATAATGGAATGTCAAGAAACGTTATACATCTATGTATCTAGTTAATGCATTTGCAAGTAACATTTAAATCAGTAATTGTAACTGAATGTTTAGAAAATTCTTACTTAAACGAGAATGTGTAATAATAGTTGCGAAATTGTGAAATTGTCAGTATTGTAAAATTAAATGGAGCAATATTATCCATTACTAAACAATTTTATAACTTGATTGGGATGGGCATTTGGAGATGCACTTTCCAAAGCAAAGGGGCGAGTTTTCATGGAAATCTTCAAGTATATGGAAAAGTATGATTATGAACAATTGGTATTTTGCCAGGATGAAGCATCAGGGTTAAAAGCGATTATCGCTATCCATGACACGACACTTGGACCAGCACTAGGTGGAGCACGCATGTGGACATATGCATCAGAAGAAAATGCGATAGAGGATGCATTACGTTTAGCAAGAGGGATGACGTATAAAAATGCTGCAGCTGGTTTAAACCTTGGCGGTGGAAAAACGGTCATTATCGGTGACCCATTTAAAGATAAAAATGAAGAAATGTTTCGTGCACTAGGACGTTTTATTCAAGGGCTTAATGGCCGCTATATTACGGCTGAAGACGTTGGTACAACGGTAACAGATATGGATTTAATTCATGAGGAAACAAATTATGTAACGGGAATTTCTCCGGCTTTTGGTTCATCAGGAAATCCATCTCCAGTAACAGCTTATGGAGTTTACCGTGGTATGAAAGCAGCGGCAAAGGAAGCGTTTGGATCTGAATCACTAGAGGGACGTACAATTTCTGTACAGGGGCTAGGAAATGTAGCCTACAAGCTTTGCGAATATTTACATAATGAGGGTGCAAAACTTGTTGTTACAGATATTAATCAAGCGGCAATTGATCGAGTTGTCAATGATTTTGGAGCTACTGCTGTGGCACCTGACGAGATCTATTCTCAGGAAGTTGATATCTTCTCACCTTGTGCTTTAGGAGCGATTTTAAATGATGAAACGATTCCTCAACTAAAAGCAAAAGTGATCGCTGGATCTGCAAATAACCAACTACAAGATTCTCGCCATGGCGATTATTTACATGAATTAGGTATTGTTTATGCACCTGATTATGTAATCAACGCAGGTGGAGTAATCAATGTAGCTGATGAATTATACGGCTATAACCGTGAGCGTGCAATGAAGCGAGTTGACGGAATTTATGATAGTATCGAAAAAATCTTCGCTATTTCAAAACGTGATGGCATTCCGACATATGTAGCGGCTAACCGTTTAGCTGAAGAACGTATTGCTCGAGTATCCAAATCTCGTAGTCAATTCATAAAAAATGAAAAAAATATTTTACACGGTCGTTAAGAATCGCATATTAGTTTAGAGAAGTCGCATTGTCGACTTCTTCTAACTTTAAATAGTAAATTAAAAGATTGAAATGTAATTAAGCTAAAGCATTAAGCACTAATACTTTTGCAAGGCAGCCTTATCTATTGGGGTTGTAAAAAGATTGTATAGATAGGATGCTTTAGCATTTTTTCTCATAAGGGGGAATCCATATGGCTCAAAATTATGATGTTGTCATTTTAGGCGGAGGTACAGGTGGCTATGTTGCAGCAATTCGTGCAGCACAGCTGGGCTTGAAAACAGCCATTGTCGAACGCGAACGTCTAGGAGGCACATGCTTGCATAAAGGCTGTATACCAAGTAAGGCCTTACTTCGAAGTGCAGAAGTGTATCGAATGGCAAATAAAACAGCCGCTGATTATGGTGTAGAAATTGAAGGGGTTACATTGCAATTCGACAAAGTGCAAGCTCGGAAACAAGCTATTGTTGAGCAATTGAGCCAAGGCGTGAATACACTGATGAAAAAAGGGCAAATAGATGTTTATCACGGAACAGGGCGAATTTTAGGGCCGTCAATTTTCTCTCCAATGCCTGGTACTATTTCAGTTGAAATGAGTAACGGTGAGGAAAATGAAATGCTTGTGCCAGCAAATGTTGTGATTGCAACAGGATCGAAGCCAAGAGAAATGGCAGGGTTAACAGTTGATGGTAAATACGTGATGAACTCTGATCATGCGTTACTGATGGATGAACTGCCAAAATCATTGTTAATTGTTGGCGGTGGAGTTATTGGAATAGAATGGGCATCTATGCTGTGTGATTTTGGAGTTTATGTAACAGTCATTGAATACGGGCCATCGATTTTACCTGCAGAGGATGCAGATATTGTTAAAGAAGTGACAAAGCAGCTTGAAAAAAGAGGCGTCCGTATCGTGACAAATGCTCGCCTTGATACTGGAGCTTTTAAAATTGAAAATGATAACGTTTTCATTTCTGCGAAAGTTCATGATAATGAAGAATTATTTGAGGCTGATAAATTATTGCTGTGTGTAGGGCGTGAGGCAAATACGCAAGGCATTGGATTAGAAAATACAGAGATCGAAGTAGAGAATGGGTTTATCAAAGTAAATAATTCGTATCAAACAAAGGAATCACATATGTATGCCATAGGTGATGTTATCGGTGGCTTACAATTAGCACATGTTGCTTCACACGAAGGGCTGTCTGCTATCGAACATATTGCAACAGGTAAAACAGAGGCACTTGATGTCTTGAAAGTGCCAAAGTGCGTTTATTCTTACCCAGAGGTTGCAAGTATTGGCTTAACAGAAAGTGCTGCAAAAGAGCAAGGGTATACATTAAAGGTCGGTAAGTTTCCATTTAAAGCGATTGGCAAAGCACTTGTCAATGGAGAGACTGATGGCTTTGTAAAAATTGTTGCTGATGAGGGCACTAATGATATTTTAGGTATTCATATGGTGGGACCACATGTGACAGATTTAATTGGAGAGGCATCACTTGCTAAATTGCTTGATGCAACGCCATGGGAAGTTAGTCAGGCTATTCATCCACATCCGTCACTCAATGAAGTACTCGTGGAATCAGCACTTGCAGTTGATAATCGTGCCATTCATTTTTAAGATTCATAAATTTCTTAACTAAAGTATGGTCATGTGGGGATAAAAAATGCTTTAGTTATTTCTCTAAAATACGAAAGGGGTGTTCGTATGCAAGATGTTCAAATCAAGCATGAAGATCTAGGTTTATCAAATGAAGATGTACTTGGAATGTTCGAAACGATGTTAATGGCAAGAAGATTAGATGAAAGAATGTGGTTATTAAATCGTTCTGGTAAAATTCCGTTTGTTATTTCTTGTCAAGGGCAGGAGGCAGCACAAGTTGGAGCAGCCTTTGCACTCGATAAAAATAAGGATTATATTGCACCGTATTATCGTGATATGGGTGTTGTTTTACATTTTGGTATGACACCAAGAGAGTTGATGTTATCTGCTTTTGCCAAATCAGAAGATCCTAACTCTGGTGGTCGTCAAATGCCAGGTCACTTTGGACAAAAGAAAAATCGTATTTTAACAGGCTCTTCACCGGTTACAACGCAAGTGCCACATGCTGTTGGTGTTGCACTTGCGGGTCGTTTACAAAGAGAGGATTTTGTTTCATTCGTTACACTCGGTGAAGGCTCATCTAACCAAGGTGATTTCCATGAAGGCGCAAATTTTGCTGGAGTACACAAGTTGCCAGTCATTATCATGGTAGAAAATAATCAATATGCAATATCTGTGCCAGTTGAACGTCAATTGGGCTGTGCAAAAGTATCTGATCGAGGTATAGGCTACGGTATGCCTGGAGTTACTGTTGATGGTAAATGTCCATTACAAGTCTATAAAGTTGTGAAAGAGGCAGCCGATCGTGCACGGAATGGAGAGGGTCCAAGTTTGATCGAAACGGTAACATATCGTTTGACAGCCCATTCTTCAGATGATGATGATCGTCAATATCGTACGGCTGAAGATATTGCAGAAGGAAAGGCAAAAGACCCTATTCTATTATTTGAAAAGTATTTAATAGATGCTGGCGTGATGTCTGAAAAAGTACGTGCTGAAATAGAAGAGCGTGTTATGGCAGAAGTGAATGAAGCAACAGATTATGCAGAAGCTGCTCCTTATGCACAGCCAGAGCATGCATTGAAATATGTCTATGCACCAGTGGACGGAGGTGACGTGTAATGGCAGTAATGTCTTATATTGATGCGATTACATTAGCGATGAAGGAAGAAATGGAACGTGATGAACGAGTTTTCATTTTAGGGGAGGATGTTGGTCGTAAGGGCGGTGTATTCAAAGCAACCACTGGTCTGTACGAACAATTTGGTGAATATCGTGTACTTGATACACCGCTTGCAGAAAGTGCTATAGCGGGGGTAGGTATTGGGGCAGCCATGTACGGCATGCGTCCTATCGCCGAGATGCAATTTGCTGATTTCATTATGCCTGCTGTTAACCAAATCGTTTCTGAGGCAGCAAAAATCCGTTACCGTTCTAACAATGACTGGTCTTGCCCAATGGTTATACGTGCACCATTTGGCGGAGGTATTCACGGGGCACTCTATCATTCTCAATCTGTTGAAGCGCTTTTTGCAGGCACACCTGGGTTGAAAATTATCATTCCATCAACGCCCTATGATGCAAAAGGTTTATTAAAAGCAGCAATCCGTGATGAGGACCCAGTATTATTTTTTGAGCACAAACGTGCATATCGCCTCATTAAAGGTGAAGTGCCAGCAGATGATTACACATTACCTATTGGCAAAGCAGATGTTAAGCGTGAAGGAGAAGACGTTACTGTCATTACGTATGGTTTAGCTGTTCATTTTGCTTTACAGGCGGCAGAGCGCCTAGCTGCAGACGGTATTTCGGCCCATATTCTTGACCTACGCACAGTATATCCGCTCGATAAAGAAGCAATCATTGAGGCGGCAAGTAAAACAGGTAAAGTTTTACTAGTTACCGAGGACAATAAAGAGGGCAGCATTATGAGTGAGGTTGCGGCAATTATTGCAGAGCATTGTTTATTTGAACTCGACGCACCAATTCAACGCTTAGCTGGCCCAGATGTTCCAGCAATGCCATATGCACCAACGATGGAAAAGTATTTTATGATAAACCCTGAAAAAGTAGAGCGTGCGATGCGAGAATTAGCTGCCTTCTAATTGAAAAGGGCATATTGTTAGTCTTTTTTCAGTGACTCGAAAAAGTTAAAGCCTAGAGGGATGAACAGATTTTGACAGGACATAAATTTGCAATTAGTCATTGAAATTATCAATCTTCCTAAGCGATAGTGATTGGAGCAAAGATTATTGGCTGTTTGTGAAAAGTTGAAATCTGTACGAGTGTTGATCTACGCGTAAATGAAACCGTGTCTTTACCTCAGCTGTTTTAAAGCGGTGCGTCAGATACAATTACGCTTAGGCATATTTGATGGGAGGAATAGATGATGGCGATTCAAAATATTACAATGCCTCAACTCGGTGAAAGTGTAACAGAAGGTACAATTGAAAAATGGCTTGTAAAGCCAGGTGATACGGTAAAAAAATATGATCCATTAGCAGAAGTAGTAACTGATAAAGTAAATGCAGAAATTCCGTCTTCTTTTGAAGGGGTCATTACAGAGCTACTTGCAGAGGAAGGGCAAACGTTACCTGTTGGAGCAATCGTTTGTTCTATTGAAATAGCAGGTGACAGCGAGTTACCTCCTCCACCTCCATCGAAGAAATCAGCGGTAAGTACAGCTATTTTAAATGCAGGTGTACAAAAGAAACAAGAGGCTCAGCCAGCCACTACTGCTCCGATAGTATCGCAAAAAGCAGTTCGACAGGATAAAATACGCTATTCACCAGCTGTTCTTCGACTTGCACAAGAGCATGATATTGCACTTGACCAAATCACAGGAACAGGTGAAGGGGGACGTATTACAAGAAAAGACCTTATGCAACTGATAGAAGCTGGAAATATTCCAACTTCGCAGGTTGAAACACTGCCTGCTGTCGATACAGCCGTGCAACAGCCTACACCAGTAGCAGCACCTGCTTCACAGGAACTTACTAAACCATCATCACCAGCACAGCCAATTCAAGCTGGCGATATTGAAATTCCAGTGACGAAGGTGCGCCGTGCCATCGCCAATAATATGATGCGAAGCGTCCATGAAGTGCCGCATGCATGGATGATGATGGAAGTAGACGTAACAGATTTAGTAGCATATCGTGATAGTATTAAGTCAGAGTTTAAACAAAAAGAAGGCTTTAACATTACTTATTTTGCTTTCTTTGTGAAGGCTGTTGCTCAAGCACTAAAAGAATTCCCAATGATGAATTCCATGTGGGCAGAGGACAAAATTATTCAAAAACATGACATAAATATTTCCATCGCAGTCGCGACAGATGATGCATTATTTGTTCCTGTTATAAAACACGCGGATGAAAAATCGATTAAAGGTATTGCAAAAGAAATTAACGAGCTTGCTGTGAAAGTTCGCGCTGGAAAACTGGCAATGGATGATATTAAAGGTGGTACATTTACGGTCAATAATACGGGCGCATTCGGCTCTGTTCAGTCGATGGGCATCATTAATTATCCACAAGCAGCAATCCTTCAAGTGGAAAGTATTGTAAAAAAACCGGTTGTTTTACCGGGTGGAATGTTCGCTGCACGAGATATTGTGAATTTATGTTTATCTTTAGATCATCGCGTTTTAGATGGACTAGTTTGTGGTAAATTCCTAAATAGAGTAAAAGAAATACTCGAAAAGACGAATAAATCTTCAATGTCAGTCTACTGATGACTTGTCGGAAACCTGTTGTATAACGGTTTCCGCATTTTTTTTGCTTTCCGAGTCGCAATTTGTCATGTAGAATAACAAATAGAAACTACTAAGGGGGGAAGCTGATTAAGCGTCCGCATGTCAAACAACATGAAAAATATTGAATTTGAAAAGCCGTCCTATTCAGAATGGCAAGATGCAGCAATCAAGGCTTTAAAAGGGAAACCATTCGAGTCTCTTTTAACGAAAACGAGTGAAGGTGTTACATTAGAACCTCTTTACACGCAAGAAAGTTTAGTAGCAAAACTTGGTGAAGAACTTGATAAACAAGTTGCCACAATCCGTTCCCTACAAAATAGTCAGGCATTCCAAGTGGCACAGCAAGTATATGCTGATACAAGCGAAGCATTTTTTGCACAGCTTGATGATAGCTTAGCTCGTGGCAATGAAGTAGTAACAATTGATAGCCGTGTAAAATTCGCATGGACTGAGGAAGTATTGGCACAATTAGCTCCTTATTTCTCAGAATATTCGTTTAAAATTACGGTTGAAAATTCAAACGACTCATTATTAGCAGTATTCGACAAAATAGCAGTTGACCAACGAGAAGCTGTAAAAGGTTTCATCGTATCGAAAACCCCAATCTCTTTAAATGATTTCCCGAATGTGCGCTCAATCGGTGCGGATACAACGGTTTATCATAACGAAGGAGCAAATGCAGTACAAGAATTAGCATATGCACTTGCACTAGCGGCAAAATTCGCAAATCAAGAAGAAAGCTTTGAAGCATTTGCCAAGAAATTCTATGTATCATTTGCAATCGATACACAGTTCTTTACAGAAATCGCGAAACTCCGTGCATTTAAAGTACTTTGGAAAGCGTTCTCATCCGCATATGGTGTAGCTGAAAATGTAAAAGTTCCAACTATTGCTGAAACTTCATTAAGAAGCTTCTCAAAGCTGGATGTTTATGTAAACTTATTACGTGCAGCTAATGAAGCGCTTTCGGGCTTAATTGGCGGTGCGGATGTCTTTACAGTTCACCCACATGATGCATTAACAAAACCAACAGAGCAATCAATTCGTATTGCACGAAATGTATCTTTAATCTTAAAAGAAGAAACAAATGTATTAAAGGTAACAGATCCTGCTGGTGGCTCATACTTCATTGAGTCATTAACAGCAGATTTCGTGACAGAAGCTTGGGCTTTATTCTTAGAAATTGAAGCAGCAGGAGGCATTGATGCTTATACTGTCTCAGGTAAGCTTACTGAGGAAATTGAACAATCCTATCAAGCGCGTATTAAAGCCGCACAAACACGTAAACAATCGTTAATCGGTACAAATATTTATGCAAATCCTGCAGATGTGCTTGAAGACGAGATAAACCCACTATTTGCAGAAATTAAGCGAATTGCTAAACCTTTCGAGCAATTACGTGCTGCAATGACTGCTGCAAATATGAATACAGGAATCTTAGCATTAGGTACATTGAAAAGCTCAAAACCACGTGCTGATTTTGTGTCAGGTTTCTTAAACACTGTAGGTCTAGTACCAGAAAAAAGTGAGCCAGTTGCAACAGCTGAAGGAGCAATAGCTTGGTTAAACGCTACAGATGCAAAATATGTAGTAATCGCAGGTAACGATGACGATACAAAAGAATTAGTACCAGCTATTTTAGCAGGTAAACCAGCTAACGTAATTGTGGACGTAGCAGGTAAATTTAAAGACGAAGAAGAAGCTTGGTTAGCAAATGGCTTAAACGGCTTTATTTTCGCAGGACAGAACATCATCGAAAAATTAAATTCAGTGTTCGCTAGCATGAAGGAGGTCCAACGATGAGCAAGCCAAATTTTAGTGCAGTTGAAATCGAAAAAGTATTAGCAGCTGAGGCACCTCAAGCGTCAGAAGATAAATTTATGACAAATGAAGGTATCGAAATTAAAGATATTTACACAAAAGATGATATTAAAGACGCAAAACATTTAAATGATGTTGCAGGTATTGCACCAAATACACGTGGTCCATACCCTACGATGTATGTTGCTCGTCCATGGACGGTTCGCCAATATGCAGGTTTCTCTACAGCCGAAGAATCGAATGCATTCTACAAGCGTAATCTAGCTATGGGACAAAAAGGTCTTTCTGTTGCCTTTGACTTAGCTACCCACCGTGGTTATGACTCAGACCATCCACGTGTAACAGGGGATGTTGGTAAAGCTGGGGTAGCGATTGATTCTGTAGAGGATATGAAAATTTTATTTGACCAAATTCCTTTAGATCAAATGTCAGTGTCAATGACAATGAACGGTGCTGTTTTACCAGTTCTTGCGTTCTATATCGTTGCAGCAGAAGAGCAGGGAGTTACACCTGACAAGCTTGCTGGTACGATTCAGAACGATATTTTAAAAGAATATATGGTTCGTAACACTTATATTTATCCACCAGCTATGTCTATGAAAATTATTGCTGATATTTTTGAATATACAGCGAAATACATGCCAAAATTCAACTCTATTTCGATTTCTGGTTACCATATTCAAGAAGCGGGTGCAACGAATGACATAGAGCTTGCTTATACATTAGCAGATGGCCTTGAGTATGTCCGTACTGGGCTAAAAGCTGGAATCGATATTGATGCCTTTGCACCGCGTTTATCATTCTTCTGGGCAATCGGTATGAATTATTACATGGAAGTTGCAAAAATGCGTGCTGCACGCCGAATTTGGGCGCAAATGATGTCAACGTTTAATCCGAAAAATCCTAAGACATTAGCGCTTCGTACACACTCACAAACATCTGGTTGGTCTTTAACAGAGCAAGATCCATTTAATAATGTGACACGTACGCTAATTGAAGCAAATGCATCATCAATGGGCCATACGCAATCACTTCATACAAATGCACTTGACGAAGCGATTGCTCTGCCAACTGATTTCTCAGCACGTATTGCACGTAATACGCAGCTATTTTTACAGGAAGAAACAGCGATGACAAAAGTTATTGATCCATGGGGCGGTTCGTACTATGTGGAGAAATTAACGGACGAAATTACAAAATCTGCGTGGGCATTAATTGAAGAAATCGAAGAACTTGGTGGTATGGCAAAAGCAATCGAAACAGGTCTTCCAAAAATGAAAGTCGAGGAAGCAGCGGCAAAACGTCAAGCAAAAATCGACTCAAAAACAGAAACAATTGTTGGTGTAAACAAATATCGTCTAGAAAAAGAAGAACCTATTGATATTTTAGACATTGACAATACATTAGTACGTCAAAAACAAATTGAGCGTTTAGAAGCAATGAAGGCAGCTCGTGATGAAGCAGAAGTACAAAAACATCTAGCTCGATTAACTAAAGCGGCGCAAGATGGGGAAGAAAACTTATTAGCTATAGCAGTAGATGCAGCGCGTGCTCGAGCTTCATTAGGTGAAATTTCAGATGCGATTGAAGTTGTATCTGGTCGTCATAAAGCAGTAATCCGTTCAATCTCTGGCGTTTACTCTGCAAACTTCTCAGATGAAGAGCAAATTGCGGAAGTAAAACAAATGACAGAAGAGTTCCTTGAAAATGAAGGTCGTCGTCCACGTATTTTAGTAGCGAAAATGGGACAAGACGGACATGACCGCGGCGCGAAAGTTGTCGCAACTGGTTATGCTGACATAGGCTTCGACGTTGATATTTCACCATTATTCATGACACCTGCTGAAGCGGCTCAAATGGCTGTGGAAAACGATGTACATGTAATCGGTGTATCTTCTTTAGCGGCTGGTCATAAAACACTAGTGCCTGAGCTAATCGAAGAGCTAGGAAAGCTAGGTCGTGAAGATATTATCATCATTGTTGGCGGTGTAATTCCAGCACAAGACTATGAATTCCTTTATAACGCAGGAGCAGTAGCAATCTTTGGTCCTGGTACAGTAATTCCTGTATCTGCCATTAAAATTATCGAAGAAATCTACAAACGTCTAGGTTATGAGGAAGTGTCTGAATAATGGACAAAAACAAAGGAATGCCTGAAAGTGCGCTATTTGTTATGGACGGAGTAGAGGCAACTCACGACGGAATGCAAAATGGTACACCGAAAAAGTTCCGAAAGAAAAAGGCAGACAATATTAATATACAGGAGCTTGCGCAAGAAGTACGCGCAGGCTCTCGTACACAATTATCAAAAGCCATTACACTCATTGAAAGCTCAAATGTAACGCATAAAGTGCAGGCACAAGAGCTTTTACAAGAGCTTCTACCGCATACAGGAAACAGTGTCCGCATAGGGATCACTGGTGTTCCTGGTGCTGGAAAAAGTTCTTTCATTGAGGCTTTCGGAACGATGCTTTGTGAGATGGGGAAAAAAGTGGCAGTCCTTGCGATTGATCCAAGCTCTTCTTTATCAGGAGGGAGCATTTTGGGCGATAAAACACGAATGGAGGAGCTCGTGAAGAAGCCGAATGCATTTGTTCGTCCATCCCCATCAGCTGGTACCCTAGGGGGTGTCCATAAAAAGACACGTGAAACGATGCTAGTTTGTGAAGCAGCCGGTTACGATGTGATTTTAATTGAAACAGTCGGTGTTGGACAAAGTGAAACGTATGTCCGTGGTATGGTTGACTTTTTCTTGCTACTAGTATTAACAGGTGCTGGAGACGAGCTACAAGGCATGAAAAAGGGCATTATGGAATTGGCAGATGCCATTGTAGTGCATAAGGCTGATGGTGATAATGTACGACTTGCGAAAAAGACGGTTTCCGAGTACAAGCAAATCTTACATTTCTTACAGCCCGCGACACCAGGATGGATGTCCACAGCAATGCCGGTTAGTTCATGGGAAAAACGTGGGCTCGACAAAGTATGGAGCACAATCGGAGAATTCAGACAAATCGTTGAGGCGAATAATTACTGGTCGATTAGACGTCAAAATCAAACAAAAGATTGGTTCCAATCGATGATTATTGATCATTTAATCGATACGTTTTATGGTGATCCAGAGCGTAAAGCACAAGTGCAACTGCTAGAACGTCAAATTTTAAATGGACAGTTGACCGTAACACAAGGTGTAGATCATTTATTTAGCGATGAACAATCACAGTAATAATATATTTTGTTATCCGGCTTTAACAAAGCAGTAATTTATGTACCAAAAGCGAGGCGTCAGTTACAATACTTTCACCCTCTAGATTTTGCAAAAGCAAAGAAGTTAAGTGAGAAATTAACTGCCCAGAAATGCCCGTCTGGTGAAGAGTAATAATCGTTAGAGAATGAGGAAAACCTCCACTGATTAAGTTTCACTTTATGTGAGCAAGAAGGTGCACAAAATCGTCACTTACTGCTATGATAGAAGATGTATTAGCGTCGAAAATCTAAAGCTAGTGTTTAACTTCTTTCAGCTGAAAGAAGTTAAAGCCTCCGGCGGATGTCACGGAATCAGATAGGCGTTCTTTGTGCATGCACAAAGCCGATTCCGGACGCAATTATGCCGAGGCATAATTGATGATGATGATGCAAACTTGAAAGGGGCTATCGCTTTATGAATATGGATTACGATTTATTTATGCAAGAAATTTTAAAAACGGCACGTGGGGAAATTGAGGCAGCTGGTTATGAACAGCTACGCACACCAGAAGCTGTTGAAGAGGCGTTTGCTCGTCCAGGTACAACATTAGTCATGGTAAACTCAGTATGTGGCTGTGCAGGGGGTATTGCACGTCCAGCAGCAGCACAAAGCGTACATTACGATAAACGTCCAGACCATCTTGTAACGGTATTTGCTGGCCAAGACAAAGAAGCAACTGCAGCTGCCCGTTATCACTTCGGTGAAGATCACTTACCATCCTCCCCATCCTTTGTATTACTTAAGGATGGACAAGTGGTAGCAGAAGTTGGACGCTATGAAATTGAAGGACATGACCCAATGTCTGTTGTGACAAACTTACAAGCAAACTTTGAGGAATATTGCGACGAACTTTAATTTTATTCATTAAAAGAGAAGCTATTCTATAAGTAGGAAGCCCCGCAGCGATATAAAGTCTGCGGAGGCATACTGCTTAGCCACTTCAAGCTTTGCATCTTTTGACTTTAATTACATTTAGAATTTTTGAAATATTGGCTAAATAAATAACTGAATGTTATCTTAGTAATGACTAAAATTAGTGAAGAATACTGAAGGATGGGAGGCAGTCGACTTGAAGAAATTTTCAATCGGCTATCGTACATTAAAAACGGCAATTGGTACGGCAATTGCTATAGCCATTGCTCAGTATTTTGAATTAGCTTCTTATGCATCTGCTGGTATTCTAACAATATTATGTGTACAACCAACGAAGAAAAAATCCCTTCGTGCGGTATATACACGATTCGTCGCGAGTATTATCGGTATGTTTTATGCATTTTTGAGCTTTCAGCTATTTTCCTATCATCCGCTTACATTAGCAGGAATGCTGCTAATTTTTATACCAACAATTGTATCATTAAAGGTAGCAGATGGCTTTGTCTCCAGCGCCGTTATTATCATGCATATATATGCTGCTAAGAGTTTCTCAATGGAGCTTGTTTATAATGAATTTGCTTTAATGGCAATTGGTTATGGAACGGGAATAGCTATTAATATGTATATGCCAGACATTAAAAAGGAATTAAATTACTACAGAGTTAAAATTGAGGAACTTTACAGTAGGATTTTTTTAGAAATTGCCAACTATTTAAGAGAGGGCGATACGTTATGGGATGGACAAGAAATTATTGAAGCAATCACAGCTTTAAATAATGCCAAATCCCTAGCATTTAAAGATGTTGAAAATCATTTTACGAGACGAAAAAATGACTACTATTTGTATTTTGATATGCGTGAACAGCAGCTAGAAATTATAGATAGGGTACTTCCAAAAATAACGGCACTTCCTGTTATAGTACAAGAGGCGGTTATCGTTGCCGACTTTTTGCAAGACCTCGGTGAGCACGTTCATTCAGGGAATACGGCTAGTCATTTCAGAGAGAAGTTAGAGCATGTAAAACGAGATTTCGCCCAATTACCTTTACCAAAAAACCATGAGCAATTTCTAGCACAAGCAGCGCTCTATCAATTTATAGAGGAAATGGATCGATATTTAGAAATTAAGCAGTCTTTCAAGGGGTTAAAGGTAAAGAAAGAGCGCCCGCAGTAATGCGGACGCCTCGCTTTTCATTACACTAGCATCGATAAGCCGAATGCTAGTGATGAGATTACCATGATCGCGACCATAGTATAAACAACAATTTTTTGAAATTTTTTATTACTCATATGCTCGTTCGCTCCTTCTTTTCTTATAAATAGTTTAGCAAATCTGAAAAATTTCTCAAGTAGTAGAGTTTTGACGAAAAAGTCTGTAAAATAGAATATGTACCATAACAGAAGGAGATGTCACCATGGAGAAAGTAGATCACATTGGTATTGCGGTTCGCGATCTTGATGAACGCATTACATATTATACAGAAACTTTAGGCTTAAAGTTACTGAAGGTGGAAGAAGTAGAATCTCAACAGGTTCGTGTTGCATTTATTGACGCTGGTAACGTGAAAATTGAACTATTAGAACCGATGAGTGAAAAAAGTGCTATTCACGGATTCATCGAAAAACGTGGAGAAGGTATTCACCATGTTGCTTTCGGTGTGACAGGAATTCGTGAGCGTATGGCAGAGCTTCGTGAAAAAGGCGTACGTCTTTTATCAGAAGAACCAGGACCAGGTGCTGGTGGTGCAGAGGTTGCTTTTATGCATCCTAAATCATCTTTCGGTGTGTTATATGAATTATGTGATAAAAGTGGAAAAGGGGATAAGTGATTAGTATGGATATGTTCGACAGAATTAATGATTTATATGACCGTAAGACGGTAATTGAGCTTGGTGGTGGCTATGAGCGCATCGAAAAGCAGCATGAAAAAGGTAAATTAACAGCTCGTGAGCGTATTGAATTATTACTTGATGAAGGTACATTTTTCGAAATCAACCCATTCATTACACACCGTACAGTAGACTTCGGTATGGACAAATTAGAAGGTCCTGGTGATGGTGTAGTAACTGGTTTCGGTAAAATCAACGGACGTCCAGTATACTTATTCTCTCAAGATTTCACAGTATTTGGTGGAGCACTTGGTGAAATGCACGCAAAAAAAATGGCAACAGTCATGGATCTTGCTGCGAAAAATGGCACACCTTTTATCGGTATTAATGATTCAGGTGGTGCACGTATTCAAGAGGGTGTACTTTCACTTGATGGATATGGTCATATTTTCTATCGTAATGCAATCTATTCTGGTGTAATTCCGCAAATCTCAGTAATTATGGGACCATGTGCTGGTGGAGCGGTATATTCTCCAGCAATTACAGACTTCATTCTAATGGTTGATAAAACATCTCAAATGTTCATTACAGGACCTAAAGTTATTGAAACGGTTACTGGTGAAAAAATCTCTGCTGAAGATTTAGGTGGTTCTAAAGTCAATAACGCTGTAAGTGGTAATGCACACTTCCGCGCACCATCTGAAGAAGAAGCTATTAATCAAATTAAGAAGCTATTGAGCTACTTACCACAAAACAATAAAGAAAAAGCTCCGCGTCAGGCACGTCCAGAGGGTGATGACTATCGTCCAGAAATCGTGGATACAGTGCCAATTGAAACAATACGTCCTTATGATGTACGTAAAGTAGTGGAGCAAATAGTGGACGAAGGTTCATTCATGGAAGTGCACTCAGAATTTGCGAAAAACGTAGTAGTTGGTTTTGCTCGTATCGCTGGTGAATCAGTTGGTCTTGTATGTAACCAACCTAAAGTACTTGCTGGTGGATTAGACATTGATTCATCTGACAAAGCTGCTCGTTTCATCCGTACTTGTGATGCTTACAATATACCAATCATTACTTTTGAAGACGTTTCTGGCTTCTTCCCAGGCGTTAAACAAGAGCATGGTGGTATCATCCGTCACGGAGCGAAAATCCTTTATGCATACTCAGAAGCAACTGTACCAAAAATTACTGTAATCCTGCGTAAAGCATATGGTGGTGCATACGTTGCCCTTAACTCTAAATCAATTGGGGCTGACCTTGTGTTCGCTTGGCCTAACGCAGAAATTGCGGTTATGGGTGCAGCGGGTGCAGCTAACATCATCTTTGCACGTGAAATTGCAAAGTCGGATGATCCAGAAGCAACACGTGCAGCAAAAATTGAAGAATATAAAGAGAAGTTTGCAAATCCATATGTTGCAGCATCTCGCGGTATGGTAGACGATGTTATCGATCCACGTGATACACGTATTAAGCTAATTCAAGGACTTGATATGCTATCAAACAAACACGAAACACGTCCAGAGAAAAAACACGGAAACATCCCTCTATAAGAATTGTACAAGCCCAGTAACCATTTGGTTAGTGGGCTTTCATGTTATTGAAAAACTATTGTGTCAATGAAATTAAAGTAACCTAATAAATAAAGTATGACCTTTCGGCAAAAAAAAGGGGTTGATTTCCATTCCGACTGGTCGCTTTGTTGTTGCTGTCGCTACGCTTTCGCACAGAGCAAAGCTTCCTAGGGGCGTCCGATGGCTTGCTCTCCAGGGGCTCGGGCCAACACGATGTTGGTCACGAAGGCGTTATCACAGGACGTGATGCTTTTAGCCTTCGTTCCTCTATCGCTAACCCCCAAGGAGTTGACCAGTCTCCACTCCAATCAACATTTCACTTAGCATAAATCTTCTTGCATTCACGTTAATTTATAGTGATAAATTAATAGCTCAGCAATGAATGTTAACTGTGCGAAAGCGAAGCGACAGCAACAAATGTTAACTGTGCGAAAGCGAAGCGACAGCAACAAATGTTAACTGTGTGAAAGCGAAGCGACAGCAACAAATGTTAACTGTG
>NZ_JBIWDH010000013.1:56850-58452 GCF_044761885.1 Lysinibacillus sp. NPDC097231 | reverse complement strand
TGCGAAAGCGAAGCGACAGCAACAAATGTTAACTGTGCGAAAGCGAAGCGACAGCAACAAATGTTAACTGTGCGAAAGCGAAGCGACAGCAACAAATGTTAACTGTGCGAAAGCGAAGCGACAGCAACAAAGCGAGTAGCCTGTAACGGAAATCACCTCATTTAAATTATAAATATTCACAAAGATTTTCTTGATCATTTTGTTTTCAACACTGTAAAACAGGGAAAGAATCACATGAAATGACAGATTATTGAAACATTTTCTATGTTCATTCGTACAACTATATAAGAGGAGTTGAAATGAATGGATTGGCCACAATTACAAAAAGAGCAAGAAATGATTCATACACAGTTACGAAATGCGAGTAGGTTAAGTGAACAAAAGCTTTTAATAGAAGGGCAAATAGACCATGCACAACGGGACATTAACAATCATTCAACAGCACTCAATCATATTCGGAGTAGGCTGGACAAGTTAGAAGGATTTTCGTTTATGAATATGATTCGAACATGGACGGGACAGCAAGAGGAGCTGCGTGCAGAGAAAATCGATAAAGCAGCAATCCTAGAGTTAAAAATAAAAGAGGCACAAAATATGCAGCAGGATTTATCGAAGGATCTTGAACAAGTGAATGGAAAACTAGCGCAAATCAATGGGCGGCAATTGCAAGAAGCACTGTCTCAAGTGAATGCTAAAAAGAGAAGGTACTTACAATTACATGCCCCTCATCAGGCACAGAGATTGGAACAGTTAGCGAATGAAGAAATCCTTACAAAACAGCTTATTAAAGAAATCAATGAGGCTCAAGAAGCGGGGGATGTAGCACTTACTATGCTTGGACAAGCAGCAGCATCACTGCATTCAGCAAGTGGTTTTTCAACATGGGATACTTTTTTTGGAGGTGGTCTAATAGCTACACATTTAAAGCATGACGCTCTTGATCAAACCGAAAGTTATCTCCATAATGCACAAATTGCATTGCAACGATTCCATAACGAGTTACTAGATGTACAAGATATGTCAACCAAATCACTACATATTGAAACGGATGGTTTTGTGAAGTTTGCTGACTACTTCTTCGATGATATTTTCTCAGCTTGGTCTGTACATTCAAAAATATCGACAGCGCGAGAACAGGTATCTCGTGTTCAGGATGATGTGCATAATGCAATTTGGCGTTTACAGGACCAAAAGAACAATGTACAGGATCTAATGCAATCAATAGAAGAAGAACAAAAATATTTATTACAGGCTTGAGCGAGTTATGGCATGGAGCGAAATGTGTCTGTTGCTATCTTTTTGCTTTTGCACAGCAGGAGCCGTCTCAAAGACCAATTGAGACGGCTCCATTTTACTCTGATTATGAATTTTTTGAAAAGGCTTGTACCACTTCATTGACATAGTAAGTGGCTAATTTGGCTGTACGATTATCGATGTCTAGTGATGGATTCACTTCACAAATATCGAAGCTTCTTACTTTTTCATGTATAGCCACGAGTTTAATTAATTTGCGAACAAATGTTGGTTGTAAGCGGATAGAATAGCCGAAGTGAAGGAAAGAGCCAAGGAAAAGATGGATAGAAATCAGAGTGACGGATAGAC
>NZ_JBIWDH010000013.1:0-56753 GCF_044761885.1 Lysinibacillus sp. NPDC097231 | reverse complement strand
GAATCGTCGAAAAGGCGGATAGAATAGCCAAAGTGAAGGAAAGAGCCAAGGAAAAGATGGATAGAAATCAGAGTGACGGATAGAATCGTCGAAAAGGCGGATAGAATAGCCAAAGTGAAGGAAAGAGCCAAGGAAAAGATGGATAGAAATCAGAGTGACGGATAGAATCGTCGAAAAGACGGATAGAACCGCTAGAGTGAAGGAAAGAGCCAAGGAAAAGATGGATAGAAATCAGAGTGACGGATAGAATCGTCGAAAAGATGGATAGAATAGCCAAAGTGAAAGAAAGAGCCAAGGAAAAGACGGATAGAATCGTCGAAAAGGCGGATAGAACCGCTAGAGTGAAGGAAAGAGCCAAGGAAAAGATGGATAGAAATCAAAGTAAAGGATAGAATCATGGACGCCCCAGAAAGCGCACAGTAGGAACAGAAATCAACCACATGTTTTCATAATAATCCAGTAATTAAATAATAAGGAAGTTTATAATTGTGAATAGCTTCCGATACTCTACCTATTAAAACAAAAAATAAAATCATTCCCATCAGAATGAAGCATATTATTTTCCCATACGCAGCGTTATGCTAAAATATAGAAGATTACTATGACGTGAATAGACACGTAAACTAAGGGAGTTTTACAACATGACAAATCGTTTAGTAGAAGAGTTTTTCGAGCTCGTACAAATCGATTCAGAAACAAAACATGAAGAAGTGATTGCACCGGTTTTAATCGACAAATTAACAGCGCTTGGTTTTACAGTAGAACAGGATGATGCACATACTCGTAACGGGCATGGAGCAGGAAATATAATTGCTACGTTAAAAGGTTCATTAGATATTGAACCAATTTATTTTACTTCTCATATGGATACAGTTGTACCAGGTAAAGGTATTAAACCATCTCTTCGTGAAGATGGCTATATCGTGTCAGATGGTACAACAATTTTAGGTGCTGATGACAAAGCTGGCCTTGCAGCATTATTTGAAATGGTTAAACGCTTAAAAGAGCAAAATATTGAGCATGGGGATATTGAATTTATTATTACAGCAGGTGAGGAAAGTGGACTTGTTGGTGCTAAAGAATTAGATCCATCCAAAATTAAAGCAAAATACGGTTTTGCAGTGGACAGTGACGGTAAAGTTGGAGGCATTGTCACAGCGGCGCCATTCCAAGCGAAGATTTTCGCTAAAATTATCGGCAAAACTGCGCATGCTGGTGTTGCTCCAGAAAAAGGAGTGTCAGCAATCACGGTTGCTTCTAAATGTATTGCACAAATGAAGCTAGGTCGATTAGATGAAGAAACAACAGCAAATATCGGCCGCTTTGAGGGCGGTCAGGCAACAAATATTGTGTGTGATGAAGTAACGATACTTGCTGAAGCACGTTCTATCGACAAAACGAAGCTAGATGCACAAACGAAGCATATGCAAGAGACGTTTGAGCAAGTATCTGCTTCATTAGGGGCACGTGCTGAAGTAGAAGTAAAACTAATGTATCCTGGATTCCGTGTAACTGAATCAGATAAAGTTGTTCAAGTGGCGATGGCAGCTGCACGTAACATCGAACGTACACCAAAGCTTGGAATTTCAGGTGGGGGTTCTGATGCTAATGTTATTGCAGGCTTTGGTATCCCTACAGTTAATCTATCTGTTGGTTATGAAGATATTCATACAACAAATGAAAAAATACCAGTAGAAGAATTAGAAAAATTAGCAGATTTACTTGTCGAAATCGTAAAAGAGTCTGCAAAAAAATAACAACAGAATCAAAGGATGTGACCGCATGGAAAGTGTAAAGGCAGTAGTTTTTGCTTGTGGTACAGAGGAATATGCAGTGCCTGTAGAACAAGCGATTTCGATTGAAAAGTTAGAGCATGTAACACCTATTCCTCATTTACCCAATTATCTTCTAGGTTTCACAAGAATCCGTGGAGAGCTTGTACCTGTGCTTGATTTTGAACGTATACTGTATAATCGTTCTTCAAATGCTGCAACTGCACGTATTATTGTTTTGAATACGGATGTTGTGAATTACGGATTACTAGTAACGGAAGCTCGTGAAATTCTTGATCTTGATGAGTCTATATTAAAGCAGATGGGACTTGTCAATTATACAAAAACACGCTACTTTACAGCTGTGGCAAATCTTGAAAATCGTATGATCACATACGTAGACCCAAAAATACTTGTCAATTCATTAGAGGGAATTCGTGAAATTATTAACTATTTGCACAAAATGCTTGAAAATGAAAAAGAAAACGTAGAGGCTTGAATATCTATAAAAGCTAAGAATATTAGTTGAATGATTAACAATACAATACTACACATCAGAGTTAGTTGATGCATTAGACAGAATTGCAAATATGTGATTCTGTCTTTCTTTTTAAGTGGTTTCCTAACAATCAGAGGAAAATGAATAATAGATGTCGTATTTTAAGCTTATTACCAAAATATGTGGGAGGTATTTGTCTCATGGATTCAAAGAAAAAGGAAACACCAGAAGAAAAAAGTGAGCGTTTAAGGCAAAGTGAAATAAAAAACAATCCTGCTGGTTCTCTAAACGATGGAATAAATAGAGGAAGTAGTGGGAATTTAAATGGTATGGGTTGGAAAGAGACGGTGGTATTAGCTTTAGTGTTATTTATAGGTTACATGTTATATAAATTGTTTTTCAGATAAAGATAATGAAAAGAGTCTTTATCTCTAATTTTGCATTCCATAATCCTCAATTGCTATAAGTACCCCTACTAACATTTCATCAAATGTTCACCTTGACTACTACTTCTACGCTTATATTCTGATATAGTAAAAATAACCTGTGTTGTTAGTGTTTTATTCGACAATTATAGAGTGAATTATGCATTTTACCTACAGACATATTCGTTCTAAGGGCGTATTATGTAAAGTAAGAAAACTACTGTAAACGGCAAACTTCACCGAAAGGGAAGGACGCAAAGCCATGAGTCTAAACACTACTTTAGTGCATGATTGTCAGGTTGCCAGGTTCTGTTCTATGAGCCTAGGTGGATAGAATGGAGATGTAACAAATGGTAAGTCGTACACTATCAAAAGCAGTAATTGTTTTTATAGTAACCTTTGTAAGTACGTTAGGATTTTCAATCGGAAAGGTAGACGCTATGACCATGCAAGATAAGGCTACTTGGTTATGGGATACGACAAAGATTGTTGAGGATGAATCGGGAGTACTCACATTTTTAGAAAACAAGCATGTTAATAAATTATATTTGCAATTTAATAATGATATAGCAAGTAGTTATTATAAAAGCTTTATCGCAAAAGCAACAGAAAAAGGTATGAAAGTATATGTGTTAGATGGTGCTGAAAGTTGGGTTTCAGCGCAAGGCTATATAATGCAGGATCAGCTGTTTGAATGGTTACATACATATAATGAGAACGTAGCACCATGTGAGCAATTTTCAGGGGTACATCTTGATGTAGAACCCTACTTAAATATTGGGTGGAGCTTAAATCAAGCACAAACAATTGAATCCTATCAAGCGCTTCTTACTAGAGCGAAAGAGGAAACCGATCAATTACAATTACCGTTGGAAGTTGATATGCCATTTTGGTTTGATGAAATAACGTATAATACTCAATTTGGCAATGGTTTATTGGCTGAATGGGTCATCGATAACGTTGAAAGTGTAACGATAATGGCATATCGAGATACTGCTAACAACATTATCAAAATAGTTGAACAGGAAATAAACTACGCAAAAAAAGTAAATAAATCAATAGTTATTGGGGTGGAAACAGAAACCTCTGATGAAGGGAAAAATATTACCTTCTATGATGATGGAGAAGCCTATATGACTAAACAGTTAGCACAAGTTCATGAACATTATGCCAATAAAACAAGCTACAATGGTTTCGCCATTCATCATGTGGATAGTTGGATGAATATGCAGCCGTAAAAAAATCCTCTCCAAACTTTGTTGGAGAGGATTTTCTTTGTTATTAGGAAAGTCGACCGCTATAGTCTTCGAATTTAAATTCACGAATGACTTTAATGCCTTCTTCATCGTTATAAGAAACGATGGAAGGAAGGTTTACCCCATTAAACATATGGTTTTTCACCATAGAATAATGCGCCATATCTGTAAATACAAGACGATCGCCTGGTTTTAAAGGTTGTTCAAATGAATAATCGCCAATCACGTCACCAGCAAGGCATGTAAGCCCACCTAAACGATATGTGTATGCCAGTTCATTTGCTTGACCCGAACCGATTATCATTGGACGGTAGGGCATTTCTAGTACATCAGGCATATGACATGTTGCCGATGTATCTAAAATTACTAGGTCCATACCGTTTTTCTGTATATCAAGAACAGTTGCGACTAAATAACCTGTATTTAATGCTACAGCCTCACCTGGCTCTAAATATACAAGAAGATTATACTTGTCTTGAATATAGTTAATGATATTCACAAGCTTTTCTACATCATAATCCTCACGAGTAATATGGTGACCACCACCAAAGTTCAACCATTTCATTTGGTGTAAAACATCACCAAACTTTTCTTCAACAACTTGAATAATACGCTCTAACGTATCTGAATTTTGCTCACACATTGCATGGAAGTGTAAGCCATCAATACCATCAAGCTGTGATTTATCAAAGTTGTCTAAGGTTGTGCCAAGACGAGAATTTGTGTAACAAGGATCATAAAGCGCTGTTTCAATTTCAGAGTACTCAGGGTTAACACGAATACCACATTCAATTGTTTTACCAACAGATTTTACTTTGTCTTTAAATTGAGCCCATTGGTTAAATGAATTGAAAACGATATGATCAACGTAGCCAAGAAGCTCGTCCATTTCATGCTCGATATAAGCAGGCGCGTAGACATGAACTTCTTTGCCCATTTTTTCATAGCCAAGTCGTGCTTCGTGAAGTGAACTTGACGTAATGCCTGCTAAATATTCACCCACTAATGGGAATGTGGAATGCATTGAAAACCCTTTTAAGGCAAGTAAAATACGGCAGCCTGTACGATCTTGAATTGATTTTAAAAGCTCTAGATTTTTTGTTAATAATCGCTCATCCACTACATAGGAAGGGGATGGAACTTTTGAAAAATCAATTGGTTTCATCGGCTTATTTCCTTTGCATCTACATCAAGGTCAAGTAATTCTGGATTATGGCTTTCTTGCCATGGTAGACCCCATTTATTTAGTGCGTCCATGAATGGATCTGGATTGAAATCTTCTACGTTCCAAACACCAGGTTTACGCCATTCACCGTTCATCACAAGCATAGCACCGATCATTGCTGGTACACCAGTTGTATAGGAAATCGCTTGTGAACCAACCTCGTTATAACATTCTTCATGGTCACATACGTTGTACACATAATACGTTTTTTCTTTACCGTCTTTTAGACCGCGAATGATACAACCGATATTAGTTTTTCCTTTAGTACGTGGTCCCAGTGATGCTGGATCAGGCAGTACTGCCTTAAGGAAATGAATTGGTTGGATCATTTGTCCTTCAAATTCGATAGGCTCGATAGAAGTCATCCCAACATTCTCTAATACTTTTAAGTGTGTTAAGTATTTTTCTGAGAATGTCATCCAGAAACGGATTTGCTTTAAGCCCTTAATGTTTTTAGCAAGTGATTCTAGTTCTTCATGATATAAAAGGTAAATATCTTTTGGTCCAATCTCTGGTAAGTTATAAACCTCTTTTTTCTCAAGTGGTGCAGTTTCTACCCACTCGCCTTCTTTCCAATAACGACCATTCGCAGTAATTTCACGAATGTTGATTTCTGGGTTGAAGTTTGTTGCGAAATGGTAACCGTGATCACCAGCATTTGCATCCACAATATCAATGTAGTGGATTTCGTCAAACTCATGTTTTTGTGCATGAGCTGTGAAAACACCCGTTACACCTGGGTCGAAACCACTACCAAGTAAAGCAGTTAAGCCAGCTTTTTCGAACTTTTCTTTATAAGCCCATTGCCATTTATATTCAAATTTTGCCGTTTCAGGTGGCTCGTAGTTTGCAGTATCCACATAGTGCACACCTGTCGCTAAGCAAGCATCCATAATCGTTAAGTCCTGATAAGGTAGTGCTACGTTAATGACAACTTCTGGTCCAAAGGCTTTAATAAGCTCAATAACCTCTTCTGTATTGTCTGCGTCTACCTGTGCAGTATGAATCTTTGTTTTTCCACCATCTAGTTTCTCTTTTAGAGCGTCACATTTTGAAACAGTTCTACTTGCGATACAAATTTCCTCAAATACGTCCGAATTTTGAACACACTTGTGTACCACAACACTGGCAACTCCGCCAGCTCCGATAATCAATGCTTTACCCAATTGTCTACCCCCAAATTCATAAAAAGTATTGTCAAACAAGCTGATTATACAGAAAATTGATTTGCTACTCAATCATTGTTTTTAAATTTTCTACAAAAATTTTATTTTTTCTACAACAATTTGACGTAATCTGAGGGGGATACTACGAAAAAAGAAGGAAATTACAAAAAAATGACTCCTTATTTGTCTATAAAACACATAAGGAATCATATAAAATTTATAGACTATCACCAAAGTCTTCACGGAATTTAGCAGCCAGCTTTTCTGGCCAAGCTGATGTTGTTTCAAGCTTACCAAAGAAGAAACGTAATACTTTAGGCTCATCTACAAATTCTAAGCCATCGATTAACTCACGATTATCATACAACCATGCGATACGGTCTACAGCATATTTCACCTGTGATAACGTAAACACACGGCGAGGGAGTGCAAGACGGACAAGTTCCATAGCAGATAGTGTTTCTATACCATTTTCGTCACGTTGTTCAGATAATGTACCACGCTCCATCCCACGAACACCACTTACAATATAAATCGCAGCTGCTAAGGCACCAGCAGGGTAGGCGCTTTGTTCAATATGAGGTACGAAATCCATTGCATTAACATGACATCCTAAGCCGCCAGCTGGTGTGACTACAGGGACGCCACGTTTAATTAATTCATCTGTCATATATGCGATAAATTGTGGGGCTTGATTAATCATTTGCTCATCCATTGTTTCTTCAAGACCTACTGTGATGGCTTCCATTTCACGTACAGACATTCCCCCATAAGTTAAAAAGCCTTCGTATAATGTAATGTATTCGCGCATTTTTAGATATGCTTCTTCATTGTTTGTACAAATACCGCCGCCTCGAGCAAAACCAAGTTTACGTGCAGAGAAGTAAATTATATCTGAAAGATCAGCCATTTCGCGCGTAATATCACGGATAGTAGCATATTTATACTGTTCTTCTCGTTCCTTAATAAAATATAGGTTATCGGCTAAAAGACTTGCATCTAGAACTAGCAATACATTGTGTTCGTCACATACGGCACGGACTTCACGCATGTTAGCAACGGAGAATGGTTGTCCTCCAATTAAGTTCGTGCCCGCTTCCATGCGCACAAAGGCTATTTTCTCCGCTCCATTTTCAGCGATTAATGCCTTTAATTTATCAATATCAACATTGCCTTTAAAAGATACGTCACTGGTTAAATTAAGGGCTTCCTCTAAGAAAATTTCCTCAACACGTCCACCATTCAATGAAATATGAGCTTTTGTTGTAGTGAAGTGGTAGTTCATCGGTACAATTGAACCTGGAGTTACATAAACTTGGGCGAGGATATTCTCGCATGCACGACCTTGATGAGTCGGCAGAAAATACTTTGTCCCGAAAATTTCTTCGATTTTATTTTCAAGCTTAGTAAATGTAGCTGAGCCAGCATAACTATCATCAGCCTCTAACATAGCTGCTTGTTGGCGATCACTCATCGCATTCACACCACTATCTGTTAGCATATCCATAAAAATATCTTCATTTTTCAATAAAAATGTATTGTAGCCTGCTTCTTTTATTGCTATGATACGACGTTCAACTGGTGGTAAATTTAATTTTTGAACAATACGAACCTTATGCATTTCTAGTGGAATACTTTCTCCTGAATAAAATTTAATAGATGTCATTTTCTTCTCCTTTTATCTAAAATTAAATGAAATTTAACGATTCACCGCGTTAAATCGTTAGACAATAACATAATTTATTATACTAAAAAGAGGATAGAATTTACAGATTAATCTATTTATTTTGAAAATTTAACTATTTTTTGTCACAAAGAATCAAAAAAGGGTGTAGCATTTGAACTCACTACAACCCTTAGCCAATATATTTTATTTAGAAAAACGGTTTGATATTTGCGACTTTTCATCTCCCCATAAATAAAAAAAGAAAATGAGCAATGTACTTAAAAACCCCATCACAAGGGCATAAGTGCTGAGGGCCACATCCACTTGACTCTGCATAGCATAAATGAAAATAGCTCCTAGTGTTAACAAATTTCCAATAATTAGCGATAGAAAATGAAAACGTCTATTCATAGCAAGCCCTCCTAATAAAATTCAAATGCCCGAAAGATGAAGAAATACACTTCAATTATCTCATAATTCAGAAATATATCCAATGTTTTTTAATTTTAGCGTTATAAAATAAAAGATGCTTTTTAAATACATCTTTGTGTAGTATGATGAAAAATAAAGATGAATATTCATAGATTTTTACAAGAAAGGGGAGACGATGAATCGTGAATTTACGCAATTCATTAACTTTTCAGCTAGGAACGATTATTGCTGGTATTTTAGTAATAATGCTAGGTATAACTTCGTTCGCTACATACATAACTGCTTATAATAAATTATATGATGCTGCTGGAATAGAGGCATATGGATGTGCCAATATTACTACAGGATTGATTCGCCCAGAAGATATGGATAAAGCGCTTAAGGGCGATCAAACAGCAATGAAGGGTATTGGGAAAAATTTAAATTGGACAACTGGTCATAAAAATATTTTTCAAACTCAATATATTTTAAAGTTGGATGGGACATTACTTGCACTAGATGATCATCTAGCGGAGAAGGGATTTGCAACTGGAGATCAATTTTATATGGATGAAGAAGCTATCCACATGTTACTGGAGAACAAACATCCTGCATATTCGAAACCATATACATTTGGTGGCATGGAACGTCTCTCAGGATATGCTCCGATATTTAAAAATCATGACCCTAATAAAGAAATTATTGCGATAAGTGTCATTGATTTCGATGCGAATATCGTGAAGGAGCGAACTTGGGATGTTGTGCGAAATGGAATGTTAATTAGTATCTTTCCAATGCTAATTGCTTCCATCATTACTGGCTTTTTAATTCGTCGGAAAGTAAAACCTATTAGTATGCTTATACATCAGGCAAAACAAATTGCCAATGGTAATTTAGCAGTAGAGGAAACAAAAATATCAAGAAATGATGAGGTAGGGGATTTAGCAAGCACATTAAATCGTATGATAGGAAATTTACAAAATATGATTATGACAATGCACTCTACATCGTATACATTGGCTTCGAATGCGGATGAAACTGCTCATACCTTAAACGATATGACAAATACCATTCAAGGTGTTGCTAATAAGATTGGAGAGGTTACAACAACTGTAACGGTAGGGATGCATCATGCTGAAAGTGCTACTGAAGTACTTATATCCTTAGCAGAGGATTTACAAAATATAAAAGAGAAAGCTGATTCTAGCGTTGAAAACTCTCGTGTGACAATGAGAATTGCTGCGGAAGGCGAACAACGTGCTATGGACATTAACAATGATATGGCGTTAATCCGTAAAGGCTCTGATGAAGTGAGTCATACTGTTAAAAATTTAGTAACCTCAGCAACAAAAATTCAAACGATTACTACGTCGATTGCAGGAATTGCTGAACAAACAAATCTGCTGGCACTGAATGCCTCTATCGAAGCGGCGAGAGCAGGGGAGCATGGCAAGGGCTTTGCAGTCGTCGCAGAGGAAGTACGGAAGCTGGCTGAGCAATCCAATCAAGAAGTTTTAAAGGTTGAACAGCTAATACAGGAGATTATGGAGCATATTCAACAAGTTACTTCTTCAACGAACGACAATACGCAATATATAGAAAAAGGCACGGAAACCGTTCGTCTAACAGCACAGTCATTAAGTAATATTTCAGCTGCCGTTTCACAAACAGTAGAAGAAATTATTGATATTTCCCGTGTAATGACATTGGAAACAGAAAAATCAGACCATGTTGTTCTGATGATTCAGCGATTAACCGAGTCTATTCGAGAGATAGAGGAAACGATGTGTACTATTACTGCGGCTGCCCAAGAAACAACAGCAAGTATTGATGAGGTTGCGCAGAGTTCGAATGAAACGAATCAAATGGCTAATAAACTAGAAGAGCATGTAAAATCTTTTAAATTAAAAGAATTGTAAAAAAATTATTGCTATTTAGCGCTGTTTTACATGATATTCGCTCCTTTTCTCTCTAAAGATGGTAAACTACCTATAAGACTTTTCTATTGGTGAAGGTGAGGATTTGAATAGTGGCAAAACAGTTTGATGAGCAAGTCCAACAAATAAATGACTTATTTTTAAGTGGTAAAGTGAAAGAAAGTTATCAGTTAGCCAAAATCATGTTAGACGAAAGTACGTTTTCTGATGATAGCTCATTTACGCAGATTCAGCAACACGTCGCATTATTGGAAGCGAATGGCTATGCAAATATGCCTGTTCCTACTGATGGAAAGGTGAAGCAAAGTGTTGAACGAACAGATGGCTCCTATCCAGAACGTGATGTACTTTCTGCCTATATTGGCAGTCAGGATGATGAACAATTCGGTCAAGTGGTTGATGAATTATTGGCTGGATCAATTGAGGCACAAGCAAATGCTTACTATACAATGGCTGAATATTTTGCACTTGCGAAAGAGCATGATAAGGCAATGGTTCAATATGCCGAAGCGATAAAGCTTCAGCCAAATAAAGCGCTTTACTGGGGAGCCTTTGCACAGTTTTTGAACCGTGGTGAAGGCAGTCCGTACTTGGCTCTTCGTCTCATTGAAGAAGCGATTCAGTTAGATAATATGAACCCTCGTTGGTATTATATTCAAGGCAATATTTTCTTACAGCTTGTCGCAGCTACAAAAAATATAAGCTATTTACCTGCTCTAGAAGAAGCCTGGGAAAAGGCTAAAAAACGTTGCTCTGCCAAGCAGATGGCGTTAAAAGTGGACATTGCGAAATCCCATGACGTGCTAGCACAATGGAAAAAGCAAATGCTTTAAAAGGACAAAGGCATCTCTCGTAGTGAGGGATGCCTTTTCGCTAACTGACCTGCATCATGTTGCTCCAGCTACGTTAGCCCTACGCTTTCGCACAGAAAACATCGGCAGGCCTATCAATTATGCCGTGGCATAATTGATCCCTGAATAACTTATAAATCCTATACCTATTATCTGTCACAAATAGATTACTCAGTTACACTGATATCGCCTGTCCACGAGCTCATTCCCTGTTTAACATTTATAATGTTAAAGCCTGCCTCAGCTAATGCTTTGCTTGCAGTTTGTGAGCGATTTCCACTACGGCAAATAATAATATAAGACTTATTTTGTTCCAACGCACCATATTCGCTTTGAGAAATGCTAGAGAGTGGTACATTTAGCGCATTAGGAATATGCCCTTCATTATATTCTTCGATTTCACGAACATCAACGATTTGCCAGCCATCTGCGACCTTACTTTCAATAGTCGAAATATCAATTGTTTCATAGCCTTCTTTATTGGTTGTGCAGCCTGCCAGTAATAAAAGAGTAATGATTAATATGAATATTCTTTTCATGAACGGTGGTCCCCCTAGAAGTGATATACCTACTAGGGTATATTACTCGGGCAAGGATAAAATGTCAACATAGTATATTTGTTGAATAATTATAAAAATATAGAGCTATAAATGTATTTTTATGCTAGGATTATTGTATAAACGGACGAATGAAGCTTATTTTATCGAATGAAAGAAGTTGTTTATTTGAGTTTATATGTAGCGTATGTTTTGGTGGGACTTGCAATTGCCATGCCTGTAGGAGCTATAACAGTAGAGATGACAAAGCAGGGTCTCAAAAATGGCTTTATGCATGGCTGGGCGGTAGGGCTTGGTGGCATGACAATTGATGTAGTATTGGTTTTTGCATTGTATATGGGACTAGCCTCCATTTTAGCAATGCCAATGATACAACTCCCAATGTGGATTATAGGTGCTGGCTTTCTATTCCTTTTAGGGCTGGATTCTATAAAAAATGCTGATCATGATATTACATTGGCAGGAGAAAAAGTAACCAAATCGATTTTTGCTTCTTATTTTAATGGATTACTTGTAGCCATTTCACCTGGAAATCTCGTTTTTTGGGTAAATGTTTTCGGTGTCGTCCTAGCTAAATCCTATGGGCAAGGGGAATCAGAGAGCTTTTTAGTAATTGCAGCAGGGGTACTGAGTGGAATATTGCTGCATGATATAGGCTTGATGATTATTGTTTCGGTTACTCGTAAAGCAATGAATCGTAAGATGATCAAGACCCTTACTATGTTAGCAGGGTTCTTATTAATTGGCTTTGCTGGGTATTTTATTTATGAATTTATTCAAGCAATTAAGATTTATATTTAATCTCTAGACATTTCAGACTGTAGAACAAACTCGATAATTATCGAGGATGTTTACAGTCTTTTTCAGTAAAGTAGGCTTGCACGCATATCAAAATAAATGTAAAAGGATTAAGTGCAGTATTGTACCTAACTTAATCCTTTTTAATTGTCATCTATTTGGAAAAATTTCCAGATAAAATATTTTTATGGACTGTTCTATTACGCTGAAACCACAGTATTTTCATGGATGCAAGCTATAATTTCTTCTGCTATTTGATGAGCTAACGTCAGTTCAGAAGTAAAGCCTACACATGAGCAATTCATCTCGCCTAAAATGTAGCAATCTTCACCAGCTTCGTTCGTATCTAACATGAAATCAGCTGTCCATATGAGCGGTAAATCATAGTTTCCAAGTAAGCTAGTAACAAGAGGTAGTTGTGTTAAGAAGTTTTGCACAAGCTCTTCCCAATCTTCTGGGGCATCATAGCGATACTGCGCTCCTGAAAACAGTGTTGCACTAAAAGCGTCCTCGGAATCAGCTGGTTTTTTATGTACCACATGAACTGGTTTATCACGCAACATAAACAACCGGATTTCACCCTCAGTAATACGAGGGAGGAAACGCATATCGATTAACATGCCATTTGGACCTGTGATATATTGCTCACAAAACGTCATGAAATCACCTAGTTTCCAATATTCCACGTGATTATCTTTTGCTTCTGTACATTTAATCTGTGCATCAAGCGGAACTTCTGTTAGACCTTCAGTGAGGGGGTCATCCAATTTCACTCGCCATATACCTTCACCAGTTGAACCACGATTTTGCTTTAGGACGCGTTCAGTAATGGCAAGAGAGGTAGGAAATTGGGCTTTAAATGCCTCAATTGTATAATAAGAAAATGTGTCATCAGGCACTAAATTGGTAGAAGTTAGCTTTGATAATACATCCTTAGAGCCATAGCCAATCATGGCATCAGGGTGAGGCATACCGATGACACCCGCATTACACAGCTCACGTAGCATAGCAAAATACTCTTCCTCATGCTGTAAATTTCCAGGATTAATACGAGAAACGTAGGCAATACCATGCTCTTTAACGTAATGACAAATTTCCTCTTTTTTTGTAACATCAAAGAAAATGACTTCAGCATCCTGTCCGCGTTGCTTTAGCGCATTTACCATTGGCATTGTATCTTTTCGATAACCATCTGGCCCCTTATCTGTACCACCACGAACCTCGAAGAAAATAACTTTTCTATCCACAAAAATACCTCCTTGTATATGATAATATTTTCAGTATACTGGACAGACAAGGAAAAAAGATATATAGAATATGTAAATTTTATATATAAAATCATAGTTTACAGTATTTGTTATAGGGATTTATGACTAATATTTTTTAGAATTATCTGAACTTAGGTTAAGCTTATTATTATTTTTTCTGAAAAACTGTGAGATATAAAATCATACATAGAATAAGCATTGTCCCAAGAAATTGAAAACCACCAAAGGCAATTTTTAGCCAAAACACACTAGTAATAACGGCTGTTAATGGTTCAAGGCTACCTAATAAACTTGTTTCCTTTGGCGATAAATAATGCAAACTTGCAATATAAAACCAAAATGCTAGCATTGTTCCAAAAATAATGATGAAAAGAAAATAAGCGACTGTAGAAAATGCCCAATCAGATATGTTGATATCCCATGGCTGATAAAAAAGGCTCATCACAATACCACCTATAAGCATCGACCAGCCGACAACAAGCAATGAATGAAACTGTTGTAAAAGTCTCACAGCATATAATGTATAAAAGGCAACAGATAACCCAGATAATATTCCCCAAAACACCGCCATACCTGGAACGGAAAGTGTAGATAAGGAACCGTTTGTTAGTAATAAAAAAGTGCCGACAAGTGTCAGTGTGACAGCTACTCCATCCTGTTTTGTTAATTTACTATGCTTCGTAAACAAATAATAAGCCATGATAAAAAGAGGTGCTAAGTACTGTAGTAATGTCGCAACAGCTGAGTTGCCAATAGCGATCGACATCATATAAGTATATTGAACAGTAAGCATTCCGAGTAAACTAAAGGTAATTTGTCTGAAGGCATTTTGCTTCGTACGCCACATCACAAAAATAGACTCCTTACGATGTGTGATTTTATAGACAGCAATTAGTAATAGACCTGCTAAAAGTAGGCGACTAGAAACGAGCCAACCAACCTCTATATTTTCCTGCTGAAAAAGCTTCTGTGCAACGGTTCCACCAATGCCCCAAAAACTTGCACCTAAAATGACGAGAATAAAACCAAGAGTTCGATTTTTCTGTATCGATTGATTCATCTTAAAACATCTCCTAAACTATCAATATAAATGATTATAAGGAATGTAAAGTCGAATAAATATCGATTTATAGGTCAAAAATATCAATATATTGAGGTGATTTTGCTAGTGGCATTAACACATATTAAAATAGCAAAAGATTTACAAGAACTAACATTACATGGGACGAAGGAATTTCCAGTTGCGTTCTATGAGACTGTTATGCGAATAGAGTATTTAGATTTTTTACCGTTACATTGGCATAAAGAAATTCAATTTGTCTATGTGAAAAGGGGGCGTGTGGAATACCGTGTAGGAGCAGATGTCTTTGTTCTTGAGGAGGGGGAGGGGCTATTTGTCAATGCATCAGGTTTACATGAAGCAAAGCCTTTTCATATAGAGCAAGCCATGCTCTACTGTGTGAACGTGGACCCTATGCTATTGGGCGGGCATGAGGATAGTATTTTTGCCACTAAATATGTAATACCGTATATAAAGAGTAATAGACTCCCTTATGTAAAGCTAGATGGAGAACTAGCACAAAAGGTAGAACTCGTAGCAGAATTACTGCGAGAGCAAGCCGTTTTTTATGAGCTAAAGGTATGGAGAGTACTATTAGTCATCTGGGAATCAATTTTAACAAAATCCATGCTAACAGAAGAATTGCTGGACCCGGCAATGATTGTCCAACATGAACGTGCAAAGGATATGCTTGATTATTTACATACTCATTATCAGGAAAAGATATCATTAGAGAATTTAGCTGCACATGTTTTTTTAAGTCGGGCAGAAAGTAGTCGCTTTTTTAAAAAAATGGTAGGCATGACACCTTTCACATATCTATTACAGTATCGCCTTCGTAAAAGCATGGAACTTTTACGTGATAACGAACAATCAATCACAACCATTGCTACAACAACAGGCTTTAGCACAGTTAGTTATTATATTGAGAAATTTAAGGAGTATACAGGATACCCACCACATGTTTATCGCAAAAAGTTTTTGATAAAAGATAATGAAAATTAATCGAAATAGAAGCGAAGATCCGCGCGAAGTTGGAGAATACCCGCGGAAGAGAAGTGGAAACCCGCGCGAAGTTGTAGAATACCCGCGGAAGAGAAGCGGAAACCCGCGCGGCATTGAAGAATACCCGCGGAAGAGAAGTGGAAACCCGCGCGAAATTGAAGAATACCCGCGGAAGAGAAGCGAAAACCCGCGCGAAGTTGTAGAATACCCGCGAAGGAGCAAAAATCCGCGCGATCCTAGAATACCGCGCGGAATTAAAAACATCCCTAGGAGAAAAGCAGCTATCCGCACGAAATGGATGGTATAGCTTGGCTGGAAATTGTTGAAAATTATTACCATATAAAATAAAGTAAAGTTAATAGTTAAGTCTAAAGGAAGTTTATAATATTACATAAAGGAGAGCCGGAATATGATCGCTTTAAAGAAAAAGCAAAATTTATGGCTAGCGTTTTTTTTAGTCGTTCTTGCCAGCAATTACACGCTTTATAACACGGGACTTGGTTCATCAATTTTACCAGTTGAAACCAATGGAGTTGTTATAGGTTCATTAATTGATTTTACCTTAGTTATGCCTGTTTTAATTATGTTGTATAAAGGGAAATTTTCTGTAAAGCAAGCGATTCTATTAGCTGCGACTGGTTGTGTTGCTGCCCGTTTTATTATACCAATAGAACATCTAAAGCCCTTTGAAGCAGTAACATGGGCTGGATTTGCGATTGAAGGTACTATTGTTCTTTTAGAAATTTCCCTAGTTGTCACGCTTGTACGTTTTATGCCGAAAATTTTAGCAGATGTAAAAGCAAGTACTTTACCTGATTTATTCTCTTTTTCTAAAGCAGTTGAAAAACATGCACCAAAGTATCCTATTATTCAAATGCTATGCACAGACTTTTTAGTACTCTACTATGCTTTCGCAAGCTGGAAGAGACAAGAGCGTCGAGGTTTAACGTTGCATAAAAATTCGAGCTATATAGCCTTTCAAATTATGCTAATCCATGGAATAGCCATTGAAACAATAGGGATTCATTGGTGGCTACATGAGAAATCAATTGTGCTTTCAATACTATTGCTTATTTTAAATGTATACTCTGTTATATTTTTTATAGCGGATATGCAGGCAATTCGTTTAAATCCTGTCCATGTAACATCTGATAAAATGTATCTTTCTTTAGGTTTGATGAAACGAGCAGAAATTCACTTTGATAACATCGAAGAAATTGTTGAGGATAAGGAACAATTAGAAGGAAAATTATCCAAGGATACTATTGATTTTGTGGCACGTGATTTCGGTGAGGCATACCCGCAATTTATTTTAAAAATGAAGGACCCAGTAGAAGTAACCTTTATGTTAGGACTGAAAAAGCGGTATCATAAAGTCGCTATTAAAGCCGACCAAGCGCAGGAATTTAAAAAAGTGCTGTTACTAGGAATGGAAGATAATAAATCGTAAACGACAGGTGCTAGCAACTAAGCTGGCACCTGCTTTATTTACAAAGTAAAAATAACTACACAAACTTTTAGTAACCGGCTTCTAGCTGATTGAATTTGCTCGATAGAAATCTGGAAAATTGACCAAACTTTGTGTTCTGAAATTTGCTGCATTACTGATTTCATAAAGGGACGTAACGTAAAATAAAGAATTCCTAGGATGACAATTTTCGCCTAACCCCATCATTGCTTGTAAGATTGTGCTTTTACCTGCCCCTTTTGGGCCTATTAATCCAACAAGCCCCCCACTATTTACTTGAAATTAAATGTCTGAAATAACGACTTCTTCTTCTACATAACCATCTTTATGTATGTTCATTTATTTCCTTCCCCTTTTATATTCCGATTGGTGAAGACTAATAATTAGTAGGGTGAAGAAACCTCCACAGATTAGGTACCACTTTATTTTCGAATAAAGAAGATAATTGTTTCAGATCAAATTGATTCCATTTTAGGAACTGATTGCAGCATCGTCGCAAGAACATAAATCAAAAACTTCTCATCTGCCCAATTTATGCCAAGTCATAATTGATAAAAGTGTTTGAAAAACATTTTAAATCATATTACCTTATCAAAAAGGGGGAGATTTAAAACATGAAAATGACTATTGAAGAAATTCCTGAATCAAGGATTGCCTATTTCCGTAACGTTGGAGAGTATGGCGAAAAACAAAACAAGGAACTAATGGAGTCTTTTAAGAAATGGGCGCAAATAAATGGTGTTTTTGATAATTCTACAATTTTTGGTATACCACACGATAACCCACAAGTTACTCCTAAAGAGGAGTGCCGTTATGATGTTTGTGTTGTTATAAATAAAAATTTTAATGTTGTGAAACCAGCTCAAGTTGGTAAATTTACTGGTGGCAAATACGCGGTTTTCGTGCTTGACCATACAAAAGAGGCAGTCAATGAATTTTGGGGCAATATTTTTTCTGAGATTAAAAAAAACAATCTATTAATAAGGGAACAGCCGATTGTAGAAAGATATACTTCACAAATGATTGGTAACCATTTGTGTGAAATATTAGTTCCCATCCAGTAACAGAAGTTGGGATATTTCCTCAACAAAAGGGGGGCGATTTAATAATCAAACTTAAATCTGTTGAATAAGAATCTCTTTTGATCAATTTTTTTTCAAAAGGAATTCTTAATTTATCATGAAATATAGGTTGCAAGGTATCTTTAATCAAACTTTAATTCTCCACGAGGGCCTGCTCTACATGTCTTAATGGGATTCGTAATAAGATAGAATAAACCATGCAATAGCCACCTACTTAATCGAGATGGGCTATTGCATGTAGTATGTCTTCACTGACTGCCTCCCAAAATTGTTGTTGAACGGATTCACAATACATATAAAGCTCTTTATTGTGGACATGTCCATATAGTTCAGCAATCTCTTCCTTATGAAAATGAAGTCGGTGGTTTAACGTCTCTCGCTCTTCGTCAATACAAAACGATTTATACATATCAGCAAGACGCTCAAGCTTTGCCAAATTTTGTTTCGTTTGCTCATATTGTGTTCGGTGAAAACGACCTACTGCAGTAGTCATGGAAAGCTTTGCACGATGTTCAGCATTGAGCGTGCGATACTCTTCCAGACGTATCGCCACTCGATACCAAAATTCATAACGACTAGGTAAGTCTCTTAGCTCGTATGTGAGTAAGGATTTTAAAATATAAGCAACTTGCTCGTATGTATCTATAACCTTTTCTGATTCTTTAAAAATGCCAAACATACAGCCACCCCCTGTAATTTAATACTACAAAAGAAGAGTAAAATCCTCTAAACCTTTGGTAATAAAGTAATAATACCTCCTAAAGATTATTGGAACCTCAGTTATAGTAATTGCGTAGATAGCTAAAAAACACATTTAGGTAGCTTTTTCAGAGATCCACACAGCACGAAACAATCGCAGAGCGTGCCAGAGAAGGCTGGCGATTAGTTCAAGTATTACTCATGCTCTATCATGCATTTTACTCACACTAGGTTTCGCCCTCTATAGGTAAAATCTGGTTTTTTATTGAGCTATTAAGTTTTCACTAAATTCGCTATTTTTTGCAAAGAAAAGAAGCGTTTTTGAAGAATTATGGAAATAGCATTTACAAAATAAAAACAAATGTGTTAACTTTAAAAATTCCTAAGGTTAACTTAAAAAGGAGGAGGTTAACAATGCAACATTTTTGGGTTGTTGGGACAGATACAGATGTTGGTAAAACGGTTGTCACCACATTATTGATGCGACAATTACAACAGCAGGATTTACAAGTTACGCCTTACAAGCCTGTGCAAACTGGTGAAATCCATGATAATGGTCATTGTTATTATTACGACACAACAATGTATGAAAAATACTCATTACAAAGACTACAGGAAGAAAATATAAATGGCTCTTCGTTTAAAGAAGCCGCATCACCACATTTTGCTGCGCAGTTGGAGGGACAGGAAATTAATGTACGGCATCTATTAAAACAAATTGAGAAGTTACAGAAATCAAATGATATCGTGATTTGTGAGGGAGCGGGGGGACTATTTGTGCCATTAGATGCTGATGGAGAAATTACTCTTCTTGATGTAATCGTTCAAAGTAATCTTCCAGTAGTTCTTGTCACACGAACAACATTAGGAACGATTAACCACACATTGCTAACACTTGAAGCTTTACATGCTCGGAATATTGGGGTTCTTGGCATTGTGTTTAATGGAAATACAGGAAGCCTGATAGAACAAGATAATGTCAAAACGATATTACAATATCATGATTTACCGTATGCGACGATTCCTCAGCTTCAAGATATTTCTCAGCTTATGGACTATTCCATTTCACACACATCTTTGTTTGAAAGGTTGGTCAAATATGAAACAAGCATTAACTGAATTGCAGACGAGAGATTTACAGCATGTCTGGCATCCATGCTCACAAATGAAGGACTATGAGCAATTTCCACCTATTGTTATTAAAAAAGGACAGGGTGTCTGGCTTTATGATGAAAATAATCATCGGTATTTAGACGCCGTATCTTCCTGGTGGGTTAATTTATTTGGACATGCGAACGAGCGAATAAGTAAAGCATTAAGTGAACAAGCATTTACATTAGAACATACAATCTTTGCAAATTTTACACATGAACCAGCCATAAAAGTGGCGGAAAAATTAGTAGCCTTAACACCAGAAGGTCTAAATAAAGTATTTTTTGCAGACAATGGCTCGTCAGCAATAGAAGTCGCATTGAAAATGAGCTTTCAATATCATATGCAAACGGGAAAAACAACGAAGAAGCGTTTTTTAGCCTTAACGGATGCTTATCACGGTGAAACACTTGGTGCTTTATCTGTAGGTGGGGTAGACCTATATAACGAGGTGTACCAACCATTATTATTAGACACTGTACGTGCACAAGGACCAGATTGCTTCCGATGTCCTTTTCAAGATAAGCCTGAAAGCTGTCAGGCTCAATGTATTCAATTTGTGGAAGAAGAGCTTAGTCAGCATCATGAGGAAATTACAGCTATCATTATTGAGCCGCTGATTCAAGCAGCAGCAGGCATGAAAATGTATCCACCTCTATACTTAACGCGATTACGAGAGCTTTGTACAAAATATGATGTGCACTTCATTGCAGATGAAATTGCAGTCGGTTTTGGACGTACAGGTACATTATTTGCTTGCGAGCAGGCACAAATTACTCCAGATTTTATGTGTTTGTCAAAAGGTTTAACAGGCGGTTATTTACCATTATCAGTTGTATTAACAACAGAAGACGTATACAACGCATTTTATGATGACTATGGGACAATGAAAGCATTTTTACACTCCCATAGCTATTCCGGTAATACTTTAGCATGTCGTGTAGCCCTTGAAGTATTGACAATGTTCGAAGAGGAGCATGTTATCGATATGATACGCAATAAGGGGGAACGAATGCATGATATAGCAATGAAGGCATTTAATGGACTACCATATGTCGGAGAGTATCGACAGGTAGGGTTAGTTGGTGCGATTGAGCTAGTTGCCAATCGCGAAACAAAAGAGCCACTTCCAAGTGATGAACGCATTGGTTATCAAATTTATCAACGTGCCTTAGCAAAAGGCTTACTGATTCGTCCACTTGGCAATATTTTGTATTTCATGCCACCATACATCATATGTGATGAAGACATGCAATTTATGATTAACACAACAAAAGAGACAATCATGCAATTTTTTGAGGAGCGGGAGGGACTAAATTGTTCAAAAGACAATCAACGTTGTCACTTGTCATGATAGCAATGTTTGCAGCTTTAACTGCCATTGGTGCATTTATTAAAATCCCGTTACCTGTTGTGCCCTTTACATTACAAATTGTCTTTGTCTTTTTAGCAGGATGCTTGCTCGGTAGTCGCAATGGATTGCAAAGTCAGCTCATTTACATAGGCATTGGTTTAGTTGGCTTACCAGTCTTTACACAAGGCGGGGGCATTACATATGTTTTGCAACCAACATTTGGCTACCTAATTGGCTTTGCACTCGCAGCCTTCGTAATTGGTTTGATGATAGAGAAAGTGGAGAACCCAACGAAAAAGCATTTTATCGGTGCAAACATTGTCGGACTCATCATTATTTATGCGGTAGCAGTTCCGTATTTATATGTGTCATTGAACTTCTGGCTTCATATGAAAACGAGCTGGTCTCATATTTTTTTAGTTGGTTTTTTAAACAGTATTGTTGCAGATTTCTGCCTAGCGATAGTTTCTGCACTTTTGGCTGAAAGATTATATAAGGTATTTCAAGCAGCAAGAATGTTAAAAATTGTGCAAGTAGAAAAGGAGAATGTTTAGTGGATTGGTTACAGTTAGCAGAGGAAGTTATTGCAGGAAAGGTCATTAGTAATGAGGAGGCACTAGCCCTTTTAACTAGTGATGACGATGAACTATTAAAGGTGATGGACGGAGCCTTTGCCATTCGTAAGCATTATTACGGAAAAAAAGTAAAACTAAATATGATTATGAATGCTAAGAGCGGTTATTGCCCAGAGGATTGTGGCTATTGTTCACAATCGTCTAAATCAACAGCACCAATTGAAAAGTATCCATTTATTACAAAAGAAGAAATTTTAGAAGGAGCAAAACGAGCTTTTGACAATAAGATTGGTACTTATTGTATCGTTGCAAGTGGTCGTGGACCGACGCGCAAAGATGTCAATGTAGTAAGTGAAGCTGTTACCGAAATTAAAGAGAAGTACGGCTTAAAAGTATGTGCCTGCCTTGGCTTATTAAAAGAAGAGCAGGCACAGCAATTAAAAGAAGCGGGGGTGGACCGTTATAACCATAACCTAAATACCTCTGAGCAACATCATTCATTCATCACTACATCTCATACGTATGAGGATCGTGTGAATACGGTAGAAGTTGTGAAAAAGCATGGCATATCACCTTGCTCAGGAGCAATTATAGGAATGAAGGAAACGAAAGAGGATGTTGTGAATATTGCGCGTGCACTTCATCAATTAGATGCTGACTCCATCCCTGTCAACTTCTTAAATGCTATTGATGGCACGAAGCTTGAAGGGACAAAGGAATTAAACCCGCGCTATTGTTTAAAGGTATTAGCGTTATTCCGTTATCTCAATCCAACAAAGGAAATTCGCATTTCTGGTGGACGAGAAGTCAATCTTGGCTCACTACAGCCACTGGGCATGTATGCAGCAAATAGTATATTTGTTGGGGATTATTTAACAACTGAAGGTCAAGAAGCAAACAGTGATTATCGTATGCTTGAGGATTTAGGCTTTGAAATTGAATTAACCGAGAAGCAAGAGGAAGTATTCTGCTCATAAACACCTAAGAAAACAAAAATCTACTACTACAACTTAATTATCATCGAAAAACCGTATGTGCGTCGTGGAAAAGGCGTGTGTACGGTTTTTCTGAATGTAGACGGATAGAAAGTGAAAAATGAAGGGTTGGATTTCTGGAACTACTGGATAGAATTGGCAAAACGAAGGCTTGAGGAATTGTATTAGTTGGATCAAGGTATATTTTTATGCCTAGAAAAATGGGCTTTTCACAAAATGTTCAATGAAAGCGTTTTGAAATTGAACAGTTTGTGAAGGGCTTCACATAAGGCTTTATTTTTAAAAAAAATGGCGTAAAATAAGAATCAAGTAAGGCGTTGTTATAACACAGTTAGAAAGAAGTATCACAAATTTTGGTGATTGTTATATTACAAAAACAGTTTGAAGGGAGAATTTTTACATGTGGGTAGTTACAGTATTTGATAAAAAGGATGTTCGCATTTTTGAGTACACAAATAAAAATGAGGCAACTCAAGCATTAGCTAAATTCAAAAAAAATGCCGTTTTAACGTATACAAGATAAATGCAAGATTTTACTGAGGCAATCCTTTTCGACGCTATAGCGTACGAAAGGGGTTGCCTTTTTCTATTAATGAACATTGAAATCGCGCTGTACACTAATCCTCAACTCTGTGGAGTAAGTAAAACAATGATAGGGCAAATTGAACGAGGAGAATCAAGTCCAACGCTTACAACTATCTGGAAAATTGCAAATGGCCTAAAGGTTTCCTTTACCACGCTTATTAATAATCCACTGCCTGATACTGAAGTAATTTTTAGAGATGATATTCGAATGTTATCTGAGGATAATGGGAGGTATAGGGTATACCCATATTTTCCTTTCCAAGAAGATAGCCGCTTTGAAATTTACACGGTGGAGATTGACAGGGAAGGAAAATTAAGCGCTGAGGCTCACAAAGAAGGGACAGAAGAATTTATTACTATTTTTGATGGTGAATTAATCATTAGTGTTAATGACACCCAATATACATTAAAAAGTGGTGACTCCATTAGATTTAAAGCTGACCGTCCTCACGTATACATGAATCCAGGTGATACTTTAACTCGATTAAGTATGACAATTTTTTATCCAAATAAAAGCATGTGATAAAACCGTATAAGCCTTATGAAAAGCGCTCATACGGTTTGTTTTTGTAAATTATAAAATGCTGCCTAATCGTTTAATGCCTTCACGAATAATCTCAGGTGTTGCATTCGTGTAGTTTAAGCGCATTGTATTAACATCAGTTTTAGATGTGTAGAATGGGTCCCCAGGTACGAATGCAACTTTTTGTTCCATTGCTTTATGGAAAACATCTAAAGATGATGCTCCGTTGTTCATTGTAGCCCAAATGAACATTCCACCCTCAGGTCGTGTGTAGTCTACATGTGCTGGGAAGAACTCTTGCATAGCATTTAACATGGCATCTGATTGATCTTTATATAAGGCTATAATTTTCTGAACGTGCTCCATATAGTCATTGTTTGCTAGATAATCATAAATAACATATTGAGAGAAAATATTTGTGTGTAGATCAGTGGCTTGCTTTGCTGTTTCGATATGTTGCATTAATTCTTTGTTTTTTGTAATGATAAAGCCAAGGCGCATTCCTGGTGTGATTGTTTTAGAGAAAGAACCTAGTAAAATACTATTTTCTAATTTACCAGCACCAATGTATGGAAGTGGTTCACCTTGGAAGCGTAATTCTCCATATGGATCATCCTCAATTAACGCCACATCGTATTTTGAAATGATTTCGCAAATTTGTTCACGTTTTTCTTTAGAATACGTAAGCCCCGTTGGATTTTGGAAGTTCGGCACCGTATAAATGAATTTCACATTTGGCTGTTGTAGGGCATTCTCTAACTCTTCTAAATTTAACCCATCATTTTCGAGTGTTACACCATAGAAAGTTGGTTCAGTTAATGTGAAAGCTTGAATGGCACCTAAATAACCAGGTTCCTCGATGATAATGCCGTCACCTTTGTTAATCAGTACTTTACCAATTAATTCAAGAGCTTGTTGTGATCCTGTTGTAATAAAGACATCGTCAGCATGTACATCTAATCCGTGTACACGTTGATATTTTGCAGCAATATACTCACGTAAAGGCGCATACCCCTGTGTTGATGAATATTGGAAAAGGCGACTGCCGTTTTCCGTAATTGCATGATCAACAGATGCTCTTAACGCATCGATTGGAAAAGAGATTGGGTTTGGAAGCCCACCTGCAAAGGAAATGACATCCTCTGCGTCCGTTACTTTCAAGATATTTCGGATGAATGAAGATGGTGTTTTTAAGATTCTTTCTGAATATTCCATAATTTATCGTTCCCTTTTTCTGATTTTTTAAAAATTATAGCATTGAAATCATATGCATACAATATTATCATTGTATGCAAGACAATTAAAATATTGTATGCAAAAGTGACAAGAAAAGGAGCTTAGAGAATGCCAGTAAATTCATTTGAAGAGTATCCAATGAGCTGGAAGCCGGATATCAGCAATATTTCGGCTCCATTATATATAGCCATAGCCGAGCAACTTGAACAAGATATTAAGGATGGAAAATTATTGCCAGGGACCAAGCTTCCTCCTCAGCGGGAATTAGCTGACTTTTTGGATGTCAATTTAAGCACAATAACGAGGGCTTTTAAGCTGTGCGGGCAAAAGGGGCTTATCTATGCCTCTATTGGAAGCGGGACATTTGTTTCATCTGATGCTGCTACCAATAAAATTTTATTACCAACAAGTTATACCTCTCATATGATAGAAATGGGCTCTGTATTACCAGACAATTATGTCAATGAGGAAATTACACGATATATGAAAAAGATGATGAATGACCGTAATTTCAGCAAGCTATTTCAATACGGACGACCTGAAGGAAATGCTTGGCAAACAGAGGCGGCAAAGAAGCTTTTGGAAAAGGTCAACTTCCAAACGGATCAGCCTGTATTGCTCGGGGCAGGTGGGCAAAATGCCATTGTCGGGACATTAGCGGCATTATTTCAGCCTGGGGACCGAATTGGCACTGATCCCATTACGTATGCAGGTATCAAAACAGCAGCAAATATGTTGGGCATCCAACTGGTAGCGATTCAGCAAAAAAACGGAGAAATGTCAAAAGAGGGGCTATTGTATGCTTGCAAAAATGAGCATATAAAGGGTCTTTATGTGATCCCTGATTTTCATAATCCAACTACCCATACAATGTCGATGGGAACAAGAAAGATGATTGCGGACGTCGCAAGACAGATGGGATTAATTATTATAGAAGATGCGATATATAGCTTTTTGAAAGAGCAGCCACTTGCACCAATAGCTTCATACGCACCAGAAAAGGTCATTTATATTGCGAGTGTGTCCAAAACTATTTCGCCTGGCTTACGACTATCCTTTATCGTCACACCTTCAGCACTTCGAAAAAAAATAATGGAAACACTATACAATATAAATATCTCAGTATCTCCAATGATGGTGGAACTTACAGCAAGGATGATTCATGATGGTGTTGCGCAAACAATTTTAGAGAAACATCGGCTGTATACAAAACAACAAAATGCACTTGTCGATCAGTATTTAGGAGACTATAACATTATAGGGGAAGAGGAATGCATTTTCAGATGGCTTATACTCCCAGACAAATTTACCGGTGCTCATTTTGAATTGCTCGCATCAAAGGCTGGGGTGCAAGTGTATGCAGCTGAACGTTTTGCTGTAGGCAATGCCAAGCCAGTAAATGCAGTTCGTTTGGCGATTACTGCACCAGAAAATCAGCTTGAACAAGCACTAATTATTTTGAAGGATTTACTTGAAAGTGATGGTGATTACGCATTTGTTGATTAGGCTTTTCATTAAGGCTGTTTTTGAAAAAATGTTGGTGTAATAAGGATTTACATTAAAATAGTAATATACATCCTACTCTTTTATAAATTGAATAAAATGGTTGTAAAAAGAAATTAGAGGGGTTCTATGAAGCTAGTAGGGGAACAAAGTTAACTTCGATTTTACAAAATTGCTGACGCCAGCGAGCAGTTTTGTTGAAGAAAAATGGAAAAATTAAAGAAACAAATTGAGGTGCGAATATGCTTTTAAATACCTATATAAATGATAATTTCCCCAACTTAATTCTTAGACCTCCTTTGATTTATAACTGGGAAATCGGCATACGTTTCGAGTTAGGGGTAGAGTGGAATAGAGAATACAATTATGAAAATAGTCCTTATATACAGGAGGTTTATAGAAGAGCTGTCACGCTGTTTGAATTACTACATTTACAAGACGAGGAAATTTTTATTGTAGTAGATGTGAATGATTTTGGAGATGGAAAAACCTATAAGCATAAAGCGAGGATTTTTTCTCCGTATATCTATGATAAATCAGTTTTATATAAATTGAAGCATTCAGAAATGCCTTATATTTTTCCTGAAGAGGATGAGGACGGAAAATATAAAACACATAGGTTTACCCTTGAATGTAAAGTATCTGATATGAAGTACATTCCATTGTTAAAAGCAGTATGCAATCAGGATTTAGGAATCCAACCAAGTATTTTTCATAGGATATATTTTTTAAATATCAAAAGGAAAACCATTTTTCACGTTTACGATGATAGAGGATGCGATTTGCTTGCTACCTCACCCGAATCTATACGTGACATTTATTATACATACAATGATTGGATATTAGATTACGACAAGGACCAAATAGATAAAGTGTTTAAATAAATCCTTATTGTATGAACGGGGGCTTTGCTTGAAAATCCTAGAGTTGCATATGCAGCTCTTTTTTCTTTTTTGAAACCAATAAGCTTTAACGAAGCACTCGAGAAGTATATTATGAGATGGACTGTCCATACATAATATACTTTTTTGATTTTATACAAATAATTTAGTATTTCTTGTAACGAATTTCAGTTTCGTTCTATATATAAGTATCACAACTAAAAAAATGAGAGGAGGTATCTAGTGGAGGATTTAAGTGATATCTATAAATCCTATGCAAATGAAGTAAACCGTTTTCTTCTTTGTTTAACATCAAGTGAGGATTTAGCAGAAGAATTAACCCAGGAAACATTTTATCAAGCTGTTAAAGCCATTCATCGTTACAATGGTGAATGCAAAATTTCAGTCTGGTTATGTCAAATTGCCAAGCATAGCTATTATGATTATTTAAAAAAGGCGAAATACCGAAATCATACGAGTATTGATTATTTAACGCAAACAGGTGTAGATATATGTTCAAATGAAGATTTACCTGATATTTCAATGATTAAAGAAAGTACATTACGTGCAATTCATCAAGAAATTCGACAATTACAGGAGCCGTATACTGAAATCTTTTTACTTCGAATAACGCTGAATATAAGTTTTAAAGAAATAGGTGACATATTTGAGAAAAGTGAAAATTGGGCTAGAGTTACATACTATCGTGCAAAATGCAAATTAGCAGAAAGGGTGGATTTGAATGAACTGTAATATTATAAAGGATTTATTACCGTCCTATATAGACGGTATTTGTAGCGAAGACACGGTTGCCGCAATCGAAAAACATATCGAGCATTGCCAAGGATGCAAAGATACTACGCAAAAGATGCAGCAACCAACAGTACAAATAGTCGAAACTAATGTGGAGGCTGCGAAGGAACCGTTTAAGCGCATAAACAAAAAGCGACGTTTTCAAGTTATTACAGCTATTATGATGACTTTTATACTCACTATTATCGGTTTTCAAGTAGTGCAAGACGTAGGAGTCGTTCATCAATTCTTTTTTCCAAAAGTCATTGCAATTGCACATATAACGGATGACAGGGAAGAATGGCAAAGTATTAGCTTCTCAGCTGACTTGATTAATGATCAAGATTATGTGATATATGACAGTCTTTTTTGGAAAAAGGAGATTATTAATGATGCGAATAATGAAAATGATGTGTTACTAAGGGTAAAAGACGAAAAGGGTGATGTAATTATTGATGAAATTCTAATACCCCTTGGAAAAGGTGTTAAATTAGACGGTTTGAAGAGGAAAGAAAAATATTTTTTTGAAATAAAAGCTCCACAAGGGCGTTTTAGCATCAATGCAGTATAATGTTCTTAATCTGTGAACGAGTGCTTTTATTTCTCTTGGATCTACTTCCGGCGATTGCTTGTCAAAACCTCATAAATCAGGGGGGCAGAACGATCATAAACATAAAGCGAAGGGTATTCAATCAATTGAAACCCTCCGCTTTTTTTATTTTCATAACAGAACATTAGTTCTTCTGAGTTTGTTATTGTATAATTAATATACATTGTGTAGTTGGCTTTATGAAGGCGTATAGTCAATATAAAAGAATGGACAATTTTAAAGAGACTTAAGTATGAGGTGATAAAATATGCATAAAGGAAGAATCATTTTACATATTGACCTTAATTGCTTTTATGCCTCTGTCGAACAAATTTATGATAGCTCATTAAAAGGGAAACCAGTAGCAATCGCGGGTAATCCTAAAGAACGTCGAGGAATTATTATTACATGTAGCTATGAAGCAAGGGCAAGAGGTGTTTATACAACCATGAATGTCGGGGAGGCGCGGCGAAAGTGCCCAGAGCTAATTATTTTGCCTCCTAATTTTGAACGTTATAGAGCTGCGTCGAAGTCTTTTTTTAATTTGTTAAAAGAGTATAGCGAAGTCCTTCAACCGGTTTCAATTGATGAAGGATATTTGCAACTTCCTATAGTTGAAGGTCAAAATGTATTGCAACACGTACATGATATGCAAGATAGAATTTGGAACGAACTGCAACTCCCTTGTTCGATAGGCATTGCACCGAATAAATTTTTAGCGAAAATGGCAAGTGATATGAAAAAGCCGATGGGAATTACAATACTGCGTAAGCGTGATGTACCATCAGTTTTGTGGCCAATGAATGTAATTGAAATGCATGGGATAGGCAAAAGCACAGCAGAGAAATTAAAAAAGTTAAGTATTCAAACAATAGGGGAACTTGCTGTTGCTGATGAATATTTATTAAAGCAAAACTTTGGCATTAATGGTTTAAGGATGAAGCAAAAGGCAAATGGCGAAGATGATAGACCTGTTGATCCAGAAGCAATATACGATACTAAAAGTGTTGGAAATTCAACAACGCTGTCTCATGATACGACAGACAGAGATGAATTATATAAAATCATTTCAACACTTTCTGAAAAGGTAGCAGAGAGATTGAAGGCGAAGAAACTGGCTGGTGTCACTGTGAGTGTTATGATTCGTACAGCCGATTGGGAGACATATACACGAAGTAAATCAATAAATAATGCGATTTTTTCAAAAGAAGACATAATGGAACAAGCGTGGAATCTATTTAATAAGAATTGGAATGAAGAGCCAGTTCGATTACTTGGTGTCACCGTTTCTAATGTCAGTGACATTAAGGAAACGTCACAGCAGCTAACCTTCTTTAACTTTGAAGAGCATATAAAAGATGAACCAATTATCAAACTTGTTGATCAAATTGAGCAAAAGTTTGGAAAAGGAACAATTTTGCGGGGGTCAGATATTGCCAAGCCAGTTGGGAAATATCAAGCAAATACGAGTTTTAGTAAGGACTTTTGGGACGAACATAAATAAGTAAAATCAAATAGAAAACCGTCATTTCGATCAATTTTTTTCGGAATGACGGTTTTCTTTGTAGTTGGATATAGATTGAAGACATGTTATTTAACTATGAGTAGTGTTTAACTTATTGAGGTAGAAGTTTTATATGTTTGTAAAAGATTCACTTTCCTTTTGTCCATAGGTTTCACCGCGATTTTTGATTTTTTGTAATACACTATCTAGGACATTCCGTTCAGACAGCGTTTGATAAAGGACATTCTGTACCTCTGCAGCTTCCTTGTTTTCTGCTTGATTACTTAGAAATTCACTATAGGTTACCATATATTGATGATAATCTATGTTGGAAAGTGTTTTTGCCGCTATTTGTTTGTGCGCTGTTAAAGCAGAAGTAAACTGTTTACGTGCCTCATCTGGTTGGGCAGGTATTATTTTGATTTTACCAATTGTATCTGAGTTTCCTGTGAAGTCAAGGAATTGATAATCGAATGCCAAAGGTTTAGCTAGAGCAATATGAGCGTGAAGAGCAACAGCATGGTCACTAAGTTTTTCGGTTACCTCACGAAGGATATCGTTCCCTTTTTCAAAAAAACGACTGCCGTCAAATGCAAGGATGCGGCCGACTTCTTCAGAGAAAAAGTCTTGAGCAAGGAATTCCTGATCGTATCCGGTAGGTGGTAAAACTCGAAGTCTTAAGTTGTTTGATACGATGGTATTGCCGTTTATTTGCATAGCTACTTGCATGTTATAGAATCCTGGCTCATCAATTAACCAGCCATCTTTCCCTACTGAAGCGAAAATGGTTTCATACAGGGATTCTCCAGGCATAAGTACCTTGTTCTCTAGGTTCCTTAAATATTGAACATAAGGTAGTAAACGACGCCCTTGTTTTCCATCTTTTTTAACAATTACAGACATTCCATCTAAATCCGACAAAATATGCTTATTTATTAACTGAGGTTGATTTGAAGTATTCGTTAGTTTGATTTCTATAACAGCAGGTTCTAACCATTGGAATATAGGTGTTTTACGGTTAACTCTCAATTCAAGATTAAAAGAAGGGTGATCAGAAATGATCGGGTGTTCAAACCCATGATCAACAGCCCAATCAGCATTACCCATTTGTACGAAGCGCTCAGGTGCGTGTCGCAAAAACAAAAGCTCTTGATCACTAAAACGATACTCAAAGTTTTTAAAGAATTCCTTGCCACCAGTTTTACTATCAAAATTGTAAGGATAATTCATAAAGCTTAGAGCCTTTGGTTCTGGGGTAAGTGGACGCTCCAAAGGTTCCCAAGGATGACCTAGATGTTTTTGCCAAGAGTGCAGAAGATTAAAAGCATGTCCCATCTCATGGCAAGCACACCAAAAACGATATCGCTGTACAAAAGCTTCAGGGGAGGGGTCACCTTTAGGTGGATCTGAAATAAATGAATTATTAAAAATGGCTGTCCCTTGACGATGATTCGGACCTATGCTATCAAACATAATACCGCCCAGACCATGGCCTTCTTCAGCTTCCGAATTTGCAAAGAATGTCCACATGGACCATTGGGGCTTATTATCAAAGTGTGACCAATATACTTGCATGGCATCATGCATTTCTTGAGTGTTCCACTTTTTATCAGTCCTTGTATAGTCTTTGGCAACAATATTATTACCTTGTGATATTTTCACATCAAACCCAGTTCGTTTAAAAACCTCTGAGATTGAAAGAGTTTCATCCGGCAAAGATGTAGGCTTGTCTGGATGAGCGTGCGTTTGATAGGTTGTAACTGGCGTTGTCCCTTCTTCAGCATCGAATTCAAATTCCACAGGGTGGAAGTAAGGAGATTGAAACTGGAACGTGCTAGTTCTGTCTGTCTCCCCTCCGATAAGAAATTCTACTTCGGCAGTATGCTGTTCAGGCAATGAACCGCGTGTTACCTGTATTTTTACATTTGTATAAGGGAATGATTGTGTTTCATCTAGGTATTTGTTTCGAATATTGCCTGTCCAAGCATTTGAACCATTCGCTGTTAGCTTGGCAATCCAATGAATAGTAGAGGACAGATTTGAAATAACAGTTCCGCTTGCTACCATTTGAGGGTAGAGTCCGTCTACGTCGAGGCGAAGCTCCTCACTGATTTGCTGTTCGCTCCATGCATATAAACCACTAATTGGTGAGAGGGGAAATTCTCCTAAACTGGAAGGGGAAATGGCTTTTAATAAGTCTTTTGGTTCGTTAGTTTTGTTTTGCTCCATCTTTATTACCTCCATGTTTATTATTTTTGTCTTTCTTCCTCAGTCCCAAGAGCCACAATAATTAGCAAAATGTTTTAAGTAATATATATGCAGCAGTAAATATAAAAATGACACAAAAAATGCAATCACGTACAAAATATGTAAGATATAATATAAATAGAACCGCTACAACCTTTTTCAACGGCACTGCGTTGAAAAAATATTTAGTGAACAAGGCAAGTGATATGAAAAAACCAACTCCATGTGCGTAATTTTGCAAGAGTTTTGTGATTGATAATACTGATTTAGTTGGGACTTTTGATGAAACAAGCTTTTGTGTTTAGTATTTCCTAGGAAATTTAAGAATGAAGAAAGAAGGTGTGGTAATGCATTATAAGGAGTACGGTGATCCACATAAGCCACTCATGATGTTGATACACGGTGGTGGTGTGGGAGGATGGATGTGGGATAAACAAGTCCAATACTTTTCTGATTATCATTGCGTTGTACCAGAATTAATAGATAACGAGGCGAATAATACCTCTGATTTTTCAATTGAAGATTGTGCAAAAAAGCTTCTATCTTTAATTGAAGAAAAAGCAGAAAATAAACGTGTCATAGTAGTAGGTTTTTCATTAGGAGCACAAATTGCTATTCAAATGATTAGTTTAAAGCCGCAATTAATAGATTATGCCATCATCAACAGTGCTTTAGTGACACCTTCCCCAGCTACAGAGAAATGGATTAGACCATTGATAAAATTAACTTTTCCCTTAATTAAAAAGAAATCATTTGCCAAGCTTCAAGCTAAAACATTATATGTAGATCAAGAATATTTTGAGCAATATTATGAAGATAGTTCAAAGATAAAATTAGATACCCTTATTAAAATATTGCAAGAAAATATGTCTTTTGCCATCCCACATAATTTTTCGAAAGCTCAATGTAACATTTTAGTAACTGTCGGTGAAAAAGAGAAGGGCAACATGAAAAAATCCGCGCTCTATCTTGTGAATAGCAACCTCAATTGTCAAGGTGTTATGCTATCTAGTATCGGCCACGGTGTTTCATTAGCGAATCCTGAGTTCTTTAACCGTTTTGTAGAAGAGTGGCTAATAGATGGTAAGTTACCAGAAGGAAAGATTATTAAATAGTACATAGTGCAAAAAGGAATCTATTTTTACTTTTTACTTATTAAGGTAGGGAAGATGCTTGTAAAACGTATGCCATATTTTCAAGTTGAGATTTCTCCTTGAGAATCTGCGAATATCGGATGTCCCTAGGATTTACATTCGACGCATCTAACGGGGCAGAATGGTTGAAGAAGAAGGAGAATGTTCAGATTAAATAGAATAGATAGGATTGTGGCTCTTACTATTCAACGGACGGATAATAGTGGAAACTAATGTAACCAAGCAAAATCTTGCAATATCTAAAAGGAAGATCGTCAAGACTGTTGTAAGACGAATTTCCTGAATAAAAAAAGATATTGGGACCAACATCTATGCACGATGGGATGCTTTTGTGTGACAGTTGGTACAGTAAACGAGGAAATTATAAGAAATTACATTGCGAACAATTTAATGAACATGAGAATGATGTTTTCTGTATTGAAGAATGAGTTTAGTCCATATTCAGTGTGCTTGAGCACAAGAGCTTTGAGAAGGGCTTCAGCCTTAGATAAAAAAGACTTTAGTCGTGGACATTCATGACAAAATCCACCTGCTTTAGCAGGTGGTAATTTAAAGCACTCCTATCTTAACTGATGTTAAAGTGAGAATGCTTATTTTAACTTATTATACATTATCTACTGAATATTTTAACTTGAATACCATACTTAAATCACATTAATCATTGAAAATGCTTGTCATTTTCTCTGCAACCTCTTCGGTAATCGCAAGAAATCGTTTGGAAATTGATGTCATGTAACGATCCTTAAGTGTAATTATATTAAGTTTTGTTTGTAACACTGGATTTGCTAGTGGCCTAAGTACCGGTAAATCAGGAGAATTAAGTAGCTTGAAACAGCTAGGTACAAAACAAACTCCTGCGCCTTTCATCACCATCATAAGTGTTGGTAATGTTTCTGTCCCCCAGTAAACGACATTAGGCATAAATCCACTTTTTTGGCATGCCTCGATCACATCATCAGCAACACCTGATCCATAAGATGTTGTATTTAAAAGAAATCGTTCGTTTTTCAAGTCTGCAATATCAATAGAATCTTTTTCACATAGATGATGGTTGGGAGGAAGAGCTAAAAGTAAAGGTTCTGTTAGTAGTGTTGCAGTATGGATGTCCTCAGCTCTCACTGAAGTTCGGACAATTCCAATATCTATTTTATGACTTCTTAGTTCTTCTAAAATATATGATGTATTACCCTCGCTAACATGTGTAACTATGTTAGGAGTTTCCTTTTGAATTTTTTTTAAGACATTTGGCAAAATAAATAGATTTGCTGAAGTAGTACAACCCAATTTCACAGTACCTCTAATTCCTTCATGAAACTCGACTAATTTCTTCTCCGTATTCTCAGATAAATCAAGTAATTCTTTTCCTTTTTCATATAAAAATACTCCACTTGGTGTTAATTCAAGAGATCTACCTAAACGATTAAACAAAGTGACATTTAATTCTTGTTCAAATTTTCTAATTAAAATACTTAAGGGGGGTTGAGTCATTTGCAGTGCAGTAGCAGCTTTTGTAATGCTACCTTCCTCAACTACTGTAATAAAACAATGTAAACGATGAAGGTTCATTTTGATAACTCCTCCTTTTAGTATTCATAAAATATATGGAAGTCATATAAATATTATAATTTACATTATAAAAATGTAAAGATATACTATTTTCATAATTAAGAATAGTTAAAAAATTGGATCTAAACTGTATTTCAGTTTTAAGTTAGTTGATACCAGAGTGTGTCCATCCACTCGCAAAATATTAATTTATAAATGGAGGTTTTATCAATGACAACTAAAGTTACTCAACAATCAAAAACTGTAGAGTTAGCTAAACTGGACAAAAAGCACTTGCTACATCCAGCTACAAATCCGAAGGCTTTAATTGACAATGGACCGCCTATCATCTTTGTTAAAGGTAAAGGCGTTACAGTTACAAGTACGGATGATGTGGAATACATCGACGGGATGTCAATGCTTTGGAACGTGAACTTAGGGCATGGGAATCAAGAACTTGCAGATGCTGGTAATAGTCAATTATCTACTCTCGCGTATGCATCATCATTTAAAGGATTCTCAAATGAACCATCCATTCTACTTGCTGAAAAATTAGCTGAGTTAGCACCAGGAGATTTAAATAGTGTATTCTACACTTCTGGTGGGTCAGAATCAAATGATACAGCCATTAAATTAGCTCGTTTCTACTGGGAGCTTAAAGGGAAATCAGAAAAAAGAAAGATTATTGCGCTAACAAATGCTTATCACGGTGTAACAATAGGAGCGCAAACAGCTACTGGTCTTGCAGCATACCACAAGTTCGCATCATCAAATATAGACGGAGTTGTTCGTGCAACAGCCCACCTATTAAAAAGCGAGTTAGGTGATAAAAATGACCCGAACTATGCAGACTCTATCCGTGGAACAATTGAAAGAGAAGGTGCGGAGACGATTGCCGGAATTATTATTGAACCTGTGCAAGGTGCGGGCGGAGTTAATATTCCACCAGAAGGTTACTTAGAAGCAGTTCGTAAAATCTGTGACGAGCACAATATCCTTTTCATGGCAGATGAGGTTATTTGTGGATTTGGTCGTACGGGGAAAATGTTTGGTGTAAACAACTGGAATGTTGTCCCTGATATGATGTCAATTGCAAAAGGAATTACGAGTGGTTATTCGCAACTTGGCGGGGTCATGATGAATGATGAAATTAGAGAAACAATTGCTAACTTCGATGCTGTTATCCCACATGGTTTCACATATAGTGGCCATCCGACTGCTTGTGCGATTGGACTGAAAAACATTGAAATACTAGAGCGTGATAATATTATTGACCACGTAAACGAAATGGAGAAAGAACTTAAAAAAGGTTTAGATTACTTAGCTGAAAAACATAGTATTGTAACAAATTGCAGAGTAATTGGTCTGTTGGCTGCATTTGAACTCTATGAAGATCCAACAAGTGGAAAATTGTTTGATCCAGCTGTTTTCCCAGCAAATGCGGTAGTTGACGCATGTTTCAATCGCCAATTAATAGTAAGAGCGCTTGGAGCTCATAACCAAATTGTGGCAATTGCGCCACCGCTTATTATTAACAAAGAAGAAATTGAAAAAATGATTCAAATTATAGACGATTCGATTACTGCTTTTAAAAATACACGCAACTAAACTATTCCTATAAAGTAAGTTGAGTAGTGGTGGTTATAGTTAAAAAAGGGGGAGGTTCTCTAGTGCTTTATATAAATGGTGAATGGCGAGATACAGGAAATAAATTAGATGTAACAAATCCTGCGACAGGAGAAATAATTAGAACTGTTGCTACAGGTGGTAAAACTGAAACTAAAGAAGCAATCGAAAGTGCGAAGAGAGCATTTGAATTCTGGGGTAAGACAACTGGAAATGAGCGCAGCAATTACCTGTTTCAAGTGGTTCAATTGATGAAAGAAAAAACAAAAGAATTAGCTGAAACAATTACACTTGAAAATGGTAAACCTTTACCAGATGCTACTCGTGAAGTAGCAGGTGCAATCGGTTATCTAGAATGGTATGCAGAGGAAGCTAAGAGAATTTATGGGGAAACAATTCCTGCATCTGCAGCTGATAAACACTTAATGGTAATTCGCGAACCTGTTGGGGTATGTGCAGCTATTACACCATGGAATTTCCCGTTATCGATGATTACAAGAAAAATTGCACCTGCACTTGCTGCAGGTTGTACGATTGTTTTAAAACCGGCTGACTTAACTCCTCTTTCGGCAATAAAAGTATTCGAATGCTTTCATGAAGTTGGACTACCTGCTGGAGTTGCAAACCTGGTAATTGGCCCAGCTGAAGAAATTGGAAACGAGATGACGAGTAACCCAGATGTTCGTAAAATCACATTTACTGGCTCGACGCGTGTGGGGAAAAAACTTATCCGTGATTCGTCTGATACAGTGAAGAAAATATCAATGGAGCTTGGTGGACACGCACCGTATATTGTGTTTGAGGATGCTGATATTGACGCAGCAGTTAATGGTATCTTAGTGTCTAAGTTTATTAACTCAGGTCAAACTTGCATCAGCACCAACCGGATTTACGTAGCAGAAACTGTAGCTGATGAATTCTCAGGAAAGTTAGCTGAAAAGGTATCTAAATTAGTTGTAGGAAATGGATTAGAAGATGGCGTAAATGTCGGTCCAGTAATTAATAAAGTGGCTCTTGAAAAAGTGAAAAGTCAAGTAGAAGACGCTGTGAAACATGATGGTAAAGTAATTGCGGGTGGTAATGTATTTACATTAAATAATGGTAGCGGTTACTTCTTTGAGCCCACAGTTATTCAATATGCAAGCGATAATATGAAGATTACAACAGAAGAAACATTTGGACCAGTTGCACCAATTTATACATTTAAGACGGAAGAAGAGGTAGTTGAAAGAGCAAACCATCCTGAATATGGTCTTGCAGCTTATTGTTATACGCGAGACATTGGTCGAGGCTTACGAATGATGCGTGCTTTAGAGTTTGGAATTGTTGGGATTAATGATCCAGCTCCAGTGGTTGTACAAGCTCCGTTTGGTGGTATGAAGGAAAGTGGAATGGGGAAAGAAGGCGGTTGGTACGGACTTGAGGAGTACTTGGAGAAGAAGTTTGTATCGATTTATTTAAAATAATAAAAAATGTTACTAATCTAGGTAACTAAATGTATTGTAGTAGACTTATCTACATTCTCCATGTTTCCCATACATAGTTTCTAAAGAATGTATGGGAGACAGTCTACACAATTAATAAAGTAATAAACTTTAATTTAATTCCAATAAAATAAGAGGGTGAATTTATTATGTCTCAAGTAAATGTAAAAAATAATGGACAAGAAATAGTTGTCCGCAATATTTTAAAAGAGGATCTTGCTGAAGTTGCCGCACTTTCTATGAAGTGTTTTGGACCTGATATGGCATTAAAATATGAGCATTTTGAAAGTCAGATTGAGTTGTTTCCAGAAGGTCAAATTTGTCTAGAATATAACGGTAAAATTGTAGGAACCGCTTTAAGTCTAATTGTAAATTTTGAAGATTACGGAGATAGTCACTCATATTTTCAAATCTGTGATTTAGGATTTATTCGAAATCATAACCCTAATGGTAGAAACCTATATGGTATTGAAATAGGCGTACACGAAGATTTTAGAGGGTTACAATTGGGACGTCATTTGTATGATGGCCGAAAAAGAATATGTGAGAAACTTAACTTAGAAAGTATCTTAGTAGGTGGTCGTATACCCTTTTACTATAAATATGCTGAGCAGATGAGTGCAGATGAGTATGCACTAGAGGTAATGAAAGGGAAAATATATGATCCAGTATTAACCTTCCAAATGAAAAACGGATACGTATTAAATAAAGTAATGCCAGGCTATTTACCTGGAGATGTTGAGTCATTAGAATATGCAACACTTTTGGAATGGAAAAATCCAGTTTACAAGCTTAAATTAGTATAAGTCTTTTGTCCGCCTATTTTAATAGGCGGACAGTGGATGCCCATTGTTTATTGGGATTATTTAACTTCTTTAGTTGTGTAAGCGCTTTCAAACGATTGTTATAAGAGTTCCATTAGAAGTAAATCTTAGGTAAAGGTTAATTTGTCTAGATCGCTTTCTTTAACGTCTGTTGTTGTTACTGGGATGGCCTTGATGGCTTTAACTACAGTGTTTAGCACATACGGCATAGCCTCTAAAATATCTCATGGTATGGTCGCTGGATCGTATGTACTTGCATTAATTGTGATGATGTTTACGGCTCATAGTTATGGTCAAATGGCAAAAGCGTACCCCATTGCAGGATCTGCCTATACCTATGCGCAAAAAGCTATTAATTCTCATGTTGGTTTCTTAGTGGGATGGGCAATTTTAATGGATTATCTCTTGATCCCAATGGTTAACTTTTTACTATTTGGTATTTTCTTCTCAGCTGCTATACCTGAAGTTCCACAGTATGTTTGGATACTTACATTAGTAGTTCTTGTGACGTTTGTAAATGTTAGAGGTGTAAAGTTAAGCGCAAATATCAACATGATTGTAATAAGCTTATCGGTATTATTTTATGTTTCTCTTTCCTCGGTTTTGATGCAGTTTCTACTTTTTCAGAAGAAGTAAAAAATCCGGAGAAAAACATACCGCGTGCAATATCTTTAGTAACAATAATTGGTGGATTATGTTTTGTAATCGTATCTTATTTTGCACATAATGTTTTGCCAGATTATACGAGTTTTAAAGATGCTGATTCTGTTTCCTATGAAATTTTTTTCCTAGTAGGCGGGAATGCCTTACAAGCAGCATTCCTAGCAAAAACTGCAGTGGTTGTATTTGGTTCCTCGTCCGCATCTCAAGCAAGTGCTGCACGTGTATTATACGCAATGGGAAGAGATGGACAATTACCTAAAAATTTTTTTGGAAAACTAAATAAAAGAACGAGAACCCCGGTTAACAACATTTTATTAATTGGTCTTTTATCATTATCTGCATTGTTTTTAAGTCTAACCTTTGTCGCGTCTTTCATTAACTTTGGCGCCCTACTTGCATTTACTGCTGTGAATCTATCCGTTGTTTTTTTATATTACGGTAAGCGAAAAGAACGCTCCTTAAAGGGGATTATCTTCTATTTGATTTTTCCATTAATCGGAGCAGTACTTACAACTTGTTTGCTTTTCAACCTAGATGTTTATTCGATTGCTCTTGGTAGTGTTTGGTTAGGAATTGGTGCTATTTATTTATTATTTATGACAAAAGGTCTTGAGCATAAACCACCAGCGCTCAATACAAATCAGATTGATTAGTCGCAGTTTAAAACATTAATGAAGCAGCTAAAAATATGTAAAGGGGATGGGTGAATGACAGATAACACTACGCTCAAAAGGTCATTGGGTGTTTGGTCAATTGTTGCACTGGGATTAGGATATATGACGCCTACAATAGTCTTTGATACGTTTGGAATTGTATCAAAATTAACAAATGGTGTAGTACCAATGGCGTATTTTGTCGCCTTGTTAGTAATGGTATTGACAGCGATTAGTTATGGAAAGATGGTACAGGTATTCCCGGCTGCTGGTTCAGCATATACGTACACCCGGGAAACAATGGGGTCTCACCTAGGATTCCTCGTAGGATGGGCATCGTTATTAGATTATTTATTATTACCTTTAGTTAATGCATTAATTATTCGAATATATATGGAATCTCTGTTTCCGAATGTACCTGTTTGGATTTGGGTTTTTGCTTATGTCATTGTAGTTACTGCAATTAATGCTTATAGTATGGAATCAACATCCAGCTTAAACTTTATACTCGTTGTTTTCACGATTTGTTTAATAGGTATCTTTATAATACTTGCTTCTGTACAACTGTATCACGGTATGGGAAATGGTACTTTATTCACGATTCATCCACTATCACATGAAAATGTGAAATTAATAGCCGTTTTAACTGGGGCAACAGTAGTAGCTTTCTCGTTTGTCGGTTTCGACGCAATAACAATGTATACGGAAGAAGCAAAGGATACATCAACAGTTCCTAGAGCAATCCTTCTAACTGTTTTAATCGGTGGGGGTATTTTCTTTATTGCTTCTTATTTTACACAAGCGTTATTCCCGGATGTTTCTGTGTTCGAAAATGTAGATGATACATTGCCGGAAATTGGTTTATATGTAGGAGGGAAGTTATTCCAACTGCTTTTCATTGCAGGAGCTTTCGCTGCTACTGTAGCTTCAGGACTTGCATCTCATGCAAGTGCATCTCGTTTGCTGTTTGTTATGGGCAGAAATGGTGTACTTCCTAAAAAAACTTTCGGATACTTACACCCTAAATTTAGAACGCCTGTTTTTACGATTGTTTTGACGGGAATCGTATCATTATTTGCAATAGGACCAAATTTAGAATTAATTGCTTCAGTCATTAACTTTGGGGCATTAATTGCATTCACATTCGTTAACCTAACTGTTATTGTTCATTTCTATATTCGTCAGAAAAGGAGATCAGGCAGTGAAACCTTTAAGTACTTAATTATGCCTTCTTTCGGAGCATTAGCTACTGGAGTTCTTTGGTATCATTTACACGCTGATGCATTTATAGGTGGAATCGTTTGGCTTATAATCGGAATCATTTACATGTTGTTTATAACAAGATTCTTTAAAAAAGAACTTGGAAGCATGGACTCTATTGATGACTTGGAGTCATTAGATAAAGAGATTTTTAATGAAGATAAGATTAAAGTAACTATTTAGAGGATGAGAATCTCTTAGATAATTTTCTTCTTTTTAATGACACAAGAAGTAAATAAAGGAGTGATTGCTTTGAAAGAAAAAATTCGATTGTATATAGAAGAAAATAAAGAAGAATTATTTAAAACAATTCAAGATGTCGTACGTATAAAAAGCGTTGTTGGTAATGAACAAGAGATGCAATTATACATGAAAAAAAAATATGAAGAACTTAACTTGATTTTGCATGAGATTGAACCAAAATATGAGAAGGTTTCAGCTCATGAAGCGTTTATTGATTCAGGTATTCCGTTTGAAAACCGAAAAAATATTATCGGAATACATAAAGGTGTCTCCAATGGTAAGTCATTAACGATTCATGGGCATGTAGATGTTGTTTCTCCAGAACCATATTCAAACTGGACGATGGACCCATGGAGTGGAGATATTATTGGAAACAAGTTATACGGTCGAGGCTCTGCCGATATGAAAGCAGGACTTATTTCAAATTGGTTCGCATTGAAAACATTAATTGATTTGGGTTATCCAATTGCTGGAGATGTTCAGCTACATTCAGTAATAGAAGAAGAAGCTGGTGGTGGAGGCGGAGCTTTAGCATGTTTGGAGGAGGGCTTCGTAACAGATGGGTACATTTCGACAGAGCCACATAATTTGAATATGACAATAAGTCATGGGGGGATTATGTATTTCCGAGTGTACGTAAAGGGAAGAACAGCACATGCTGGTTTAGCGCATGAAGGCATAAATGCTATTTCAAAAATGATGAAAATCCTTAGTGCGCTGGACGAATTAAGTGAATGGCGTGCTAAAAATGTTAAGTTTGATTTATTTGAAAAGGGGTCTGGACAGTCCGTTCACTTAAACTTAGGTGTACTAAAAGCTGGGGACTGGGTATCGACAGTTCCAGGGGAAGCGATCCTCGAAGGAAGAATTGGTTTTATCCCAGGGGAAACTCGCGAAGAAATTAAGCAACTAGTACAAGACACGATAATGAAATCTGTCTTAGGCGATGAGTGGATGGATAAAAATCCACCTGTTATAGAGTGGTTTGGATGGTCAACGGAGCCATGGTACCAAGATCCTGAGAACCCTTTTGTAAAATTATTCATCGAAAATGCAGAAGATGTTATGGGACATAAAGTAATAATGGTTGGAAGAGCTGGAGGAAATGATGCACGATTTACTCAGTATTACGGAAATCAAGGATTGTGCTTTGGGCCAATTGGAGAAAATATGCATGGACCAGATGAATGTGTTCATTTAGATAGCGTAGTAGAAGTAACTAATGTTTTGGCAAATTATATTATTAAGTGGAGCGAGAGTTAATCAACGTTTCTCTCTTATCAATCAAATCGATAAAACAATTCCTGTATTTTAAATTAATTGAAAATTAAAATAATTTATTTCCGAGATGTAAGTAAAGCACATTTTAGTAGTTGGCAAGCTTATTGTTTATCTTCATTCAGCAGAAGACTCCCACCTCTATAGGTGGTGAGATGAATGCGATTTTGATTACTTTTTCAGTTGGTGTCCAAACACCTACTGAAATAGAGGAACTCAGTCTAAGAACGCCACGTCCTGTGGCAACGACTGAGTGACCAACATCTTGTTGGCCTAAAGCCTCCGGCGGATGTCACGGATTTTCAAAGGAATGAATTGTGCGTGCACAATTCAAAATCCGGACGCAATTACGCCAAGGCGAAATTGATTAATTGTGAGTGTATTGTTTAAAAACATTTAAAAGAGAGGATGTATTTTTATGAAAAGAAATTATTCTGTTGAAGAACTTAAAGTGTTAGACCAAAAGCATTTTCTACACCCTACTTCACCAGTAAAGACGGAAAATGGACCGGCATTTATTTTTACAGAAGGAAAAGGTGTTTATCTGTATGATATTACAGGTAAAAAAGTTATTGATGGTATGTCTTCGCTTTGGAATGTGAATATCGGACATGGTAGAACAGAACTTGGTGAAGTAGCGAAGGAACAAATGGATAAATTAGCCTTCAGTTCTTGTTTTGCAACGTTTAGTAATGAGCCTGCTATTCTATTAGCAAAAAAGTTAGCAGAATTAGCACCTGGTGATTTAAATACTACATTTTTTACGTCCGGTGGTTCCGAATCCAATGATAGCGCCTATAAATTGGCTCGTCATTATTGGATATTAAAAGGGGAAACTTCTCGAAAAAAAATTATCTCAAGATCGAGATCTTATCACGGGGTGGCAATTGGTGCTACAAGTGCGACGGGTTTAAAAGGATTTCGTGATTTTACAAATTCAAATGCACCGGATTTTCTATTCGTAGATCATTTCTCCATACAGGCTTTACGTGATTTGATTGAAACTGAAGGTCCAGAAACAATAGCTGCTTTCATCACCGAGCCAGTACAAGGTGCAGGGGGAGTGCATGTTGCACCGGATAATTATTTCAAAGAAATTCGTGAAATTTGCAATGAGTACGGTATTTTGATGATAACTGATGAAGTTATCACAGGATTTGGTAGGACGGGTAAGTTCTTTGCGATGGAACATTTTAATGTGGTACCGGATATGATGTGCTTTGCAAAAGGTGTTACTAGTGGATATGCACAATTAGGTGGTGTAATGATCTCAGAGAAAATACACCAAGAATTTTCTGAGTTATCAGAAGGAACTATATTGCATGGATACACTTATAGTGGTCATCCAATGGCCTGTGCAGTTGGGTTGAAAAACATTGAAATTATAGAGAAAGATAATTTAGTAGCAAATGCAGAAATTCGTGGTCAAGAGCTATTAGCAGGGTTAAAAGTATTACAAGCGAAGTATCCATTTATTGTAGCTGCAAGAGGTTTAGGTTTAATGGCAGGTATAGAAATCTCTTATGAAGGAAGACTCCTCGCTCCGCAAATAGTGACAGAGGCAGCAAAGTTGGGATTAATATGTCGCTCTGTTGTACTAGATGCTCAAGATATTGTTGTATTTTCACCACCATTATCAATAAGCCAAAAGGAGTTAAGAGATTTATTAGATATTCTAGAAAAAGCGATTCAAGAAGTAGAGAATCACGTATTGGCAAATAAGTCGTAATACGAAAGGTGAGGTAATTATAATGAGGAAAAATTTATTTATCAATGGGGATTGGGTGGAAGCAGCAGAGTATACAGAATTATGCTCCCCATATAGTAGCGAGGTCATTGCAGAAATACCGAAGGCAAATGTCGAGGAAGTAGAAGCAGCTTTATTAGCTGCCGATGCTGCACGTGAAACGATGGCGAATATGCCTTTGTATAAGCGTGCGATGATTCTTGAAAAATTAGCTTCGTTATTAGAAGCACGTGCAGAAGAAGCAGCAGAGCTAATAGCATTAGAAGCAGCCAAGCCTATTTCAACCGCCAAAGCCGAAGTTCAGCGTACAATTCAAACGTATAAATTTGCTGCTGAAGAAGCAAAGCGAATACACGGGGAAACAATTCCTGTGGATGCTGCCCCCGGTGGAGACGGGCGCATTGCCTATACGGTTCGTGAACCATTAGGTATCGTGGCAGCTATTACACCTTTTAATTTCCCAATGAATCTAGTAGCTCATAAAGTAGGGCCAGCAATAGCTTCAGGTAATACGGTTGTATTAAAACCTGCAAGTCAAACACCATTAACTTCCTATTTTATTGGTGAATTATTAGTAGAGGCAGGGTTACCGAAGGGTGCGTTAAATATCGTTACTGGTGCAGGTTCTTTAATTGGTAACAAATTAGTCACGGATAATCGCGTAAAAAAGATTTCTTTTACAGGTAGCCCCACTGTAGGTATTGGCATACGCAATCAAGCAGGTCTTAAGAAAGTAACGCTTGAATTGGGTTCTAATGCGGCAGTTATTATCGATGAAAATGTTAATATTGATAAATTAATTCCACGTGTCGTTTCCGGTGCATTTGGATTCCAAGGGCAGGTATGTATTTCAGTTCAACGAATCTATGTTCACGAAAAAATGTATGATTTGTTTGTAGATAAATTTGTAGCAGCTACAAAAGAGTTGAAACTTGGTGATCCCCTAGATCCTACAACGGATGTTTCAGCCTTAATTAGTCCACAAGATGTAAAACGAACATTAAGTTGGATTGAAGAAGCAAAGGGGCAAGGGGCAATTATTGCAACTGGTGGAGAATCTGAAGGGAATATCTTACAACCTACCGTACTATTAAATGTAAAACCCGAGCAGAAGGTTTCCTGTCAGGAGGTATTCGCACCAATCGTATCTATTATGAAGTTTACATCTATTCAAGAGGCATTTGATCAAGTAAATGACTCCAAATATGGTTTGCAAGCTGGTATTTATACAGATAATATCCATGTTGCTTTACAGGCAACGCAAAAACTCCATGTAGGAGGTGTCATTATAAATGATATTCCTACATTCCGTTTAGATCATCTACCATATGGTGGCGTAAAGGAAAGTGGTATGGGAAGAGAAGGGCTGAAGTATGCAATTGAGGAAATGACAGAAATGAAACTTGTAGTTATAAACCAAAACTAATAAAAAATAGGTAGGAGGAAATATAATGATAATTGGTGTACCTAAAGAAATAAAAAATAATGAAAATCGAGTAGGAATTACTCCAGCAGGTGTTGTGGCTTACAAAAAAGGTGGTCATGAAGTAATAATTGAATCGAGTGCAGGGCTAGGTAGTGGATTTACAGACCAAGATTATTTAGATGTATGCGCTCAAATTACTAAATCGACTAAGGAAGCTTGGGATGTTGATATGGTGATTAAAGTGAAGGAGCCGATTCAGGAGGAGTACAAATATTTTAAAGAGAATCTAATTCTCTACACCTACCTACATTTAGCTCCAGAGCCTGAATTAACGAAAGCTTTGCTTGAAAGTAAAGTTACTGGAATTGCTTATGAAACAATTCAATTAGATTCAGGTGCCTTACCGTTGTTAACGCCAATGAGTGAAGTAGCAGGTCGAATGTCTGTACAAATTGGTGCACAGTTTTTAGAAAATTCCAAAGGAGGAAAAGGAGTTCTCTTAGGTGGTATTCCTGGTGTTGCACCTGGAAATGTAGTGATTGTAGGTGCTGGAGTTGTCGGGACGAATGCTGCGAAAATGGCAGTAGGATTAGGTGCAAACGTAACAATTTTAGACGTTAATATTACACGCTTAAGTCAAATAGATGATATGTTCCAAGGACGTGTTCGTACACTTGCATCAAATACCTACAATATCGCTGAAGCAGTGAAAACGGCAGATTTGTTAATTGGTGCTGTGCTAATTCCAGGTTCACGTGCACCACAATTAGTTTCAAAAGAAATGATTCAAACGATGCAAAAGGGGTCTGTTGTAGTGGATGTAGCGGTAGATCAAGGGGGTTCTATTGAAACAATTGATCGAATTACTACTCATAGTAATCCTACTTATGAAGTATACGGTGTTGTGCATTACGCAGTTGCGAATATGCCAGGTGCTTGCGCGCGTACCTCAACAATGGGCTTGTCAAATGTAACTGTTCCATACGGTTTGCAAATAGCTAATAAAGGCTATCGTCAAGCTGCTTTAGATAATCCTGTTTTAGCGAAGGGGATAAACGTAGTAAATGGAAAAATAGTATATAAAGCGGTAGCTGATGCACATGGATTACCATATACGGATCTACAAGTAGAATTAGCAGCAGATTCAACTTCGGCGTTAGCAGTTAAATAGAATAAGAAATAATGTTTATGAAAAGAAGGTGAAAATTGGTGGGGAACGTAATCTACCAAGCTTTCACCTTCTTTTCTATTTTTTAAATTTCGATTAATTTTCAAAACACATGAAAGAGCTAGATTATGCGTAAGCCCGTAATCAAATTATGAGGGCTACAAGAGTTAAAAGTACCTAAAGAAATTTTAAAGAAACAATAAATCCTCTATTAAAAATAACCAAGACAGTTAAATGCAGTCTTGATTATTTTATTTTTATTGGCAAAAAATTCAATACTTATAGAAGAGAGTGAAAAAAGTACCCTAATCATTTTTAATTAGGTTCTTCAAGTTGATTACGAATCCTTTGAAATGAAATTGAGAATCTCAAAGGACTTCCTGTTTAATTTTAAGAGTTCTTCCTCGTATCATATTTGACTACAATTGGCCACAAACCGCATCTATGTCTATACCGAATTGACTTCTAATCGTTACATGAATGCCTGCAGATTGAAGTTCTTTATAAAACTATGATCTGCAAATTCATTCAACAATAAGTACTTCTCCGATGGAATGGGTATTGTAGTTCCAAAAAAGTAGGTTAATAAAAGTGTAGGGAGACGTGTTCAACTTCAAAAAGAATGTAAGCTTTATATTGAACATTGAGAACTAAAAGCATTTTAAACCAAATTCAAATCATAAAACTACGTTGAAAAACAGGTTTTTAACGTTACCCGTAATTCATATATATAGAGTAAAAGCTAATAGGAGTAGAAATAATTGGACAAACAAAATAGTAGATATAGATGGGTCGTATTTGTTTCTGTATTATTTACTTATTTGTTAATGGCGAGTCAACGAACCGCCCCAGGACTGATTACAGACCAATTGATGCGAGATTTTAATGTAACAGCATCAACGATTGGGTTATTGACTAGTATACAATTTTTTGTATACACGAGTTTGCAAATTCCGATGGGGATTTTAGCTGATCGATTTGGGCCAAATTTTTTTCTAATTATTGGTGCTACTCTTACAGGTTTAGGTACGATTATTTATAGTATGGGTACACATGAATTCATCCTGTTTTTTGCCAGAATACTAACTGGGGTAGGAGATGCAACCATATGGGTTAACATGGTGCTAATTTTGGGCCAATGGTTTCATACAAAGGAATTTGTTCGATTAATTGGACTGGCGGGCATGACAGGAAGTCTTGGTTTCTTATTGGCGACAGTACCTTTCTCCACATGGATACTTTTATTTGGTTGGAGGGTAACATTTTTCTCAGTAGGACTACTATTATGTTTATGTGGCATTCTCCTTTATTTTGTACTTGTAAAAAAAACAAAACAAATTTCTGGGGATGAGCAAGTAGTTGATACAGCTGAAGTGCAACGTGAAAAAACGTCAGTTTTACTACGAAGAATATTTTCAAATCCGCAAGCGTGGGCTCTATTCTTTTGCCATTTTGGGGTAGTCGGCGGTTATGTAGGGTTTATCAGTTCGTGGGCAGTACCATATGGGATGAATATGTATGAAATGACGCGTTCAGATGCCAGCCAGCTGATTATGATTGGTCTTATCGGGGCACTTATTGGAGCACCTCTAGCTAGTTGGATTTCAAGTCGGTTAGAAACAATTAAAAAACCGTATATTGTCGTTCATATCGTTGTTTTATTAGGGTGGTTTTCTTTCCTTTTATTTAATGGGCATCCTTCCTTTTTCTTTCTAATTATTATTTTCTTTATCATTGGTTTTGGATATGGGGCAAGTGCATTAACCTTTGCAGCTGTACGTCAATCTTTTAATCTGGAAGAATCAGGTATTGTTTCGGGGATTGCGAATACGGGCGGCTTTCTAAGTGCTGTATTACTACCCATCATTTTTGGATATATATTGGATCATTTTCAATCAACTTCAGGAAATCTATTTGATGGATATTACTATGGTTTTATCACGCCGGTTATCTTCTCCATCATTGGTTTAATTGGAGTAATTTTATTTAAGGAAAAAACCAGAGCGTAAATAAGAATAATAAGCAGGGGTAAAGAGCATGGAAGCAAAGCAACCGTGGTGAAAGAAATCCTGATGTTTTCATTGGGACGTATAACGTTATTCTTAGAGAAATAAGCACTTTCGCTTATGATTCAGTTTTACAGTACTCGGTCAAGACGAATATATTACTGATGGAATAAATTAGTCGGATTTATCTGAAAAAGCAAAACAGGACCTTTGGAAAGTGTAGTATGAAATATTTATAACAATCAAGAATTTCCCGCTTGATTTTAGAAGAATGCATGAGCCTCATTTAGTTTTTATGCAAACCATTGAAAAAAAGGTTTTCGAAAAATTAGGGATTCGGACACTATACGTAGAATCCCTTTACCTTGAAAATTACGTGAATAGAGTACTGGAATTATTTCTCATTTCAATTGAATGGAGGATTTTTTTATGACCAAAATATATTGCTACTCATCCCAGCACTTATACTTGATGAACGACTTCCTATAATAGAAATAGGAGTAATCTACCATATGGGGAATAATTCTTGCTTCACTATTTCTTTCCATAAAAGTTGGTATAATGGTAGAATAATACATTCGTAAAGGGGAGAAATTGATGACAGCTCAACAACAAGCAGCAATGCAATCCATGATCGACTGGCTAGCGGATGAACATGAACTGGGGCAAGAGCCCAAGAAAATAGAAATTGCAGCAGAATTTGATTTATATGATATGCACTACTATATATTCAAGTATAAAAAAACTATTCTCGGAAAATGGCTACTTGGCGTATGTGGAGGCTATGGGGTTCCGTCTGATACTGAGCATTGCGGCCATGTATTTAGCGAGATGCAACCTTATGACCCTGCGACTGCAGAGCAAGAAGCTGTAAAGATGGTAGAGTTAATCCGGGAATACTGGATGCAGCAGGCTGCAGCATATGAAGCTGCTCAATCTATGGAGGACGAGGCGGAAACACAAGATAATGGTTCTGGTATTTTTAACGGGTTCGTTCTACTTAACTCTGCAGAATGTGATATTGCTCAGATAAAGGCCAACCTTTTGAATGATTGGAACATCACCTGCTCGTCAGTAGAGGATGAGGAAAACGCCGAAGATACAAAGGAAGGAACCTTGGTTTTTGGAGTGGACGACTGCATGTTAGCGGTTAGTTTTGTCGAGGCTCCCATACCAGATGGTGAGGCAGAGTATTATGCACAGGGAAACTACATGTGGAAGGAAGCCGTGGAGGTTACTCAAACGCATGTAGCTCAAATCATCCTGGCTGCATTTACCCGCTCCGGCTCCCCACTGGACAGTGGTAGGCTATACACTAAGCTGGCTGCCAGTTGTTTAAAGCTTCCTAACGCAATAGGGATTTATACATCTGGCACCGTATTCCAGCCTGAACTTTTTCTGGATATGGCTGAGATCATGAGGGATGACGATATGTTTCCTTTACTGAATCTGGTTTATTTCGGCCTGGTCGGAACGGAAACCGGGGTAGATGGATATACTTATGGGTTAAAAGCCTTTGGTAAGGATGAAATTGAAATCCTGGACAGTCAAGCATCCCCTGCCGAGCTGCGTGATTTTTTGATTACTATTTCCGGCTATATTGTAGAAGATAATGTCACTTTAAGGGATGGAGAAACGATCGGCTTCTCGGCAGAACAAAAGTTGCCGATTTCCCGTTCCGAGGGAGTTTATGTCGATGGGGATACTCTCAAAATCAAATACTAGTCTCATTGGCACCGTAGGTAGTGACTCCTTAAAGTTAGAGTTTTTATTATGCAGCTAATTGGCAAGCATGAGTTCGGTATTTTACTGGATTCATGCTCGCCAGTTTTTGTTTAACTCGTTTTCATACTGAACAGTCTCTGAACTTTCTCTTTAGCATACTGATCCTTCTAACTCATTTAAAATAATGAGGATACAAATCTTTATGTTTCCATATCCATTTTTTCATCTCAATAATCATTTCATCATAGCTAGGTACAGTAAATGAAAAATCTTTTCGTGTGTTGACTAGCGTTTTATCAATCTTTACGAGGTGATATGGCAGGATGTTTACTTTATTTTCTTTGAAATGCTTATTGAATAATTGCAGTAGCTCAAATTTTGAAATACTGCTATTGTTGACGAGGTGATAGAGGTCTGTTGTATCTTCAATAGCTGCACGTTCAATAGCTTTTGCTAACGTTAGGGTAGTGACTCCCGTCCATATTGCGCTAGTATAGCCATGAATAGTATCACGTTGCTTCATAAACCAATTGAAGAGGCCAATACCATCCTCCTTCATATCAGGGCCGATGATAGAGTTACGAAACGTTAAGTGATGGGTATTTTCAATTTCTCCTAACCCCTTCGTGCGATCATAAAAGGTGTCTCCGTCAGGAAGGCTTTTTTCATGATAGGGAGCTGCCTTTCCTGAGAATACACAATCCGTACTCAAATGAATAAGCTTGGTTTTACTGTTTTTTAATAAAGATACAATGGCATGAGGTAAATAACTATTGAGATATATGCTTTTCTCCCGTTCTGTTTCACAGGCATCATTTAAAACACCGATACAATTGACCACAACATCGTAGTCGTGATCTAGTAATAGTGACCTTAAAAATTTTGAATCAGTAATATCTCCCGTAATATTTTTTCCGTATGAAAAGGCTGTTCGTGAATAGGTTACAACATCATGACCTTGAGAGCATAAATAGAGTGAAATCGTGTGACCAGCCATTCCAGTAGCTCCAAGAATTAAAAATTTCAAGATTTTCCTCCCGTCCAATTTTGTAATTCTTCATGAATGAGAGGGAGTTCTAATAATTTTTCTTTTATTTCTGCGACGGTAAGTATTTTCGTATTAGTTGAATTATATTCATCGGTTAACGTAATTTTAGGAGAGCCCTCATCAAGATATTTTCCATAATTTAAATCACGATTATCTGCAGGGATTCTATAAAAATTGCCCAAATCAATGGCCTTTGCCGCTTCTTCCTTTGTTAATAAAACTTCGTAAATCTTTTCACCATGCCGTGTTCCGATAATTTCTATGTTATTTTGAGCATTAAAAATTTCGAGTAGAGCCTGAGCTAAGTCCTCGATATAAGCAGCTGGTGATTTTTGCACCATAATATCTCCGTTATCAGCATGGGAGAAGGCATATAAAACTAATTCTACCGCCTCCTCAAGAGTCATAATAAAGCGTGTCATTTTGGGATCTGTAATGGTTAAGGGCTTTCCGGATTTAATCTGTTCGATAAGTAACGGGATTACCGATCCTCTTGAAGCCATAACATTTCCATATCGTGTCCCACAAATCAACGTTTTATCTGGATGAACCATTCTTGACTTGGCGATAAATGTTTTCTCCATCATGGCCTTCGAAATGCCCATCGCATTTACTGGATAGGCAGCCTTATCAGTAGATAGACAAATAATTTTTTTAACTCCTGCTTGTATAGCGGCTGTTAAAACATTATCCGTACCTATAATGTTTGTTTTAACAGCTTCTAGTGGAAAAAATTCGCAGGAGGGGACTTGCTTGAGCGCTGCTGCATGAAAAATAAAATCGACATCAAACATCGCATTATGAATGCTTTGAATGTCACGGACATCGCCAATAAAAAATTTAATTTTGGGATGTTGGTATAGTTTTCGCATATCATCTTGCTTTTTCTCATCCCTAGAAAAGATACGTATTTCCTTTATGTTAGTATTCAAAAATCTCTTTAATACCGCATTACCAAAAGAGCCAGTGCCCCCTGTTATGAGAAGAACTTTATCTTTAAACATTGTATCCTTTAACACCTCCTACACACATGGAGTAATAATTTATTTTAATCCTCTTCGATGTAAATCGTATTCAGAATTCTCTCTCGGGAAGTTATACCAGTATGCCAATTCATTTGTATATTTGCTCGTCGGGTTTTTATCCATTAAGGCACAATTAAAATCCCAATCCCCAGCAATATCTTTTCTTATGGTAAAGGTTGCATCACCTATAAAACTTCTTCGAATAATCTTAAATTGTCCAGGTAATGTGTATCGATTAGATTCATCTTTTATAAATGTATAACCAGCTTTTGTTAGCATGTTGTAGTAGTAAATATCAAACTGACCATCTACTTGGGCTAAGACGTTTCGAATAGCGGGTAAATAGTGATCATCACTATCAATGATGGCTATATAATCACCCGTCGCTTCCGCAATGCAATGATTATAGGCTTCACTAGCACCTAGATTGCTAGGATGGACTAGTATTTTTAAGGCAGGACAGTCTTTTTGATAGTCCTTTAATAAGGCTAACGTATTGTCGGTTGAACCATCGTCGCAAACGATAATTTCATAGGCATATTCTTTTGGGATACTAATTAGCATAGTTAATATCCACTCTTCGCTATTGTAGGCAGGCGATAAAAAGCTAATATTCATGTAAAACCTCAATTCTTTATAGATATTAGATCAATCCAATGGGCTTATCTTAAATAGGAGTTTTGCAAAGTTTATGCTGTTGTACTTTGAATGACGCAAAGGATTCTTATTACAATATGCGTTTCAAGAGTTGTTCTTTGGGCATTAGTTGGTTATAGAGATGTTAATCACAGTGCTTAAACATACGAATCTTTTCACTTTATTAAACGAGAACTCATAAAATAATCAGAGCGCTTCTTTTTAAAAAGGGGGATAATTATGACGAAAAAGATAGCATTCATTTGCAGCGTGGAATCCTATAAGCTCTCTGATGCACATATTTTCAAAGATCTTTGCCTAGTTCCAATTTTGTTAGGTGAGTATTTAGGGTATGATGTGACCATTTTAACGACTGAAATGAATGAGGCATTACTGCAACAAACCTTTCCTTCTGTAACGTTTCAGCATATTCCTTTTGGAGATGACTATGTCGCGAATATGAATGCCTATTTAATAGAGCATGCTAAGGAAATCGATATTGCATTTGCGATTGGGCCATACCCATCGTATTTATCTATTTTAAAAACCTATAAAAAGTTTAATCCGAACGGAAAAATTTATATGAAGCTGGACGTCAATCGGTTTTGGCTAAATCGTTTAAAAACCTATCCTTATTTTGAAGAATTACTCCAACTTTGTGATGTATGTTCATCTGAATGTGAATCCATTCAAAAGTCTATTCAAGAATTCTTGAATTTGGATATTAAACATTTACCAAATGGCTTTTATGAGCGGTTTCATACTGAGCCTGTTTTATTTAATGAGAAAGAAAATAGAATCTTAACGGTTGGTCGATTAGATGCTCCTGAAAAACAAATTCTATTAGCAGTCAGAGCGTTTTTAGCTGCACAACTCTCAGATTGGGAGTTTCGTTTAGTGGGACCAATGTCAGAGGCTTTCAGACAGGAGTTACTAAAACTTCTAGACGGAAATCCATTTGCATCCCAAGTAATCATTTTGGGCCCGATATATGATAAGGTCTTATTAGAGGAGGAGTATAGAAAGGCTAAAATTTTTTGCCTTACTTCTTTAGTAGAATGTTATGCCCATGTATTTGCGGAGGCCGCAAAAAATGGCTGTTATATTGTGACGACTGATGTAGATGGAGCAGCGGATATTACCCATCAGCAACGCTTCGGTACAATTCATCCAACACATGATTGGGAAAGTGTTGGCCGTACATTACAGCAAGTAACAAAGCAGGACAAATTACTGGCTGATACATGCGAGCACCTCCAAGCATTCGCAAAATCACAATTAAACTGGAAGGATATTGTGATAAAGGCAGCAGAATATTTAGATGAAGAGCCACACAAAGGTGAATCCTAGCTTGAATTTGTGGGGAATTCTTTCCTTTATTCCATTATTTCCTTTATAATGAAAACTAGATTCATATTATTGACGATCATGGGTAGACATAAGGGGAGAATTAGGATGGAAATATTTCAAGCAACAATGAATGAACTAGAGGACGTAGCTGTGCTTTTTGATGAATATCGCCAATTTTATGGCATTGAATCAGATTTAAGCGGTGCTAAGGCATTTTTACAATTACGAATCGCCCTAAAGGAATCCATTATTTTTATAGCAGTTGAAAATGACAAGGCTGTTGGATTCGCACAATTATATCCAACTTTTTCTTCCATTGCATTACAGCGAGCATATATTTTAAATGATATATATGTGACCAAAGATGCCCGAGGTCTAGGGGTGGGCAAGGCATTAATGGAAAAGGTATTTCAATATTGTGAGCAGCAGTATGCTCGTTATGTTACGCTTCAAACGGCAACAGATAATGTTAATGCACGGAAGCTATATGAAAACCTTCATATGAAACAAGATCATTACTGTAATTATGTGAAGTATTTTAGTTAAGAAATAAGCATCTCGTCTGCGGACGAAGATGCTTATTTGATGAGAGATGAGCCGACCGAGGAAACGCTTGGATTTTAAGTGTGGAACGCTCAGATTAGCCAAAAAGTTGCTCGACTTCAAGAGAATAATGAGGTTAGTATAAAAAGTGGACACGGAAAACTGAGAGTAGCTATGATAGAAATAACTATTTTAAAGGACGTGTACCGAATGACTAAAAAAATAACCCAAGAATATCGTGATTATGTTGTGAAATTAGTAGTAGAAG
>NZ_JBIWDH010000012.1:0-107775 GCF_044761885.1 Lysinibacillus sp. NPDC097231 | reverse complement strand
CCTAAAAAAGATGACACCTGCACAATACAGACATCATCTTCTTCAAGTTGCCTAGAGCTTTTTTTAAAATGTCCTTTACAAAGGGTACACTTTATATTGAAGAAAAGCCCCTATTAGTTGAAGTTGAGGAGCCGGTTGAAAAATGCAGATTTACAGCGATACTAAATTGTCTATTTATACACGTTTTTATTCAGATAGCACACCTGCAGCGTTTTCTGCAAAATCCTGAAAAGTCTTATTGTAACTATATTCATATACGTTTGCAAAAAAATCTGTATAGATAATGTTCATACATAAAGCCACAAAACGCTGGTTTAACAGCATTCGTGGCTTTTTAATGTGCGCCCAAACTTTTATTTGGGAACGTTTATTAGGTTTATTTTGTATATGTTATTAATCTTTGTTGTACTAATATCTATGCACATTACTAAAAAATCTATGTATAATGCTTATTTATTTGAAATTCAAGCTCTCTAATGATTATATTTGTTTCTGCATCGAAAATTTTTATTTCAATTGTAGTCTTGTCCCACTCTTCTAAATACGTGCGCTTTACATATTTTTGAAAACCTCTAACAACAGAAAATTTCTCCAAATATTGAGGCTTTTCATGAGATAAATTATAAATACTATCATCAATCCTCCATTGACCGAGTTGAATATTTATATTTCGATTAAGTTTATTTTGTGTATCAAAACTAAAAAACATTTCTTCTGTTGCTTCGTTAAAGTAAATACCCATTATTTTTAAATAAAAATCGTTATCATTCATCAGCAATAGTTGTATACCTACGTGGTCCTTTTCTTCTCCAACAAATTCCTGCCATTGTTCTTTAGTCCACTAGTCCATTTTAGTTGTATCATATGTTTTCATTGGTAAAACAACGTTAATAATTTCTTTTATCATTCTGAATCGAACCCTCCTGATATTTTTCAGGTAAATTGTAACATATTAGAAAATATACCAAAGCGTCGTTTGGAACCTTTTTGCTCTTAACGTTGTAAATCCAAATGAACAACAATATGTAATTATTTTTTATTTTTTAATTCTAAAAGTATAGGTGCTATATTTAGCAAAATAGAAACAATTGTCAGAAACCATAACGCCTTTTCCATAGTAGGTACAACATCCAATAAAGCCGCCCAATCTTCATCTTTTACCCAATTAGATACAAGGCTATGTTCTGCACAAAGTGTCAATGCTGTAAATGATAACCCCATTGCCATCGCAAGTTTATAATCTTTACCTGTTGTATACATATAAAGATTTATAAAAGTTGCTACTATAGCAATAAGACCTAATATTAACCACATCATGATACCTCCCTTTTACAATATAGACATAAGTTGTAATTAATTTGTTCCCAAACGCTCGTTTGGAAACACACGAAAGAGCCACGAAGTTGTTAAATCAACGTTTCGCGGCTTTTTCTATGAACATTATTTATACAGCTTTTTTGAATCGAACTCCCACACTTTTTCTCAGGTACACTGTACAACTGCTACCCATTTAGCTCGCTAAAATTCCTTTAAGAAATAAAGCATTTTTTCAATTCCACGGCGTTTACACCACCCGATACAATAAAAAGCATCTGTAAATCAATAAAAAGGCAATCCAATTACCTGTTAAAGGATATCTAAAATAGCATTTACCCGTTATTTATTTTGGTGCAATTATTTCTTTACCACCCATGTATGGTCTTAAAACTTCAGGAATTACTACGCTTCCATCAGCTTGTTGATAGTTTTCTAGGATAGCGGCAACTGTACGACCAATGGCAAGACCTGAACCGTTTAATGTATGAACATATTCTGGTTTTGCAGTTTGCTCACGACGGAAGCGGATATTTGCTCGTCGTGCTTGGAAATCCTCAAAGTTAGAGCAAGAAGAAATTTCACGGTACATGTTTTGTGCAGGAATCCAAACTTCTAAATCATATTTCTTCGCTGCAGTAAAACCTAAATCAGCTGTACACATTTTTAGCTTACGATATGGTAAGCCTAGTAATTGCAATACTTTTTCTGCATGATTTGTTAATAGCTCTAATTGATCGTATGATTCCTCTGGTTTTACAAAGCGAACTAGTTCTACTTTGTTGAACTGATGTTGACGGATTAAACCACGTGTATCACGACCCGCAGAGCCTGCTTCTGAACGGAAGCACGCACTATAGGAAGCAAAGCCTTGTGGTAAAGCCTCAGCCAGTAAAATTTCATCACGATAGAAGTTTGTGACAGGTACCTCTGCCGTTGGAATCATGAAATAATCTGTTTCCTCTAATTTAAATACATCTTCTTCAAATTTAGGAAGATTTCCAGTACCCGTCAAGCTATCACGATTAACAATGACAGGTGGTAGCATTTCCTCATAACCATGCTCCTCTGCATGTAAATCCATCATAAATGTCATTAATGCACGTTCTAAACGAGCTCCAAGCCCGCGGTAGAATAAGAAACGGCTACCTGTTACTTTTGTACCTCGTTCAAAGTCAACAATCTTCAAATCTGTAGCAAGATCCCAATGTGCTTTAATGCCAAAATCAAATGTTGGAATTTCACCCCAAGTATATTCTTCTACATTGTCGTCTTCTGTTGTCCCTACTGGTACAGATTCGTGTGGAATGTTTGGTAAACGCATCATCATATCTTTAAAGCGCTCTTCAATATCATTTAGTTGAACATCTAGCTCTTTAATTTCATCGCCCACTTGACGCATACGAGCAATAACTTCATCTGCATTTTCCTTGTTGCGTTTCATAATTGAAATTTGTTCAGATACTTTATTTCGTTCTGCTTTTAATTCTTCTGTTTTAGTAATTAACTTACGACGCTTTGCATCTAAATCCTCGAAGTCATCTAAGTTGCCTAAATCTTCATTACGTGTTAATAGCATTTTTTTAATTTCCGCGAAATTATCGCGTACGCGTTTAATATCTAACATAATCATACCTCCAGTAGTTTAATGACATTGCTCCATTAAGTCTTGGTGTAATTGCGTTGCAAGCTCAACTCGAATAGCTCCGCTTTGAATCCAAATAAACACAAAAAAGCCCCCATCCCTAAAAAGGGACGAGAGCTACCCGCGTTGCCACCCTAATTGATTAGGCATATACCTAATCCGCTTATTTCATAACGGCATTTCAGCCGGCTACAGCCTACTTACATTACTTCGACTGTGCAACTCCAGGACGGATTCACAAGTGCTTCTATCAGCTTCCACCAACCGCTGACTCTCTAAAAAAAACGTGCTTGCTACTACTTCCCATCATCGTGTTCAGTTATTTAAATTTTAACCATACTGTACTATACGAAAACAGATTTTGCAAGTCATACCATAGGATACAAAATATTCTAGAATTCTTGAATCACGGTTAATTTCGTATGAAATTCACAGCCCAATAAATGACCATTTCGCGCTAAGATAATTTTCCTCTCATATTCAGCGAATTTCAGCATTTTTACCGACTGCTTTAATTAGTTAGACTTTTCCTCTCAAGCCCTCTTTGTCATCTAATTTAAAATCCTAAGAAGCTCTACTACTCTTTTCTTCCCCTGCTGCAAACTATCTTGCGCCCCTATACAGGATGGACACCCTGACTCACAAGGACAATTCGCCACATGATGAAAAGTTTTAGTTAATAAATCCTCCCATAAATCATAGACTTTTTCACTTAGCCCGATACCACCAGGGTACTTATCATAGACAAAAAACGTTGGCAGCTCATTATGGGATGCCTTTACTTGCGGGACTACTGCTACGTCACTGCTGTCACATTGAATGAATATTGGAATAAAAGCATTCATTGCGTAAGCAGCTCCAGTCATTGCATCCGTAAGCTCTGCCTCTGACCACTGAGGCGTGTTATTGAAAGATAACCATGATGCGCTTGTATGCATTTCATCAGGCGGTAAATGAATCGGACCTGAGCCGATATTATCATGTGTGCCGAAGCGGATTTTCTTAAAAATAGTTGCTTGGGCGACTAAACCAACATCTCCAAAGCTAATGGTACCGCCTGTATAATGGCGACTACGATCTTCCTCTAGCACCTTCATTTCAACCGCTAGATTGGCATCTGTATAGTAATCGACATCTACTTCTCTTACATATGCTTTCTTTTCTTCCCAATCAAGCTTTTCTACTTGGAATTGAATGCCCTGATGTAAATAAATAGCCTCTTCATGTAGTAATGTCATAGCACTATGACGATCCATTTCACCAATAACCTTTGTTTGTGCAGGGACTGTCATATCAATTATCACAACATTTTCTTGTGAAGCCGAACGCAGGCTAATATCGTGTGCAGGAAAACGATCACTCATCCAATGCCACTTGTCTGTTGTTTTAAAAACAACACCTTCCTCAGCTAAGTAGTCAAGTAATTCCTGAATCTCATATTCACCATACGTATCATCTGTGGAGAAAGGTAGCTCAAACGCTGCACATTTTAAATGATCCATTAATATCAGCATATTTTCGGGATAAATACGCGCTTCCTCTGGCGCACTGCCAAGTAAAAACAGCGGGTGATCCACGACGTATTGGTCAAGTGCTGTCGATTGAGCTACATAAATTATTAACGCCTCATCTTGACGACGCCCCGCGCGGCCCGCTTGCTGCCAGGCGCTCGCAATATTTCCCGGGTAACCTGTCATGATACATGCTTGCAATTGGCCAATATCGACGCCTAATTCAAGCGCATTTGTACTAACTACCGTTCGAATAGTTCCGTCTCGAAGTCCTCGTTCAATAATTCTCCGTTCAGAAGGTAGGTAACCACCACGATAGCCACGCACCGACTCATCAAGAAGCTTATTACGTGTAAGCTCCTTTAAATACGTCACAATCATTTCTACACGTACACGACTTTTGGCAAAAATAATAGTTTGTATACCTGCTGTATATAATCTTTTAGCGAGGTCACTCACCTCTAATACAGCACTTCGACGTACGCCAAATGTTTTATGAACAATAGGAGGATTATAAAAAAGAAATGTCTTTTTACCAACTGGAGCTCCTGAATCGGCAATTAATGCATGGGTATCATTCGTTAGAGCTTCGGCTAGCTCTTTTGGATTCTTAATGGTTGCTGATGTACAAATAAAAACCGGCTTACTACCATAAAATTCACAGATACGCTTTAATCTTCGAATAACATGGGCCACATGTGAACCAAACACACCTTTATATGTATGCAACTCATCAATAACGATATACTTTAGATTTTCAAATAGTGAAACCCATTTCGTGTGATGTGGTAAAATCCCCGAATGAAGCATATCAGGGTTGGTCATCACAATATGCCCTGCCTTGCGAACCTTTTGACGAATGCCTGGTGCAGTATCTCCATCATACGTATAGCTTAAAATTTCTTCACCACTTTGTTCAATTAATTCATTTAAATCATTTTTCTGGTCCTGTGCTAAAGCTTTCGTTGGAAATAAATAAATCGCTCGTGCATTTTTATCTTCTAATATTTTTTGAAGAACAGGTAAGTGGTAGCAATAAGATTTTCCTGATGCAGTTGGCGTAACAGCAGTAAAGGATACACCGTTCATTGCCAAATCGAATGCCTCACGTTGGTGGGTGTACAATTGTTCTATCCCTCTTGCATGAAGTGCCTTTATAAGTGAAGGATGCAAATTTCCAGGGAAAGGTGCATATCTTGCTTCACGTCCATCAAGCGTTTGCCAGTGTAAAATGCGTTCTTTCAATTCTTCATCATATCTCCATTCGCGTAATAGCTCACTAATGGTCCTTTTTTTCGATAACATTTGCTTTAGCCTCCTTCACGATTCTGTCAAGGTTTGTTAACGTATAGGAGGTAGAATGAATCGCATCTAAAAAACGCTTTTTACTTGTTTCTTTATAAAAAGATTGCACAACAAATTGCTCCATCGATTCCACCACCGAAGCAATTTGTTGTGTATGCATATATTTTGGTTGATTTTTTTTAATCCATATATTTGCCTCTTGCTGCCATTCCTTTAAAAGCTGGTGAATAACATCAGCATGTGGCTTAACCTCCGCAAAAAAATCTGGCGCACGGTCTTCTTCACGCATTTGCCAAAAGCGTGTTACACATTTTTCACATTCATCTATTAATATGGAAGTTTGCTGTATCAATAACAATTCCGCACCTCATCTCATTAATTCCAGCATTATTAAATAGCTGACAATTTTTCACCTCTAAAAAAAGTGCGAATTTTAGCTGTTGTTTCATAAGCATTAATGTACGCATAGTATCATTTTAAGCTAATTTTCCGAAACAGCTATTGTTAAAATTCGTGCTATATAAAAAATCGTCTGCTATAAATTAAGCCCTATGAGCGAATTTACTCCTAATGATTTGCATATGCTCATATGTTCATGGCACACCTTCATTTGAGGTAAATACTGTCTATGCTCATATTGGGTTATCTAAATTGCATATGAGATAAGTGTACCAAAGTCTATCATTTTTCACTACTTATAAGCGAACAAGCATTCTTTACTTGCCAGTTCTTTTCTGCTAAGCTTACTTTCTGGCTAACAGATTTGAGCTGCATAAAAAAATGCATGCTCTGTGCATTGTTTTCCAACGACACTCTAGTTAAAAGTAACTGATTGACCAGATCCAACTGCGCAACTAATTTTTCTAACTTGTTCATATAACGCCTCCTTAGCTTTACTTATGTATTCCTCGTATGTATAAGATTACCTTCATGCGTGACAAAATAAGCGTAAGTTAGCTGAAAGAAGAAGTATTTCGATAAAAACTATTTTATGAAGCGTATTGTCTTCAAAATCGTCTATTAAATAAAAGCTATGTGGTGCACAGTTTCGCAATAAAATCTTGCTAGAAATTTAATCTGTTATTTTGACGATTTGGGTGGAAGAACTTGTTGTGCTTCGTGATATTTTTCGACTTCAAGAGGCGAAAATTGCCACACAATCCATTGTTGATTTCGGTAATTTTACCAATGATCAATTATGCCTCGGCATAATTGCGTCCGGAATCGGCTTTGTGCTTGCACAAAGAACTCCTTCCCGATTCCGTGACATCCGCCGGAGGCTTTAACTTCTTTCAGCAGGTGTTTGGACACCCGCTGAAAAGTAGTCTAAACCCGCATCCATCTCACCCCTATAGAAGTGGGAGACTTCTGCTGAAAGAAGTTAATCTAGCATCAATTACACTATTAACGGAAGTGGAGAACTAATACTGAATCATGGTAAACTATTGTATAATAGCAGTATTATAAAGGGTGAGCTTAGTGACAATTCGTTATCCAAATGGGAAAATGTATACCCCTAATCCATCTGTTCAAAAAACAGAAAAGAAGGGACAGGACAAAGATATTTCATTTAGCAATCGAGGAAAAACACTTGAAGATGAAATTAATGAAGCGAACGACTATTATTTAAAAAGGCGGCTTGCTATCATTCATAAGAAACCTGTTCCCGTGCAAATCGTCAAAGTAGAGTACCCATCACGAAGTGCTGCAGTTATTCGTGAGGCATATTTCCGAACACCCTCTACAACTGATTATAATGGTGTTTGGAATGGGCATTATATTGATTTTGATGCAAAGGAAACAGCCTCAAAGACCAGTTTTCCTTTAAAAAATATACACTTACATCAAATGACACATATGCAGCAAGTGACGGAACAAAATGGAGTGGCTTTTATTATCGTTCGTTTTTCAGCTTTTGAGCGATATTTTATAGTACCATACCAAGTTTTACAAAAGACCTGGCTAGCAATGGAAAAAGGTGAACGTAAATCAATACCCTTTTCAACTATTGAAAAGGAGGCTTTTGAAATTCCAACAAGCTATTATCCACGTATCGATTATTTACCGATTATCCAACAGCTCATCGATGCAAATAGCCTTGGTTCTGAAAGTGAGGAGATAGTAGAATGACCGAAAATCGTCGAACACGCGGTGAGCATCAAAAAGCTCTCGCGCAAAAAAATAAAAAGACCGCACCGAAACCATCGAAAAAGATATGGTTCAAGCGCATTATGTTAACACTAATGGCTATAGTGGCCGTAGGTTTTATTGGAGGTGCCGGGCTATTCGCTTATTATGCAAGTACTGCACCTGAACTAAATGAAGACTTGCTAAAGGACCCCGTTTCCTCAGAATTCTATGATAAAAACGGTGAAATATTTGCAACAATCGGTGCAGAAAACCGTAAATATGTAAAATATGAAGATATACCTGAGGGTATGGTTAACGCAATCCTTGCGACGGAAGATGTACGCTTTTTTAAGCACCATGGTATAGATTTTTATCGCCTTGGTGGGGCAGTTCTTGCTAACTTCCGTGATGGCTTCGGGGCACAAGGGGCCTCTACATTAACACAGCAAGTTGTCAAAAACTCATTTTTACAAAACGAGAAAAAATTAAAACGTAAGGCACAGGAAGCTTGGCTTGCATTCCAATTAGAACGTAAATATTCCAAAGAAGAAATTTTTGAAATGTACTTTAATAAAATGCTGATGTCAGGTCGTGTTTACGGCTTCGGAACAGCAGCTCAATATTTCTATGGTAAAGACTTAAAAGATTTAACTTTAGATGAAGAAGCATTACTTGCAGGTTTAGTACAACGCCCAAATGCTTACAATCCATTAAAAAATCCTGAACTTGCTAAAAAACGTCGTAATACGGTTCTAGGATTAATGTATCAACATGGTAAAATTACAAAAGCTGAGATGGAAGAAGCAAAGAAAGCAGAAGTTCAAGCTGGTCTAGCTGACGATGCAACACGTCAAAAATTTTCTGGCTCTAAATACGACGCCTTCCTTGATGTCGTTATTAGTGAGTTAGAGGATAACGGTGATGGTACTGCAATGGCGGAAGGTATTAAAGTCTATACAACACTTGATCCAAATGCCCAACAAATTGTAGAAAACATTATGAATGATGATAGTAACTTCCCAACAGAAAACATTCAATCCGGTGTAGCTGTTGTTGACACAAAAACTGGTCAAATTCAAGCAATTGGCGGCGCACGCAATTACGGGACTGAGCGTGGCTGGAACTATGCATATGATATGAAACATCAACCAGGCTCCACAATGAAGCCATTACTTGATTATGGACCAGCCATCGAAAATTTAAAATGGTCAACAGGTCAAACACTTGTAGATGAACCTATGAAATACACACGTTCGAACCAATCCATCACGAACTGGGATGGTAAATATATGGGTGCAATGACAGCACGTAAAGCGTTATATGCTTCACGTAACGTTCCAGCTGTTAAAACATTACAAGAAGTCGGTATTGATAAAGCCAAAGAATTCGTAGGTCGTTTAGGTATCGAAGCTAAAAATGTTTATGAATCTGATGCCATCGGTGGTGGGGATATTGCGATGTCTCCTGTGCAAATGGCAGCTGCTTATGCGGCATTTGGGAATAATGGTGTTTTCAATACCCCTCATTCGATAACAAAAATTGTTTACCGTGATGGTAAATCAACAAAAGATTATACACCAAAGTCTGAATTTGCGATGAGTGATTATACAGCATATATGGTGACAGACATGCTACGTGATGTTGTCGGCAATAAGCCTGATGCATCAGGTACTGCAGCTAATGTTTCAGGCTTAGACATCGCAGGTAAAACAGGTACAACAAACTACTCATCAGCGGATTTTAACAAGCACAATCTACCAAGTACTAGTGTGCCAGACTCATGGTTTGCAGGTTATACAACTAACTATTCAATCGCAATATGGAGTGGTTATGAAAAACACTTTGACCCAATTACGACTTGGGATGAACGTCGCTTGCCGCAATATTTATTTAAAAATATTATGAAAGAGATTTCAGCGAACGTTGATACACCGCGTTTCAAAAAGCCAAGTTCAGTTGTAGAAGCTACAATTGAAGTAGGATCGAAGCCTCTTAAACTAGCAAGTGATTATACACCAAGTGAAAAACGTCAAACAGAGCTATTTGTTCGTGGTACCGAGCCTACCGAAGTATCAAGTCAATACGAGGCACCTGAACTATCTACTCCTTATAATGTTTCTGCTATCCTAGATTTAGGATCTCAAGCAATTAATATTTCATGGGAGCATGATACAATGCTTAATCCGGAAACAGACGAACCATTACAAACAACATTTGAAGTATCTGCTACAAAAGAAGGTGGAGAAACTATTGTTCTTGGTACAACGGAAAGCAAAGAGTTAACAGTTAACAGCAACACACTAGAAGATGGCAATTACACGATTTCTGTTGTGGCTATTGTGGATGGTACACGCAGTGATCCAGGTACAACTACCTTCCAGGTAGCAAGTATGCCTGATGAAGAAACAGAACCTGATACGCCAGAACAGCCTGATATAGATCAACCAACAGAACCTGATGGGGACAATAACGGTGACAATGGCAATCACAACGGTAATAATAATGGCAACGGCAATAACAACGACAACGGAAATGGCAACAATAACGGGACCGGCAATGGAGGAACTAACGGTAACAACACCGGCAACAATAACGGTAGCCAACCACCAACTCCACCAACAGATCCTGTAGCTCCAAATGAAGAAAACAATAACACAGAGTAAAAGAAAAGCAGAGAAGCGTAGTTCATCATTACGCTTCTCTGCTTTTTCATTTCTATCAATGTATTTTGCAACTTCTATCCGTCTACCCTAGCTTTTTGCAGCTTGGAGTCTTAATCTTGCCGCTCGTTTTTTTGTCTCCTTAAATAATTCATCAAGTTGACGATAGCAAGCATATTGACCAGGCTTTGCTTTTATAAAGGTTATTCGTTCAACGCCATTGATTGGCAAGACCTCTTCTCCTGCCTCTTGCACTAAACGCTCAAACAATACGGTTGCCTGTTCCATCAAGACTTTTGCTTCTCCGTTTCTTGCATCATGGGCTGCATGAATCTTGAATTCTAGCTCCTGCCACTCTGCAAACCAAGCATCTATTTTTTCCTTTGCAATTGCCCCTACATTCACGCTTCCTTCACCAGCCCTTTTTTCAATCGCTTTTGGCCCTCACGACAATCATCAAGTAAAGGGCATGTATGACAGCCAGGATTTTGAGCCTTACAATGATAACGACCAAAGAAAATTAGCTGATGGTGGGTTTTCGACCACTTGTCCATCGGAGTTTTTTTCATAATGGTTTCTTCCACCTCAAGCACGGAATCTTTCCAGCGACAAAGACCTAATCGTTTGGACACTCGCTCTACATGTGTATCTACCGCAAGAGCTGGGATATCAAAAGCTACCGATAATACGACATTGGCCGTTTTACGACCGACACCAGGCAATGTGACCAATGCTTCGCGGCTTGCAGGTATTTCTCCATCGTATTCTTCCAACAATCGTTGACATAACGCTTGAATGTTCTTCGCTTTATTTCGATACAAGCCAATGGAACAAATATCCTGTTGCAATTCCTCTAAGGACACTGCTAAATAATCTTCTGGCTTTTTATACTTCTGAAACAATGTTTTCGTTACCTTGTTCACAAGGACATCGGTACACTGGGCAGATAATAACGTGGCAATTGTTAGCTCGAACGGATTATCATGTACTAGCTCACAATGTGCATCAGGAAACATACGGTCCATTTCTGCTAGACAATGCTCCCACTGTTTTTTTGTTAACATATCGGAAGTCCCCTACTCTCTTTCTTCTAACCAATTATAAAATGGTACTTTATTTGTCGACTGTGTATCTTGCTGCACTGTACGAACTGGCTGCCTGTTAAAAGTTTGTTTTTCACGGAACTGCTCACTTTGTTTTTGTGCAGCCTGTGGTGTCGTAATATTTTTCTTTTTCCACTCCAGCAAAATTCGATCAATATAACGAATACTCAGCTTGCCAGCAAACACAGCTTCCTTAAGCGCCTCCTTAATAAGCGCTGGGCTGTGCTTATCCTCATCTAGCCAAGAACCAATTTTTTCAAGCTCTAAAGGAGATAAAAGACGCCCCATTTCCTCTTCAAATAAACGGAATATCTCACCCTCTTCTTGTCGAAGTGAAGCTGCTGACTTTTGGTGTTCTTTCATTTCAATCAACTGCATGATACGCTCCCAAAGTGGGTATACCGAATATTTTTCGTATAGCTTGCCGTTTACATCAACATCTCGTGTAATTTCGAGGAAGCCTTTTTGCATTAATCGCTGAAGACGTGAAGTAATGTCACTGTCAGGCATTGTGAGTCGATTCATCAAATCATTAGGTGTTGGAAAATCATTGCCCTCCATATGGAAAGCAAGTAAATGCATAACAATCAGCGCCTCTTCATCCTCTATGTTTAACTCCTTATAAAACTGAAAAAAAAACTGGGGAATCTGAATTATTCTCTGCTCAGTCCATATGCGGAGTCGACTATTATTTGTGTTCATATTTACTTGACTCCTTCTTCCATAGTAAGTAGAAAAGTCGCGTAGACATATCACTACGCGACTTTTTAATTTAACAACCAAGTTTCACATCTCTGCATCAAAGAGCAAAGTTGAATTCTTTCCTCCTACCCTATGTTGCATAGGATGTGTAATACCAAAAATTATATGCTTATGGATATAAGCGGTTTAGTAAACGTGGGAATGGAATCGTTTCACGGATATGCTCAGTGCCTGAAATCCATGCCACCGTACGTTCTAATCCTAGACCAAAGCCTGAGTGTGGTACAGAGCCCTGTTTACGTAGCTCTAAATACCAAGCATAAGCATCTAATGATAAGTGATGTTCTTCAAGACGAGACTTTAATAAATCATAGTCATGGATTCGCTCAGAACCACCAATTATTTCACCATAACCTTCTGGTGCAATTAAGTCTGCACATAATACGACGTCATCGCGATCAGGATGTGGTTGCATATAGAATGGTTTAATTCCTACTGGGTAGCAAGTAATGAATACAGGTTTGTCAAATGAATTGGCAATAGCAGTTTCATGTGGCGCACCGAAGTCATCACCCCATTCAATATCATCAAAACCTTGTTCGTGTAATAATTTAATGGCATCGTCGTAAGAAATACGAGGGAATGGCGCTTTGATATTTTCAAGTTTTGATGTATCACGGCCAAGTCGCTCTAACTCTAATTTACAGTTTGCCAGAACAGATTGCACAATATGTTCAACATATTGTTCTTGCACTTCTAGATTTTCCTCAAATTCTACAAACGCCATCTCTGGCTCAATCATCCAAAACTCGATTAAATGACGACGTGTTTTAGATTTTTCAGCACGGAATGTCGGACCGAATGAAAATACTTTACCTAATGCCATCGCCGCCGCTTCCATATAAAGCTGACCAGATTGAGATAAGTATGCATCTTCATCGAAATATTTTGTAGCAAAGAGCTCTGAAGTACCTTCCGGAGCTGAACCAGTTAAAATTGGTGGATCCATTTTTGTAAAGCCATTGTTGTTGAAAAACTCGTAAGTTGCACGAATAATTTCGTTACGAATTTTCATAATCGCATGTTGCTTACGAGAACGAAGCCATAAGTGACGGTTATCCATCAAAAACTCTGGACCATGTTCTTTTGGTGTAATCGGAAAATCTGTTGCAGCATGCAGTACTTCAATGCCAGTTACAGCAAGCTCACAGCCAAAGCTCGAACGCTCATCTGCTTTAACCTCACCTGTAATGTACATTGATGTTTCTTGTGTCATACCTTTTGCAACGGCAAAAATTTCTTCGCCTACTTCTTCCTTCACAACAACGCCTTGAACAAAGCCAGAACCATCACGTAGCTGTAAGAAGGCAATTTTCCCACTTGATCGTTTGTTTGCTAACCAAGCACCTAGCTTGACTGTTTCACCGATATGCTTTGGCATATCCTGAATCATAATTTTTTTCATAGAAATCCTCCAAGGTTGGTTAGAAGGATTAGTCTTGCCATTTTGATTTTACAAATGCATCAATACGACGGACTGCCTCTTCTAATAATTCTAAAGATGTAGCATAAGATAATCGCATTGTAGTTGGTGTACCAAAGCCAGAGCCTGGAATCACTGCTACGTTTGCTTCCGTTAAAATATCCGCAGCAAATGCATCTACTGAATCATAGCCAGTATGAGCCATAGCTTCAGACACATCTGGTAATAAGTAGAACGCACCCTGTGGTTTTAAGACATTGAAGCCAGGAATTGCACTTAACTGTGGATAGATTATTTCAAGACGAGATTCGAATGCTTGGCGCATTTCTTCTACTGTGTCCTGTGGTCCATTGTACGCCTCCACTGTTGCATATTGTGCAGTAGTTGTAGCGTTTGATGTAGAGTGTGATGCAAGGTCAGTCATTGGTTTAATAATGTCTGCACATCCTGCAGCATACCCGATACGCCAGCCTGTCATAGAGTGAGATTTTGCTACACCGTTTACAACGATTGTACGTGCTTTCACTGCATCAGAAAGTTGTGCAATTGAAAAATGCTCAATACCATTGTATACAAGCTTCTCATAAATTTCATCTGACACGATTAAAATATCTTTTTCTTCTGCAACAACAGCAAGTTCAGCTAGCTCCTCGCAAGAATAAATCATACCTGATGGGTTACAAGGTGAGTTAATAATCACTGCTTTTGTTTTATCTGTCACAGCAGCTCTTAATTGATCAGCCGTAATTTTATAGCCTTGTTCGCGTGTACCTTCAACATAAACAGGTACACCACCTGCTAATTTCACTTGTTCTGGATAAGATACCCAATAAGGAATTGGGATAATGACTTCATCGCCCTCATTTAAAATCACTTGGAATAGTGTGTAAAGAATATGTTTCGCACCAACACCTACAATGATTTCATTTGCCTTGTATGTAAGGTTGTTGTCGCGCTGCAATTTATCGATGATGGCTTTCTTAAGTACTGGAAGTCCGCCAGCAGGTGTATATTTTGTTAGACCTTTTTCCATTGAGTCAATGGCAGCATTTAAAATATTTTGTGGAGTGTTGAAGTCTGGCTCACCAGCACCTAGACCAATAACATCAATACCTTGCTCTTTTAATTCTTTTGCTTTCGCAGTAATTGCTAAAGTTGAAGATGGTGTTAAAGTTTTCACACGGTTTGCTAATAAATTTTTCATACGGGATCTACTCCTCTTATAAATTCTTAATGCGCTTCCACCAGTCGCCGTCCTTAAACATGATATAGACATAGTTGAGCTTATCGTGGTCGTTTAGATACGTAATTTCCCAAACAGCTCCTGGCTCCTCATAGCCTAACTTCATATTAAGAACCTTTTGTACATTTCCTTCCTTTTTAAAAACCGATAATGCTTGCTTTTCGTTAATACCATCTTTCAAAAATACTTCCTGAATTGAATCAGCTTCTAGATTCGTCGGAACAAAGACAGCCTTTTTATCACCATATTCATCTACTCCGAACACAGTGACATACGAATGTTTGCCATTATATGTGTAGGACTCCGTGACAATTGCGAGGGCTTTGGCATCGAGTGCCAACTGTTCAGCCTGTTCTTCAATTGATCGGAATGGAGCCTCGGCTTTCCAGATTACTAAAATACTAATGACAAGTGACAATGAAACCATAAAGACAGAAATGAAAATCAACCAGTTTTTCATACATCCACCTTATGTTTCACATCTAGCTTATTCTTTAACACGAATAGCTGATGTTGTTGCGTGTCTATAACTGCGTATACATTCATTTTGCTTTCCATTTTTGCCAACCTGCTTTCTTTCCTCGTACCACAACATTATACAACAATTTTGTGTTGTCGTGTTTCTTAATTTCATATATTGTACGTTGATAGAACAACGTTTTCAAATGATCCGAGTAGTAATTTTTATTTTAAGATAATTAATAAAAAATGATAGCCTTTTCAATATCCAAAAACCTATTCATCCGGATGAGGTTTTTCATGTTGTTGAAAAACTATTGTGTCAATGAAAATAAAGAACCCTATCAAATAAAATATGACTTTTTGGCAAAACGAGGGTTGATTTCCGTTCCAACTGGTCGCATTCCTAGGGCGTCCAAAGCGCAGCGGCAGCAACAAATGTTTTATCTGTGCGAAAGCGCAGCGACAGCAACAATTGTTTTATCTGTGCGAAAGCGCAGCGACAGCGACAGCAACAACAAAGCGAGTAGCCTAGAACGGAAATCACCACATTTAAAATGCCAAATATTCACTAAGATTTCCTTGACCATTTTGTTTTTCAACACTATAAAAACCTATTCACCTGAGTGAATAGGTTTTATATTTAAAATCATGATAGTTCATAAATATCATAGCTCGCACGTCCATTATTTTTAACACGATATAAACATCGATCAGCTTGTTCAAATAAAATTGAATAGTCATAATTTTTCTGATCATTGATACAAGCGCCCATGCTCACCTTAAGAGTATCACTTTCATCTTTCTGATCAAGCGTTAAAGTTAGTAGGTAGGCATGTATATCCTTGATAAGATTTTGTACATATTCCTTATATTCATGGCGAATACAAATAATAAATTCATCTCCACCGAAACGAATAATCTCTGCTTCTTCTTCAAGTAAAAATTCCCATAAACCATTTGCAAGAAGTTGTAGTACCCTATCTCCAAATAAGTGACCATGTCTATCGTTGTACAATTTAAAATAATCAATATCAAGAACAGCCACACCAACAAATTGTTTGCTATTCTCTGCTACTGTTAACCAATCGTTTATTTCAAAATCTAGGAAATGACGATTAAAGACACCTGTTAACGGATCCAAAAGTGCCTTTTTTTCAAGCTTTTCCTTCTGTCTATTAAATTCTAAATTCATCACATGTTGGAGCAAATTATCAGCACTCATTTTCTCGGAAAGCTCTATATACGCACGCTGCACTTCAAAAATTTCTTCTCGCCAATCTAATTCATAAAGTACATTTAATAGCAGACGCATTATTTTCTTGGTGAACGCGTTGTCACCATAAGATTGTGCAAGCTCTATTGATTGCTTATAATAGTACACTGATTCTTCTAACTTTTGTTGTTTCTCATATAAAAACCCATAACCAAACAAAGCTGCTACCTTTTCACGATTATGGTTATGAATGATATCAGAATTCAAATTGCCATCTAATAACGCTTGGCCCGTCTCAAAATCTCCCTCTAAAATATAAACATCTGCCAAATTATTATTAATGCGAATGTCATTTAACTTCGCTATTTCAGGTTGATTTTTTGATAGTTCCTGATTATATTTCCTCGCAATTAGACCTGCTTGAAGTGCATCAGCATTACAGCCATTCTCGACCTTAAGATAGCATAGATTACTATGACAACGAACAAGCATAGTTATATCGTTTAGTTCATTCGCATATTCAATTGATTTCTTTGTCATTTCAATCGTTTTTTCTTTGAAACCAACCAAATCATAAAGCAAAGACATGACTAAGTAATAATGCATGAAGTCTTTTAGATCTCCATATTTTTTACAATAGGCTTCATATTCATGAATAAGGCTTACCATACTTAACGGGTCACCAAGTGCGAAGTGTATTAATATCTTTTGAAAATACAAATCCTGCACATGTGTATATTTTTGATTTTCTATGGCAACTAACAGGCCCTGTTCTGCGAGGGTCAATGCTTCTGATATAAGTCCCTTTGTTCTCATTTCCATTATTGTTTTATTTAATTGTTCTAATGTAAGTTCCAACCTATCACTTCTCCAAGCCCCAAGTATCACATACGAATAGTTTAATTATAAATTAAGTACTTCCTATCGTGTGTGTTTCTGATCATTTACCACGAATTACTACTTCCCCCATACTTATACTTATTTCAAAGTGATACTTAATCAAGTATGCCTCGGCAGCGTTCAGCCACCTAAAATGTCGATATTTTTTATATATTAGCACAAATTATCTCCATTATTGTCCTAGTTGCCTAGTGTTTTTACCCATATGATGAAGTAATTGACGATTTTAAGAACTGAAAAAGGGATGTGATGTTTTGAGTAAGACGATTAATCCTTCTGATCCAGCAACAATTCCAAAATTTGTAGATGAGCTACCAAAACCGGTTACAGCTAAACCAAAATACTTTAGAGGTCAACAGAAAAAAGATTATTATGAATTACAAATGATTCAAGCAGTGCATTGTTTCCATAAAGATTTCCCAAAATCAATCATTTGGGGCTATAACGGGCTTTATCCTGGACCGACAATTGAAGCTACAAAAGATAAGACCATTTATGTCAGGTATAAAAATCAATTGCCTTCAGAGCACTTCTTACCAGTTGATGTTACGCTTCATGCCGCTAACGATTCACCGGAGGTAAGAACTGTTACACATTTACATGGCGCAAATGTAGATTGGGAAAGTGACGGTCATCCTGAGGCATGGTACACAAGGGACTATACGCATACGGGTCCTAAATTCAATAAAGAAATACATGAATATACCAATCATCAACCTGGCACAACACTGTGGTACCATGACCATGCGATGGCGTTAACTCGCTTAAATGTTTATGCAGGCTTAGCTGGTTTTTATTTACTTCGAGATGCACTCGAGGAGCGATCTAACTTACCATGTGGTGACTACGAGTATCCAATATTAATTCAAGATAAATCCTTTAATGAAGATGGGTCGCTTTTCTATCCTGATGAACCCCCATTCCCGGTATCCGTTCATCCTTCTATTACACCCGGTTTTGTGGGCAATACCATCGTCGTTAACGGAAAGGTTTGGCCTTTTTTAAATGTTGAACCTCGTAAATATAGATTTCGTTTCCTCAATGGCTCCAATAGAAGAGGTTATGTCATCAGCCTTTCAAATGGTGAGCCTATGATGCAAATCGGAACAGATGGAGGCTTTTTAACAGCTCCTCAAGAAATTCAATCTGTTGAGTTACTACCGGCAGAACGAACAGATGTCATTATCGATTTTTCAAAATGCGAAGGTCAGGAAATAACGTTAGTCAATTCTGATGAGGATTTCATTGATGAACATACAAGAGTAATCATGCAGTTTAACGTGTGTCTTCCTCTAAAGTGTGAGGATACTAGTGAAATACCAGAAAGACTCGCTGTTTCAATGGATTTACATTCACACGATGCACATATCGAGAGACATTTGCCATTAACTGCAACGACAGATGATTATGGTCGACCGATGTTATTATTAAATAATCGAATGTACCATGATCCCGCTACTGAAAAGCCTGCACTTGATAGTATAGAAATATGGAATTTTATTAACGCCACTACGTTTGTGCATCCTATTCATCTACATTTAGTTCAATTTAAAATACTGGAACGACGCCCCTTTAATGTGGAGCTATATCAAAATGAAGGAAAGTTGGAATTTACAGGTCCTCCTGAAGAACCTCATGACTATGAGCGAGGTTGGAAGGATACCGTAAAAACAGAAGCCGGGAAGGTCACGAAAATTATTATGCATTGGAAAGATCATGTCGGTCATTACATGTGGCATTGCCATTTCCTAGAGCATGAAGATCATGACATGATGCGACCAATACTTGTCATGAAGGACGTTCACCCTGTGCAACAGCCACATGCTGAAATTCATGATGAAACAGAGCATTCACCATCTCAGGAGCATGGCTCTTCTATTATTGTAATGAATAATAATCAGCAAACAACACCTCTTTTGAACAATGCACATAACATCACCCACTCATCCGAAGAAACAGTAGAACGCTCTGATGTTTCCTTGCAAGCTTCTGATATAAGGGTTGAGATGGAAAATTCTCAACAAACGACGCCACTTTTGATCAGTACCCCAAACATTACTCACTCAACTGAAGAAAAAGTAAAAGTAGAATCCTCTCATGTTTCCAAGCAAACTTCTGATTTTGTAGTTGAGATGGAAAATCATCCACAAACAAAGCCACTCTTGATCAACACTCGCTCAACTGAAAATCAAATGAAACATAGTACTGTTCATGAAGTTACGGATATACGAAATATTCCACAACCGATTTTGACGTCCACTGAGCTTCAAGCACGAATAAACAATCCAAGGGTACGCCGGAACAGAAGATATTGGTAATTAAAACATCATTAATCCATGAGAAAAATCACCTGTCTAAAAAGATGTCACTTTAAAATAAAGAACAAGATCCATCTCGTTAAAACCTAAAAAACATTACAATCAAAAGAAGCATGCTGTCTTTAGCATGCTTCTAATACTATTCATATTCACAAATTATGCTTTTTATAAGCTCCATAAGCAGTTACTCTAAATAAACTACCTATTCCAATGACGACACGGACATAGAATTGTTCATGAAGTTATTGATATTCGAAATATTGATCAATCAATCTTCCCATCCACTGAGTTTCAACCTCTAGAAAGAATATCTAATAGGCGTTTGAGATGGTACTAGTGTTACATTTTCAGCTCTTTTTTAATAAACTATAAAGTATCGGTACGATAAATAATGTTAAAAAAGTAGAAGTAGATAGACCGCCTATGACTACAACAGAAAGAGACTTTGATATCATCCCAGTTTCATTCGAAATAGCCATTGGGATTAATGCGCCCATTGTTGCAATAGCTGTCATCAAGATCGGGCGAATACGTATAACCCCTGCTTCAATTAAAGCTTTTTGCTTGGTCATTCCACATCTTTCAAATTGCTTTACCTTATCAACTAGAACAATGGCATTGGTTACGACAATCCCATTTAACATGAGTAAACCGATCATTGCAGGCATACCGATTGGTTCCTTCACAATATAAAGTCCAATTAATGCACCAATAATAGAAAAAGGAATAGCGAACAAGATAACTAACGGTGTTTTTCCTTCTTTGAAGGTAAAAACCATAACCAAATAAACTATAAAAATACTAATTCCTATGGCAATCGACAAATCTCTGAAACCATCATCCATTGATGCGGATACACCTTCCTTATAATAGCTAATATTTTCAGGAAGCTGTAAATTATTAATAATCTTATCTGCTTGAGCAGTCACATCTCCTACTTTTTCATCAGTAATTGTTCCATATACCATGATATATTCATTGCCATTTAGATGAGTAATCGAGGTTAAATTATTAACCCTTTTTAGTTCTCCTATTTCATGAAGAAAAACGGGCATTCCCATTACATTACTGATTTGTAGCTGTCCTAAATCTTTTAAAGATGTAACCTCATCCATTTTCATTCCTAGGTTCACTTCTCTTGTTTCATCTTCAACTCTCATAGTTGTTACTATATCTCCTTTAATGAGTGTTCGAAGACTTTGTGCAACCATAGCCGGCATAATTCCTTGTGCAGCAAGTTTCTTATCATCCAAATCGAAAGTGATTTCAGGTACTTCGCCTTCTAAAGACGTTGTCACATTCTCCATACCCTTCACTTTTTTTAAAGCGGCTGTAATCTGCTCACTTGCTCTTTTAATATTCTCAAAATTCGTCCCTTTTACAACTAGTGTATATCTGCTTTCTGCCCCTCCTATAATTCCACCAATACCCGATACTGTGATTTCCTCAGGTTCAGTTATCGTTGTTAACTGTAATCGCAAGTCATTTACATATTCATTCAAATTCTCAACAGAATCATTGACAACGAATGAAATCGTCGCACTTTCCGATTGCGTATCAATATTTGTATATATAAGGTTGATTTCCTTTTGATTTAATAATATATTTTCTACTTTACTTGCAACATCAGCCGTTTTCTCTAGAGCAGTTCCTTTTGCCATGGTCATTTCGATTTTGAAATCATTCACCTTTTCTTGTGGTAGGAAGGTTGTTCCTAACTTTGGTGCAATGATGACAGTAGAACCTATCAAAATTAATAAGGCGATGGTAAAAGTAACTAAACGATGGTGTAAAACCCAAGTCAAACTGTTTCGATACCAATTTTGAAGTCTATTTTCATGTGATTCTTTAGGAGCAATTTTTAATAAAAAAAACTTTGACAATATTGGAACAACAGTTACAGCAACAAGTAATGAAATCAACAATGAAATAACAATGGTCCAGGCAAGTGGCTTAAAAAAACCTCCTACAATTCCTGGTACAAAGGCAAGTGGTAAAAAAACAGCAACAGTTGTTATCGTTGAGGAAGTAATCGCAGTTGCTACTTCACTTGTAGCCTGCTCTATTAATTCTTCATCTCTTTCTTTTGAAGCTCTCACTCGTCTAAATATATTTTCAATAACGACGATGGAATCATCTACAACTCGTCCAACTGCTACAGCAATACCAGCAAGTGTCATAATATTTAATGTATATCCCATTGCCTTCAACAAAAGAAAAGATGCAAAAATCGAGACCGGAATGGAGATGACTGCAATAATAGTCGAACGAACATTTTTTAAAAATAATAAGGTGATGATGATCGTCATGAATGCACCTAAAAATACTTCACGTAACATAGAATGGACCGATTGATTAATTTCGATGGATTGATCTTGTAAGATTTCGACTTTATAATCTTCCGGAAAAGTTAAATTTTTTATTTCTTTTTTCACTTGTTCCACGATTGCTACTGCATTAGCACCACCTTCAGGAATGATACTGAAACTTACACCTTGTTTTCCATTAATGCGCGTCATATTGTTTACGTATTCACTATCATATGAAACCTCGGCCATTTCACCTAAAGTCGTCGTTGTAATGTTTTGCGCATTTACTTCATTAGAAAAAAGCTTTATGTCTTTAATATCCTCAATAGATTTTAGCTCGCTATTTATTCGCACTGGCAATACTTCATTTGACATAGAGATGTCTCCGGTCGGCATCGAAATATTGTTTGCCAAAATAGCTTCTCGAACATCGTTTAATGTAATTCCACTTGCCATCATTTTTTTTGGCAGGAGTCGAATAAAAACAAATTTCTCTGTTGTTCCACTGATTTCTATATCACTTATGCCTTCTATTACAGTAAGGCTTGGAATTATAGTATCCTCTACAAAAGTTTGAACTTCATCGATTTTTTCTGTAGCATAGATACCCATTGAAAAAATAATTGGATTTCCACCGGGTTTAGTTAATTCATACCTCGGTTCCCCTGCAAAATTAGGCAACTGTAATTTATCCACACTTCTCCTTACGAGCTGCTCTGCTTCCTTCATATCCATTGCCATTTCAAATTCAATAGTTGAAAATACGGCATTAGCAACACCGTTTGTATAAACATTTTTTCTCCCTTCGAGTTTCATAAATTCCCTTTCCATTTGCTCCCCTACATCATTCATAGCTTGTTCGGGTGAGGCTCCTTGATAAGGAATAACTACGGTTAAATATGGAATATCAACGTTCGGGTACTTCTCAATATGTAATGTTTGTAGTGAATAAATTCCTCCTACAATAAGAAGGGGTATTAGTAATAATATTGTTAAAGCATTTTTCATACTAAAGCGTACGAATCTTTTCATATTTGCACCTACCTTAATTTTTTATCCTCAGCCTTTTCTTTCTACCCTTACTCAATTTGTATAACTGGCAACAACAAATCCAATTGTGTGAAGTCATCCCCTCGATACCACTCAAGAATGGAACGTGTCGGTACCCATTTATGTTGAAGCGCGTATTGAAGTAATTTTATGTATCCATCCTTGATTGTTGACATTTGTTCTTTAAATGGTAATGCCAGACATATACAAGAAGGCATATGTTCAATAAAATCACTATCAGCAATACTATTTATTTTTGTATCTGCTGGAACACCAAAGCCGATTTGAGCTTTGATTACATCTTGGCCGGATAAATAATTTAAATAATAACTTTTAATGTGAATGTTTAATTGTTTTAATTCATTGGCTCTGTTCTCAAAATGTGCTCCAAATTTCCCTGTCGTGGATTGTGCTGTAAACCAAATAATTTTTTCATCATTTTTTTCAATTAAATAAATGTCATCACGGATAGAATCACTTTCTAAATAGCGTAAACTGATATCCAATAGATCGCGTTTTCTTTTAATATTGTGAATCCACATTTGCATCATTTCTTGGCGAAGCGTTTCATCTTGTTCATGTAAATAGAGTTGAATTTCATTAATAGGTACGTCTGCTAAACGCAAAGTGGATATTAACTTGACTGTTGCAATTTGACTATCCGCATACACCCGATACCCATTTGAACGTCTTTCCTCAGGGAGCAGTAAATTTTTGGTTTCATAAAAGCGTAATGTGCTTTTGGTTATACCAGTTCTTTCAGAGAATTCTTGAATTGTCATATATTTTTTCAAATCATCACACCTCTCTTAATTCCAATGTAAACCTTCAACTAACTTGAAGGTCAAGAACTTTCTACCAAAACAGTCATAAAAAAAGCCCCTTACATGAAGGGACTTTGACATTATCTAATTTAGTTGCATGAAATAACATACCCATAGTATATTAACAGTCAATTATTTTGCTGCCGCGCCCTCTTCAAATCGTAAAATTTTCTTTGTTGCTATGGCCATCACCATCATTGAAACGCAAACCATTATAATAGGAATATAGATTTGAATACTAAATGCCTCAAATAATAAGCCATACAATATTTGCCCAATTGGGGCCATACATTGAGAAACGGCAATGATAATAGCCATGACCTTCCCTAAGTTTTCATTAGGTGTTTCTTTTTGTACAACTGTAATAACGTAAATGGAAATAACAGTGATAATCATCGCTATTAAAAGAGTGCTCACAACAAATAAAATATAGGATGGATAATAGCCAATATTAAGCATCAGAGGCGTAACGGAAATAGCCATCGGGACAATCAATAATGCAGTGACGAAGATCCAAAAATACAAATTATTGATCCCCATTTTTTTTGCAAAGTACCCCATCGATAAAGCCCCTAAGATTGTAGCAAAATCGATTAATCCCATCGCTATTCCATATAATGTATCACTACTTTGCATTGTGACACGAAGAATAATCGGGACACCCACAACAAACAGTGGTGTTAATAATAAGTTTAATAATGCCGCTAAAATCATACATTTAAATATAAAAGATTGCTTTACTACATAGCTAAAGCCCCCTTTCAAATCATTGACAAGCGTCGGGATAATATGTCCGTTCATTTCTCGTTGACTAAATGGTATATTTATAAACATCTCTAATATGGCCGAGAGGAAAAAGAACACACCACTCATGATTACAAGTACTTTTAAGCCAATCATGCCGTATAGTATCCCCCCTAGCACAGGAGCCGCTACACCGGACAATGCTTGAATACCATTAACAATCCCATTCGCCTGTTCAAGCTTTTCTTCTTCTACAAGTACTGGAATACTAGCCATCACTGCAGGTGCATACATAGCACTAACGAGGGACAGCAGCACCATCACTACACCAATAAGCAAAATAGAACTATTACCAATAGCTAGCACGACAAAGAAAATAAAAACAATGATGCTACTAGTAAAATCGAAAATCACCATTAAATTGCGTCGATTAAATCTATCTGCAATAGCTCCCCCAAGTGGTGCTAGTAAAATTGGGACACTCGATATCGCAAATAGTACCGCAAAAAGATCTGCACGCCCTGTAATATCTAATACATAAAGTGAGAGAGCAAACCTTAATAGAGCAGATCCTAAAATAGAAATAATTTGGCCAACTACCATAAGGTTAAAATCTTTTGAAAAGCCTTTTCTTTTTATCTGTGATTCCATTCAATAACCCCCTTCCCCTTTTGAAAGTACATCATTTATATTCCGATCCGCCTATAAATTACTACCAGTTATAAAACAATCACTTTTATAGACCGACTGTCGGTTTATTCATATTATATGGCATATCTCCAAAAAAAGGAACCTCTTTTTTATTTATTCTCTCCTTGATACTGTTATATCTGAATTCCACCCATTTATTACACAAGCAAACATTGCCTCTCCAAACAACGCAATTCCTAAAAAAGCACACAAAGGACATAAAAAAGGACACCCAAATTTTTGAGTGCCCTTTAAATAGCTATGACTAAAATACTACGGCTGAAAATAAATCGACTATCGGTGTTTATTATAAACGAATGATACTTATCCAAAAAAGGAATGGTTTAGTTCCTAAAAACTAAAATATATTTCGATTTCCAGGGATAAATATTTACCATCAAAATCATTTATTGTTAATTAAGGGTAAAAAGGTTCATTTTATAGAATATACTACCATTTATACTTTTTATAGTATATTATAATTTTTGTTTCCTTATATTGAATAACTTAATTAAATAGGTGATTTTATGAATAAATATTTGCAATATTTGTTCCTTTGCCATAGGATGCCTAGCCGGTCCTTTTTTTACAAAGGGGTTCAATTTCCAATTTGTGCTCGTTGCACTGGCATTTGTATAGGTTATATTATCGGCATTTTTATTTTGGGATTTTACAATACTTTGCCCTTTGCGTATGCTCTCACCCTAACAATACCAATGATTATTGATGGGACGGGTCAATTATTTAATAAGTGGAGTAGTACAAATAATCGACGTTTACTAACTGGAATTCTCGGTGGAATTGGAATTGTATTTATGGTTGCCCATAGTGCTTTGTTATTTTGGCAAATAACAATTTATTTTTATAACATGGGCAAATATTTAGGTTCATTAATTTTTAACTAAGGAGACTAAAAATGTTTTGTACATACTGTGCATCCAATTTATCAGAGCATGCAGAAATTTGTCCAAATTGTGGTGTTAGAAAATTCAAAGTACATAATTACTGTCATAATTGTGGGGATGAAATAAGTACTATTCAAGATATGTGTACTTCATGCGGTATTATTTTAAGAAAATCTTCAAAAGGCAAGGGCACTCATCCACTAGTTCCTGCATTACTTACATTTCTAATACCCGGTGTAGGCCAAATCATTAATAACCAATTAGGAAAAGGAATTCTTTTCATAATTCTATTTATAATTTCTGTTTTTATTCCCTATCTTGTTGGAGTTTTTACGGTTGGTTTATTAATATTAATCGATGCTTATTTAATCGGAAAAAAACAATATGAAGGAAAAGTAGTAGGAGACTGGGAAATCTTTTAATTTTCTTTAGGAGGTATACATATGTTTTGCCCACACTGTAGTGAGGAAATAGCAGCACAAGCAGAAATTTGTCCAAAATGTGGTGTTCGTGTACAAAATACATCCCCAGAGGATACACCAAATATAGCTGTTAACATCCTTTCCGTTTGTTGTACACCGCTCTTAGGTTTTATCATGTACTTTGTATGGAAAGACAATAAGCCTAAAGCAGCTAAATCTGCTTTAATATGGGCGCTGATTGCAATCGGTATATATATAGTATTAGTGATTGTCTTTGGAATAATAGTATTTGTACTTGGTGCTATCGACGACTCTACTTATTATTAATATTTGAAAAAAAGCCAAACATTTTTAGTTTGGCTTTTTAATATGTATTTCAAATCTATAAGCCCCCCTTTTTATAATTATACGACCAAAATGTCATACCTCACTTCTGCTCATTTCATATTCAGTTCATAAAGACATGCTAAAGTAAGAAACATATAAATTGGGTTTTCTTCACTCCCTACTTATTATTATTACTGTCCGTTAATACTAGATAAAAATATTCATATTTTTACTATGATGAAAATGAAGGAGGATTATAAATATTGCACAAGACAACAAAAGATTCTTCTAACCTTACAGATTGGCGACGTTTTATTCGCCTTGTAAAACAAGCTGAGCCACCGATATGGCTTTTAATTATTGCTTTAATAATGAGTTTAACGACTACAGGCGTAGGGTTTATCGTTCCGTTATTTACAAAAAAATTAGTGGATGGCTTTTCATTAGCGTCCCTTGATTATTGGCAAATATTGTTGTTAGGGATTGCTTTTATTGCACAAGCTATTGCAAGTGGACTTTCTATTTATTATTTAAATCGTGTTGGACATCATGTTGTCGCGAAGTTACGAGATCAACTGTGGAGAAAGCTACTTCATTTGCCAATTCCCTACTATGATGAAAATGATACGGGGGAAACTTTAAGTCGTGTTACGAATGACACAGCTGTCGTCAAAGAGCTGATTACTGAACACCTTGCCAACTGTTTATCAGGTGTTATTTCTATTATAGGATCAATCATTATTCTATTAATCTTAGATTGGAAAATGACCTTAGTCATGTTAATTGCTGTTCCGCTTGCTATGATTATTTTAATGCTGTTAGGTAAGCGTATGTTTGTTATTTCAAAAGGGATGCAAGATGAGACCGCAAAATTTACGGCAGTGCTCAATCAAGTATTACCTGAAACACGCTTAGTAAAAGCTTCAAATGCCGAGAATATCGAATATAAGCGTGGCAAGAAAGGAATTACAAACCTCTTTACCTTTGGTTTAAAAGAAGCGAAAATTCACGCTCTTATATCGCCACTTATTTCATTCGTATTAATGTCTGTACTTGTTGCTATTATTGGCTATGGTGGCGTACGAGTGTCTTCAGGAGAGCTTACAGCTGGCGATATGGTGGCGTTTATTTTATATTTAATCCAAATCATTATGCCGATGACTCAATTGACGATGTTCTTTACACAGTTACAAAAAGCGATGGGCGCTACAGAGCGAATCAGTGCATTACTTGAACACGAAGAGGAAAATATTTTCGAGGGTGAAACGTTAGACAAAATCGATAAGCCAATTTATGTAAAAAATATTAACTTTGCTTATGGAGAAGAACCGATTTTATCGGATATTAATTTTGCTATTGAACCAGGAAAAGTAACGGCCATCGTTGGACCAAGTGGAGGAGGGAAAACCACTACATTTTCTCTGTTAGAGAGGTATTATCAGCCTACTAGCGGAAGCATTACACTCGGAGATACGCCTATCAACACATTCTCCCTCCATTCTTGGAGAAGTCAAATCGGCTATGTTGCACAGGAAAGTGCCCTGCTATCTGGGACAATTCGTGAAAATATTTGCTATGGCATTGACAGAGAGGTACCGGATGAGGAGCTTGAAAAAGTTGCCAAAATGGCTTATGCAGATCAATTTATCAACGAACTAGCAGATAAATTTGACACAGAAGTAGGAGAACGAGGCATTAAGCTTTCTGGCGGTCAACGACAACGGATCTCCATCGCAAGAGCACTGTTACGTAATCCCCAAATATTAATGCTAGATGAAGCAACATCTAGTCTGGATAGTAAATCGGAAATCTATGTTCAAAAAGCTTTAGATAATTTAATGCAAGGTAGAACAACTCTAGTGATTGCACACCGCCTTTCAACAGTTGTAGATGCAGATCAAATTCTTTTTGTAGAGAAAGGACATATTACGGGCAGTGGTACACATGAAACACTTTACAAGACGCATGATATGTATCGAGAATTCGCCAAGCAGCAATTACGTATTAAAGAGGAATAACGAAGGGATTTGTTAGCATGACAAAGCTATTAGTTGTGGATGATGATGCGCATATTCGAGAATTAATAAAAGTATTTTTACAAAATGAAGGGTTAGAAGTTATAGAGGCTACGGACGGTGTGGATGCACTGTCCAAATTAGCTTCTGAGAAAGTAGATATGGTCTTAATGGATATTATGATGCCAAAAATGGATGGCTGGGAATTATGTGAGGAAATACGGTCATTTAATGATAATCTACCAATTCTTATGCTTACTGCAAAGGGAGAAACCTCACAAAAAGTAAAGGGCTTTCATCTTGGAACAGATGATTATCTTGTTAAACCGTTTGAGCCAGCAGAGCTAATCGTCCGTGTTAAATCGATACTTAAACGATACCGCATTTCCTTATCACAACTTGTGGAAGCTGGCAATGTAAAGCTCAATCGCAATACACATGAAGTCCTCTATAATGGGCAATCTTTAACACTTCGTTTAAAGGAATTTGAACTATTATTTGCGTTAGCAAGCTATGCTGGAAAAACTTTTTCACGTGAACAATTAATCGAAGAAATTTGGGGATTTGACTACGAGGGTGATGAGCGTACAGTGGATGTTCACATTAAAAGACTTCGTCAACGTTTCCCACAAGAAACAAGTGGGTTTGTTATTCGCACGATTCGTGGCCTAGGCTATCGATTGGAATTTATGCCATGAGAAAACAAAAATTCTTTATAAAGCTTTTATTTGTGTTCATACTCTTTCTGACCGCTAATACCGTATTTGCCTTTATTTCCTTTCATATAACATCATGGCTTTATGATTGGTTAGGCAAATATCCACAAGGTTTTTGGCTCCAATTATGGACGGTAATCGGCGTTTTTATTCTATTTGCTTGCTCTGCTGCTACCATCTTTTTAATTGGGCCAAATCGACAGCGAGACTATTGGGATATGATTGTAGATGCATTAAGTCGCTTGGCCAAAGGAGATTTTAGTGTCAAGTTGGATGTTAGGAGAGATGATGAAGATCAATTCGGTCAATTAATAAATGGCATCAACCATATGGCGGTAGAATTAGGGGAAATAGAAAGAATGCGCCAAGAATTTATTTCGAATGTCTCTCATGAAATTCAGTCGCCCCTAACATCCATTAATGGCTTTGCTAAGGCATTGAAAAACATGGACCTCCCAGAGGATAAACGTCAGCATTATTTAGCAATCATTGAGATGGAAAGTTATCGGCTATCAAAAATTAGTGACAATTTATTAAAGCTAACGTCACTGGAATCAACACATCCCCCCTTTGAGCCCATGTGCTACCGATTGGATAAGCAATTACGCAATGTAGTGCTAGCACTTGAACCAAATTGGTTAGCGAAAAATATCGAAATGGATCTTCAATTAGAAAACATCTCGATTATGGCGGACGAAGATTTAATGAACCAAGTATGGATGAATTTACTTAGCAACAGCATTAAATTTACAGCATTGGATGGCACCATTACATTATCCTTAACGAAGCAACTAGAAACGATCACTATCGCTATTCATGATAATGGTATTGGTTTAACAGAAGAACAACAAAAGCATGTATTCGAGCGATTTTATAAAGCTGACCAATCACGATCGGCTACTAATGGCGGAAGTGGTCTAGGACTATCCATTGTCAAAAAAATCATCGATATGCATAACGGAACGATTACTGTTGACAGCAAATTTGCTGAATATACAACTTTTTTTGTAATACTCCCTCTAAAGTGAAAAGGTTTTTCTGATGAAGAGTTACTAGAAGTTCAGGAGGCTCTTGCTACTTTACAACATAAAATATTCAAATATATGTACAAATTCATCTAGCTACATAGGTACAGTCACCCATTGGCTCTTTCTTTAATAGTATAAAGATGTATGAAGGAGGAGACTCAAGTGGAAGTAATAGTGTTTGACAAGACATGGATAGAGGAACATTTTGAAACACTTCCATTATGGAAACAGTCAGCATATACAGACTTTGCTGCTATGATTGCAGATGAAGCCAATACCTTTCCCTGTATTCCAGCTAGAACAGGTTTTTTATCGAACCACCTTCGCTATAGTTTTGTTGGAGACCCACGGGAAGAGCAATCGATAAAGACGTTAGCCCAATGCTTAAAGGAATACGATAAGCACTCACAAACATTTGGAAAATATACAACACTCGCTATTTTCTTTAAAACCCCTAACGATATGCTTAACAACCTTGATGTTGAGGATTATAGAAATTTATTTTGGTCAGTTTTAAACAATTTAACTAAATTTGATGATATCGATTGGCCAAAGGAAATTCCAAGCGATCCAGCGCATAATGAATGGGAATTTTGTTTTAACGGCGAGCCATATTTTGTGTCTTGTGCAACGCCCGCACATAAATTGCGCAAGAGTCGTAATTTCTCCACTTTATTAATGGCCTTTCAACCACGTTGGATATTTGAAGAAATGAACGACTCTACTGCCTTTGGTCGAAAATTAAAGAAACTTATTCGTCAACGCATTACCGAATACGATGCTATTCCAGCTCACCCTGATTTAAAATGGTACGGGCAAGAGGATAGTTATGAATGGAAGCAATATTTTTTAAGTGATGATAATCGTAGTCCATCTAAATGTCCTTTTTTCCGTATGCAAAATTCGTTGTCCTTTCCACAGGACAACGAACAATCAATTATGCCTCGGCATAATTGAGTCCGGAATCGGCTTTGTGCTTAGGCCTGCGTGAGGGCCGACACGATGTCGGTCATTTCGGTAATGCCACAGGACGTGGCGTTTTTACCGATGCAGGTCAGTTAGCCGTTATCACATGGATGCGATGATTTTAGGCTAATATCCTTTAAGAACTCCTTTCCGAATCCGTGATACCCGCTGAAAGAAGTTAAACTTGCGACCTATATTTTTGCCTTTTCACCACAATCCAGGTCGCAATTCCTATTGAAACAATAAAGAGCAGGCTCACAAAAAAACCGAGTCTGCTTGTTTTTTCCCCTAAGGTTCCAGACACCGTTACAGCGATGAGCAACATCCCGATACTATTTTTCACATGCTGCCCCTTCGATAGCTTCATCAGTTTCGCATATGTTACTAAAATAAAGAGCCAGTTATAAATCAGCATTAAGCCCGCAGCCGTAATCAAGTATTCAAAAATCTTATCTGGCATGAGAAAGCCAATAACAATGGTAATAATTAAGCCACTTGTTATAAAGAGAAATGCAGGAAATGGAACTTTCATTTTACCTTTCTTTGCTAGTAATGCAGGAGCGTCATGATCCTCTGCCAGTGTAGTGAGAATCGTAATGACTGCATATAAAGAGGCTACCATTGTTGAAAAACCGGCAATAATTAAAACACCATTAAAGATATCTGCCACAAAAGGTAAATGATAACCATGAAGAGCTGTGATAAAAGGACTTTCATCGATATTAAAATCTTTCCAGGAAACAAGTGCCAACGCAAGCATAATAGCCATGATGAAAATAACAGTTATGACAATTAACATCACCTTTCCGGCTTTTGGTGCTTCTTTAGGATTTTTTAAATCAATAACCATTAAACCCATCACCTCAATTCCCCCAAACGCATAAAAGGCATACAGAAGTCCAAGCCAAATTCCTTTAACACCTTGTGAGAAAAATTCATCATAATTTGTATATAATGAATCAAGTGTAGATGATTGCGCGTTCATCCCTTTTACGATTAACATAACAGCTACTATAATGAACATCATGATCGCCGCTGCCTTTAAAGCACCAAAGATATTTTGAAAGTTTTCAAAGCCCTTCATACCAGTGAGAATAACGACTAATCCAAGTGCAGCATAAATTGACGCAGCAACCCATAATGGAAGCGCAGGAAACCAAAACTTCGTAAAAATACCAAGTGCCATCAATTGGCTCCCCATTATCAATATCTCAGATATCAAATAAACCCAGCCATTGCTAAACCCCGCCCATCTTCCAAATGCTTGCTTTGCATAGGTACGAAACGAGCCTTTATCAGGGTTAGCAACAGACATTTTGACAAGTGCATCATAAACAATGTAAGTACAAATTGCCGCTAATAAAAAAGGAATTAACACAGCAGGACCACTTTTATGAATGGCCATACTTGTCCCAAGGAAAAACCCTGTTCCTAGTGTACAACCTATGCCGAGAAGCGAAAGTTGCCACCAAGACAACCTCCCTTTGCTTGTTTTAGCTGTCATTTTCATCAACCCTTTTTGCTTACTTTCTTACCAATGGCAATGTCATACAACGAAGTCCACCACCGCCTTTTTCAAGCTCTGTGATTTCAACTTCTATCAAATTCTTTTTCAGTAGTAGTGGATGCTTTGTGAAATGTTGCTTTGTTGCTTGCTTACTAATCAACAGTGTTTCCGGATCAAGGTTTACAAAGTTAATGTCGGGAATTGTCTTATATTTTTCTAGCCAGTAGACATCGAAACCATGTCGATTTAAAAATTGCTCTGTCATTTCAAAACGATTGCTTTGTTCTGAGAACACTTGCACTGGGAAATAACGCACAAAGCTTTTAGCAATCACCAAATTAAAGTTCGCTACATTACAATTCATATCTAAATGAAGCGTATCATTTCCTTTCGGCAAATCAATAACGGCAATTTCAGAAAATCCTTCGTGAAAGATACTATTCTTAATACTCTCGATAGCCTCTAATGTCGTTCTCATACCGAGATTAATGAGCACAGCATCCTTATTTAAAATTAACACATCACCACACTCGAATGGATGAGGCTGCGACTTTATCATAAATTGTTGTGGAAACCACTTTGTTAAAAGTGAATGAGCATGTGGATACTCTGGGCGCCTTAACGGGCTTCCTGTATGTCCAGGTAAAAGTTGATTGCCAATGACACAGGCAAGATCGCGCACAAAATAGCGATTAATAAGCTGTTCACTTAATAGTTGCTGTTCATTCGATAGCTCTTTCGAATACTCTATAACCTTTACACCTGCATTTTCTAGTGTTGTCTTTACTTCCATAAAATTCTCCATTGCCTTTACATGATTGACAGTGGCACTCCACCCAACATTCTCGGCTGTTGTTAAATCTGCTACATCTAATTTTGAAGGTGCACATAGCATAACAACCTTCAGCTCTTCATGCTCCGACCAACAATTTACTTGGAATGAGTCCATCCTATTCTCCCCTTCTTCATTACTCTCTCTGTTAGCGTTACCATCGAGATTGGGATTATACAAATGCAAATAAAGTGTTATTGCCAAAAGATATGATGGAGGTTTGGGCTTCCCGGTGGTTTGATGGAATTGGGAGAAAGCATGGAAGGTAGAGAGGTTCTGGAAGAAATAGGATTGTCGTTATTAGGTATTTTTTCTGGTCCTTATTAGTATTTGAAAGTTTCTAATGGGGACGAATTATACTCCGTAACAAGAAATGTGAAAGGCGATTTAGCGATTGGTTATCAAGAATAAGAGACAATATTTAGTTAATTAAGCCATATGTATCACAATTATTGGATTGAAGAGAAAACACATTGTTCTCCCCTCCTCCATCAATGATAATACTGATGATACGCTTGCTCAGCGTCCATCTCGCTCGTAAAAATTAACATATCACTCGTTAACGGATAATACGTTTCAAACAGAAAAAACGCCAGCTCCCCTGGATGATCCGGATTATTCACCACTGCCGTTTCCTGTATATTTGCTACACCCTGAATATGTGGATCACGATAAAAAATGTAAACGATATCCCCTACATTTAATTTTTGTTGCTGCATGTCATCACCTTCCTACGTCTTTCCATTAGTTTGGCTTAGGAAGAAGATAATTATGATTCCGTTTTTCGATTTTTATATATGGCTCCCCATCATAAAAAAGCTTTGTTCAGAATATATATAAATTTGTGTTGTTTATTTCACGAGATTTGCATTCCGTCAATATTTTACAATACGTAATTCTCGAATTATTCAGTATACTCAGGAAAAGGAGGAAGAAACATGATTAAACAATCAATTATTGAAAATGTACTGGAAGCTGCCCTCTCAACCGGTGGCGATTTTTCAGAAGTTTTCATCGAAGATAAGTTTGCCAATGAGTTAACATTACAAAGCGGAAAAATTGAACAAAGTATTTCTGGGCGTGACTTCGGCATTGGTATACGCATTTTTTCTGGTCTTCAATGCATCTACACGTACACAAATGATTTTTCAGAGGAAGGTTTATTAACAGCAGCCAAACGAGCAGCGCTTGCTATTAAAGGTGGTGCTACCGGAACGATTCAACCACTAACAAAAGAAATTATTACGCCTATTCACAATATTTTAATTCTCCCAAATACTGTAGAACATGCAAGAAAAGCGACAATCATGCGTCAGGCTAATAACATTGCTAGAAATTATGATGAACGCATCAATCAAGTTAAAGTTCGCTATCTGGACGAAGAGCAACATATTTTAATCGCCAACTCAGAAGGAAAATTTGTAGAAGATACGCGTGTTCATAGTCGACTTACCATCCAAGCAACTGCCTCTGAGGGTAATGAAATGCAAACGGGCTTCTATGGTCCTGGTGCACATGCAGGCTTTGAATTTATCGAAAAACTAGATCTGGAGCACTATGCTGGTGAGGCTGCACGTATTGCAGTCACTATGCTTCATGCCGATGAATGTCCTAGCGGTAAATTTCCAGTTATCATTGATAATGAATTTGGTGGTGTTATATTTCACGAGGCATGCGGTCATGGTCTTGAAGCAACAGCCGTCGCGAAAAACAATTCAGTTTTTGCAAACCGTATTGGTGAAAAAGTTGCCCCTGATATTGTTACATATATTGATGATGGCACACTTCCAAACGAATGGGGTTCTCTTAACATTGATGATGAAGGAGAAAAAACACGAAAAAACATCTTAATTGAAAATGGTATTTTAAAAGGCTACATGATTGATAAATTTAATGCACGTCGTATGAATGCTGAACCAACCGGCTCTTCTCGTCGCCAATCCTATCGCTTCAATCCAACATCCCGAATGACGAACACATTTATCGCTCCAGGTACTTCTACACCTGAAGAAATTATCGCATCTACCGAATATGGTATTTATGCAAAATATATGGGTGGCGGTCAAGTAAATCCAGCAACTGGAGACTATAACTTCGCGGTTATGGAAGCTTATGTTGTTAAGGATGGAAAAATCGATCGACCTGTACGCGGTGCAACACTTATAGGCAACGGAGCAAAAACTTTGCAGCTAGTTGATCGTGTTGGTAATAATCTTGCGCATGGTGCAGGCATGTGTGGATCCATTAGTGGTAGTCTTCCTGTCAATGTTGGCCAGCCAATGATTCGCGTAAGTGAAATAACAGTTGGAGGAACGAAGGGAGAATAATTAATGAACATTGTTGAATATCAAGAAAAACTACTCGGTAAGGCGATAGAAGCTGGTTTTAAAGAAGCAGAAGTATATTTTGAACGAAAAAACTCTTTTCAGTGTATGCTTTTCGAAGGACAAATTGATAGCTATGAAACATCTGAGGATGGGGGTTTAAGTCTACGTGGGCTGCATAACGGGAAAATGGGTTACGCCTATACAGAAAAATTAGACGATGATTCGATGTCCTTTTTAATCGACAGTGCAAAAGCAAATGCAGATGTTCTAGATGAAGATGAGAGCATAGATATTTTTGAAGGCAGTAATGAATACACGCCCTATGAATTTTATAATGAAGAATTAGAGACTATTGGAATTCCTGAAAAAATAGAGCTACTTCAATCAATTGAACGAAAAATTCGCGCATACGATTCTCGCATTGTCACACTTGATTACTGTTTGCTTCAAGAATATACGGCTGAACGCTCATTAGCGAATAGTAAAAATCTTGCCTTATCACATAAGGAGAATGGCATAGTTATTTTTCTCTCTACGGTTGTAAAAGAAGGTGAGGAACTGAAAACCGGTGGCTATTTGAAAATGACACGTGATTTTCATTCTCTTGATGCTGATGATATTGCTAAAGAAGCGGCTGAGGAAGCTCTTGCGAATCTGGGTGAAAAATCAATTCCATCTAGAAAATATCCAATTATCTTACGCTCAGACGCGGCAGCATCTTTATTAAGTACCTTTATGCCGATACTGTCCGCTGAAAATGCTCAAAAAGACCAATCCTTGTTAAAAGGAAAGGTAGGACAAAAAGTGGCGTCAGAGGCTATTACATTGCTGAGTGCTCCATTTCATCCAGCTGCTTTGTCTGGTTCCAGCTTTGATGGAGAAGGTGTTGCAACAAAAGAGCAGGCAATTATTTTAGATGGTACACTCCAAACATTGTTGCATAATAGAAAAACGGCGAAAAAGGACGGTTGTGAAACAACTGGGCATGCACATAAAGATTCCTACAAAGGAACCTTATCTATTGCACCCCAAAACTTATATATTTCAACTGGTAAGAAAACTCAAGACGAGTTAATGAAGTCGGTTACTGACGGAGTGCTTATTACAGAATTATCTGGACTACACTCTGGTGCGAATACGGTTTCTGGTAATTTTTCAGTAGCTGCAAAAGGATTCCATATTCAAGATGGTAAAATTGTCTCCCCTGTCAAGCAAATGACAATAGCCGGAAACTTCTTTGAGTTCTTAAACAATATCGAAGAAACTAGCTCAGAGCTTTACTTCCTACCAAATGGGTATGGCTCCTCATCCCTACTTGTAAAGGAAATATCAGTAACAGTGGAATAAAACAAAAAACAAGTCTCCATTTAAAGATCAAACTAGAATATAGGGTACTTCTCGACAATGCTTGTCGCTTATCAACGCGACAAGCTTTTTGATTGCAGAGTGACGGATAGAAGAACCAAACTGACGGATAGAACCAGCGAAGTAACGGATGGAAGGGTCAAATTGACGGAAACCTGAACCCAATGGTATAAAGCAAGCCATCGTCCTTACATCGATTCGTTTTTTAATCATAGAAATGTAATTCTCTCCATTCGTACTATTGCAAAAAGATACAATTAACAGGCCCAATAAGGATGAATGGTGTCAATGTCGTACCGTTTTGGTTAAATTTTCTTCACAAGGTAAAAAAACGAAACTATTCTGCCTGTTGAAACGTTTAATTAGATGATGATAATTATCATGCCGGGGCAACCGAAGGGCATGAGGGAGGATGGAATGATGAAGAAAATATGGACTATGTTTCTTGCAGCGATACTTATTGTACCGTTATTGCTGCAGCCAGCGACCGCTCAAGCGGCTAAAGCCATCACAATTAATGTGGACGGGGTTCAATTGAAGCTCGACCAGCCACCAGTGATGATTCAAGGGCGTGTTATGCTGCCGCTTAGAGCAATCTTTGAGGCATTGGATGCAACAGTAGATTGGAATCAAAAGAGTCAAACCGTTACAGCGATTAAAGCAGATACAACGGTAGTTCTCAAAATTAAATCAAAGGTAGCTACAATTAATAACCAGTCAGTTACACTTGATGTACCAGCACAGATATTAAGAGGCAGAACAATGGTTCCAGTCCGCTTCGTTAGTGAAGCGCTTGGGCAGAATGTTGACTGGAATTCGAGAGATCAGATCGTAACTATTAAATCTGATAAATCCAATCAACCGAAACCCAATAAACCTAATACTCCAAGCAATATTAGTATATCTCCAGTGAGCTATGTGTCGCTTCGAGATGTTGGTAATCAAGGAGATGGGCGTGACCTGGAGGTTACCTACTCCAAATCGTCTACTGAATCACTTGTGGATCATTACCGAGTGCTAATTGTAAAAGCGTCAAAGAGCTTCAATCGAACGCTGGCAATGAATGTCTCTGCATCAAATTATACGAAAGTATCGCCTGCCGGCTCGGATCGTTCCATAATATTAACCCAGAGTTCACGGGATGTGGACGGAGACTATATTAGAAATGACCAGTCTTATGTGGCTTATGTGCTTACCGTTGGAAAAGGTTCATATTCCAGCGTATTATCGAAATCTTCTCAGAAGATTTCCCTAACTAACGATTCTGCGGTTACAGCGGTCACGAATGTGAAAATTAGTGATATTAGCGATTTTAACGATGGACGCGACATTTCGGTCAGCTTCACTCGTCCGCAAAATGACAACAATATTTCGAATTACCGTGTGTTTATCGTAAAGACAAAGGATGCTAACAATTTCAGTCTTACTACTGCGAATAATTTATCCAATAGCTACTATTCGACAGTCAATAAATCGGGAAGCAATGGCAGCACGTTGACAGGAACTCTGTCTTCCTCGGCACGTGATACCGCTGGTGATTCCATTAAGAACGGCGTACCTTATACAGCGTTCGTCCTGTCTGTAAGTAGTAAGAATTCAGCTGATAATAAGCTATCGTCTGCTTCATCGTCAGTAACACTTAGTCCGAATACAGTGTCTACACCGGCTATTACTCAAGTTGATGATGTTAATGACTTTGGGGATGGACGCGATCTGCGGGTTAGCTTTAACAAAGTGTCCGATGAGTCCAACATTAGTTCTTACCGGATCTTTGTTGTAAGAGCCAACAACTATTCGAACTTCACATTGACGAAGGCAAACAGTCTGTCCAGCTCTTATTACACGCAAGTGAGCAAAACAGGCTACAATATTACTCAGGCTCTCTCTTCAGGGGCACGAGATACAGACGGTTACGCCATTCAGAATGGGGTCAGCTATCGCGTATTCGTAATGGCCGTAGCTACGAACTCAGTGAATAACGTGTTATCGTCTGCTTCCAATGCGATTACGTTATATAGCAATGTGGGTACAGTATCGAATCTCTCTGCCAGCGATGTGAGTGACTATGGCAACGGTCGTGACCTCAATGTCTCTTTCACTAAAGCTGCGAATGAGTCTAATATTAGTCAATATCGAATTATGGTTGTACCAACAGCGTATTACAGTAGCTTCAGTCTGTCAGATGCTAATAGTGTATCCAGCAGCAATTATACTACTGTAAACAAATCAGGAAATAACACTTACGGGCAGGTACTATCAGAGAATGCTCGGGATGTGCGCGGTAATAAAATTTCGGATGGTATTAGCTACCAAGTCTATGTTCTGTCGGTAGCTAATGGCAATAATCCAGGAAGCAATGCGCTGTCCACGCCGACGTCTACAATTACGCTCGGTAAGAACAATGTGCAGGCTGTATCCAATCTGAATGTTACTAATGTAAATAATTATGGAGATGGCCGTGATTTGCAAGTAACGTTCACGAAGCCTTCTGATGAATCGAATGTCAATCAATATCGGATTATGGTTGTGCCATCAGCGTATTACAGCAGCTTCAGCCTGTCGCAAGCAAATAACAACAACTCTTATTACATCACAGAGAGCAAAGGCGGAAATAAAACGGTAACTATATCGTTGGATGGTGCTAAGGATGTTCGCGGTAATAACATTACGGATAGCACAAAATACCGTATCTATGTACTGACTGTAGCGAATGGAAATTCGAATGCCAATGTCCTATCTTCTGCTTCGTCAGAGATCACGCTAAATAAAAACAAAGCTCTGCAAGCGGTAAGCAATGTTCAAGCACGCGATGTAGGTGATAATGGAGATGGCCGAGATTTACAGGTATCGTTCACGAAGCCTTCCGATGAATCGAATATAGAAAATTATCGAGTTCTAGTAGTACCTACAACTATATACTTCGATGCTTCAAAAGCAAGCAACATCAATAACTATACCGTCGTAAGTACTTCTGGCAGCAGTACTATACTTCTTGGCGATAAGGCAACGGATATAGACGGGAAATCTATCACTAATGATACGCCTTATTCTGTCTACGTATTGTCAGTTGGAAAAGGTAGTTCTGCTGGCACATTTACATTGTCTAATGCTTCGAATGAAATTACGTTAACCAATACTGCCCCGGTAGAAGAGGTAGAAGCGGTAACTAATGTAAGTCTTTCTATCAATGGGAATACTGGCACATATGAAGATTTCCGGATAAGCTTTAATAAAGCAAACAAGGAAAACAACGTAGAAGAATATCGAGTATTCTTGATTCCATCAGAAGAAATAACTGATTTCATTTTGTCATTTGGTAATGGGGGTACTTCAAGTAATTACACTTCAATCAAAAAAACCGGTGGTAATATAATCGGTGAATCTTTATCACCGAATGCAACTGGCAGTCAAATCAATACGGATATTACTTATAAGGCTGTAGTAATGACCGTAGCCAAATCAGGAAATTCAAAATTATCTCAACCGTCTAATCCGCTCAAACTTGAGAAAGATGATACCTCGATTGAGGGGAAAAATTCTGATCCATCTAACCCTCATCCTTAAGAGATAGGCTAAAATAATTTCTTCACAGAAGGGACTCCTCAATGGTTCTTCATGAACCATAAGAGGGGTCCCATTTTGCTATGTTTTGAACAGCGCATTTGTACTTTGAGGTTTCTATCCGTCATTTCGGTGATTGTATCCGTCACTTTACCGGTTTTATCCGTCACTTTAAGGTTTCTATCCGTAACTTTTTTCTTCCGACCCGCTTCTATGAAGACTGGTCTAATCTTGCATTGGGTAATCAAATATATGTACATTAAAAGACAAGCTATAGTGGAAAATCGTCGCCCGGATCTTGTGCTGGAATATGCTAGACAAAATTCGGACAAAAGGCTTATATGGTGTTCTGCTGAATGTGCTATAAGGAATGAAGAAAAGCAATTTCCTTATTAAAGGAAATCGCTTTTCTTTGAAAGTTATTTCGATAAATCAATTTTTTTATTTAATAAATAAATAGTCATACCTCCAACAGTCATTGACAATAACTCCCCAATCCCTACCGTGAACCAAGTTGCCCAAAACGGAAGGTCATAAAGAATTGTTAATTGTCCTGCAACGGTGAACATTGATAAAGCAAAAATCAATGCGGTGATAACCATTTTTACAAGATCATTTGTTATATTTTTCGTTATTCTTCGGCAAAGAAGTAATACTAAAAATGTCGCAATTCCACCAATAGGTACATCTAATACCCACGTTGGTGACATAAAATTTGCGAGTACTACTCCAAGAGTCACAGCTAATACATAGCGCTTGTTGTAAAGGGCTAGATAGTTGAACATCTCCGACAATCGTAGCTGAACTGCCCCAAAACTAATGACTGACAATAAAACAGTTACAGCTACATATAGAGCTGCAACAAGCGCTGTCTTTGTAAGTTCACTTACAGAAGCACGGCTTGAATCTTTGACAATAGATGTATTCAATTTTATTCTCCTTTGTAAAATAGCATATTCGCTATTTTAGTAATAACTACGACCAAAGGAAGAGAGCTTTTCGCCCTATCTGAAGTGCCGTAGTGCAAGCTAAATTTTGCTTACTTGCGTATTATAGCAGAAGAATTTATGATTGAACAATCTTATTTCGTCAGCCAACCGCCATCAATCGGCATAACAGCTCCATGAATATAATCAGCTGCTGAACTTGCTAAGTATAGTGTTAAGTTCGCTACTTCATGTGGTTGTGCCCAGCGGCCAGCGGGTGTTTCATCAGCTACCCATTTGGCCATTTCCCCATCTCCTTCAAAATCGGCCTTATTCATTGGTGTTTGGATAGCTCCAGGTGCTATGGCATTGGCACGAATTCCTTCACGACAATAATCTAAGTCTAACTGCTTCGTATAGCCAACAATCGCATGCTTAGACGCTGTATAAGCCGCACCACCACCGCCTGCAACAAGTCCTGCAATGGATGCCATGTTGACGATTGTGCCAGAACCTCGCCTTATCATATGAGGTAATATAGTATTCGTCACAAAATAAGTACCCTTTACATTGGTATTCATGATTTGATCCCAAAGCGCCTCATCTGTATCAAGCGTTTTTGCGAAACCATCTAAAACACCGGCGGTATTTAATAAAATATCCACTTGCTTAAACATAGAAATTGTTTCTTCAAACGCTCGCTCGATATCGTCTTTACAACATACACTTCCTACCCTATACGAAAAATGTTCAGGATATTGTTGCTGTAGATTCACTAACCCTCGCTCATCTACATCAAAACCGAATACATTCGCTCCATTTTCTAAAAATGCAATGGCTTGAGCCTGTCCAATTCCTGAAGCAGCACCCGTAACAAATATCGTCTTGCTCTTATATTCCTCGAACTTCATAACATTTCTCCTCAAAATCAATATTAAGAAGCCATCTCCAAATTTCGAGATGACTTCACTTATGATTATTCTACAATTATCCAGTCTTCCGCTAACAAATCACATACTGTCGGTGTGAACATTGTGTAGCCTTCACCACGAACATTAATTAAAAAATAAGGATTCAACGTCTCCCCATCATGTTCGCTTTGTCCAACAAGCTTCACATACAATTCAGCACCGCCCCAACCTTTACGTATTACTTTTTCTCCTGCTTTTAAGCGTGGTAATATCTCTTCAAACGTCATTATATTCATCCTTTATTTACTTTCTATTTCCCGTATAACGGGGTAGTCATTTATCTGTACTGCAAGGCGTAAGACTCTCAGCTTCAAGCCCATTTCGGGAGATGAGGCCCCCTGATTGAAGCTTCACTTTATCGGATTAGTATACTGGAATTCTCAAATGTTGACAACCTATGAACCTATATGACTAGCCCTCAAGGAGAACCGTATATAGTAGTTGTTGACCTTCTGATTCTACCATGATTATATGAATATCATGATCATTCGTGGAAAAAATTTCTGTTCCACTTTTTAATTTAGTCGCATAAAAATCTTTAAAATTTTTAGAGGAGCTTGTCGTTTTAACAATCTCCCCTATCTTCTCACTTTTGTTATATTCTACTTTTTTTATCCATTCTAGGTTTGTAGCATTAATATAGATTAATTGATTATACTGAAGAATATCTGCTTGAGAATGTTCTTTAAGAATTGATTTTGCAGTTGGATTAGTATTTATAGCCGGTGCACATCCTACCAATACTAAAAATAGTAAATTACATATGAGTAATTTTCTCATAACTAGCAACACCTTCATTTTAATTCTTAAAAATATCAATCCATTTTTTTCTTCATCTGTACCTGCTCTGTCGTCACTTCTAGCCCATTCTCTATCAAATACTTCGTGGCTGGATTGCTAGCTAAGAAATTGACTGTCGTTATTTTCACCTTATGATTTGTAATACTGGCTATAAAGTGCGGAATATTTTCTACACGTCCATTCTCCAATAGCTCCAATTGGTAAAGGACTAAGCGCTCAATTTCCCCATTCTTATCCCATACGGTTCTATACACCATATAACCAAGGGCTCTATCTTGCTCGTTATAAAAAACTTTGGCTTCTCCTTGTTTATTACTGTGCCAGCTACATTGCCAAGGAACATCCTCGCGATAAAAAGGTAAATGTGGTAGCTGCTCAGGTCTGATAGTTTCTACATGAATTGCGACCGACTTCCCTACTTTTGCCTCAAAATCACCACTTAAAAATAACAATTGATTTGTAATTGCATAGCCATATTTTTCATATAAAGCAATTGCTACCTTATTTTCTTTAATAGCTTCGAGCGTGGCCACCTTTACGCCTTCTCTTTCATAGATGGCCATGGTTTCTTCCATTAGAGCCCGTGAAACACCTTTACCGCGATAATCAGGGGCAATGCCTGTTCCGCCATTCCAAGAGGTCTTCTTGCCATCTATTTGTCTAATACCATTTAAGACGATGCCAACAGGATGATGATGATCAAATACGACTATTGAAAGCTCAGTGGAAAGTCCCTCCCCAACAAGTCGATGTAAAAACATTTCTTCGTTCATATCAATTTGTACAAAATATCCTTCAAAGCCTTTGTTCCAAGCTTTTAAAACTTCCTCTAATGTGCACTGTGAGACTGTTTTTATTTGCATGTTTTTCCTCATTTCAAATTTGACTTGAATTACTTCCTAAATGTGCTAAATCTTCTATTGTTAATTTTTTCACTATTTCATACCCATTCCCGGTACCTTTCGGGCTAACGATGACTAAACCCATGTTTGAAATATTCCCAAGTCCAATATCTTCAGGGAAACTATGGGCAATAATCACTTGATTCAACCCCTGTGGCGGCTTCTCTTCTAACTTTGATTGAAGATCTGATAGTATTCTCATTCGTTCACTGCTAGAGACCCCACTTAACGTATTGATTTCATACAGAAATGGCTCAATTTGAACATGCGCGTAAGGAAATGCGAGCTGTGCCGTTTCAATTGTACGACAATAAGGACTTGCGACAATCGGTGAACGAATCGGAATTTGTAAATACCGTAGCATTTGTCCAAAGTACATAGCCTCTCTTCGCCCAAATTCAGATAAATTTCTTTGGCTAAAACAATCTTGAAAATTTAAATACGGCTGATCTACGCCAACCGTTGCTTCCCCATGCCTTGCATATAAAATAAATCCCCCTTCTCTCAATAAATCCAGCAAAGATTTATCCAACACCCCATCTCCTTCCAATAATACCATTTCGATTACTATAATGTATGACTTGAATGACCCAAAAAATGTAAAGATGCAAATTGAAATAGCTATCGCTTTCACTTTGTTGACAAACTATAAGATCAATGAAATTAAAGTGATCTATTTAATATAACCTTTGGGTAAAAAGAGGGGGTGATTTCCGTTCGGCTGGGCGCTTTGCTCTGTGCGTAAGCGAAGCGTCTGCGTCAAAGCGAGTAGCCTGGAACGGAAATCACCTCATTTAAAGTTACAAATATTCACGAAGCCCTTTAACCATTTTGTTTTTCAACACTACAAAAGCTTCCTACAAAAAAATTGTAGGAAGCTTTTAATTTACTTGATAGGAATGTTTACTATTGCAGTTGTCTCTAAATGATTTGACGATTCGATAGATATTTGCCCATTGTATTTATTGACAATTTCCCTGACAATAAACAAGCCCTGCCCTCTTATTTTCTCACTTTCTGGTTTCTTCGTGGAAAATCCTTGCTTGAATATTTGTGAGGTATCCACAATATTTGGTCCAGTATTGGTAATTTTGAATTCATACTGTGTTTCATCTGCATTACAACAAATTGTTATTTTGCGTTGCCCCTCTGGAAGCTCTGTTGCCGCATCAATTGCATTATCAATTAAATTGGACAGGATTTTAATTAAATCTGTAGTTTTTATTTTATTAAATGCATCCTGTGAAATTGTGAAATCCATATCGATATTATGATTTTGTGCTGTTAGTTTTTTCGTTTGCAACAATATGGATAAGCCAGGATGATCAATATTTAACTTAAGTGACTTAATAGCCTGAACCTCTTTTGACAGGGAATATAAATATTGTTTTGCCTGCTCAGGTTTATCTAATTGAAGAAATCCATGCAATACTTGTATATGATTGGTGAAATCATGTCTTAACGACGATACTGAAGTGATTAAAGTTTTAATTTCTGCTTGATATGTATCCTCTGTAACTTCTACTTCCTTCGCCATTTCTTTTTGATACCATCTTTGTAAAAAGAAAAAAGAACCAGTGACGATGAGAATAAAAACACCATTAAAGATAAAGATAAATAGATTATCTTCAATCACTTTTCCCTTAATGCCATTTAGTGTATCTGCACTAATATCGATGCCTAGATATCCAATTACTTTTCCGGATTTATCCTTAATCGGAGCACCAACAGAAAGATAAGCCCCATGTACTGAATCCTGTATTACTTCTGTTACATATGTTTCGCCCTCATAAGCCTTTTGCACCTGCTGCTCAGGAACTGTACAGACCCCTCCGATATCAAAACTTTTTGAGATATCATTAGGTAAGCCCATAATCATCGCTCTGGATACCTTTGGATTATCAACCTCCAATGTGTAAACAAATAAAGCACCAAGCTTTACTCTCGCATCATTTAAGTAGCTCCGTATTTCCCAATAATAATCGTTTTTTTCCGGGTTATCTAAAAAACGTTGGTACTCTTCTACGTCTATGGAAGATGCAACAGAAATAGCGGCTTCCAAACTTTGGTTCGCTATCGATTCTTCAACTGTCTTTTTGATCTTCACATATGATGTAATGATATTTAAACTAGTAAAAAATGATAATAAGATAGTTGCTAGTATTAAAATTAGTTTTATTTTTGGATTTTTCATAAAAGCTGGTACTTCCTCACTATAGAAATGAATAATGCCTCAATCTAGCTGGGTCTTTATCTTCACACTTAAACAAACTGTTTATTGTAATGCACATATAATATTATACTACAGTAAAATACATTTTTAATGATTGTTTAAGTTTTTGTTCTTAAGAGAACAGTGCTTTGTTTATCCTACTTTAACCAAATCATAAAAGCAATTTTTATTTTTTGTATAAGCAAAGCATTAATCATAACTAATAGTTTAAAATCCTTCACTGAAAGTAAACATAAAAGAGGGTAGCATGTATCATGCCTCCCTCCTTATTATATATTAAGATCCTGTGAAAACGCAGGGGCGACCATCACCATGTTGCTGCCGCTTCGTTAGCACTACGCTTTCGCACAGAAAACATTTGTTGCTGCCGCTTCGTTAGCACTACGCTTCCGCACAGAAAACATTTGTTGCTGTTGCTTCGTTAGCACTTCCCTTTCGCACATTACGCCAAATCAAAATTAATTCCATTTAAACTTCGTTGACTGGATTAATCCTACCTTTTAATGTTTTAGGCAGTGTTAGGGCTTCGTTTAAATAATCCTTCAAAGAAAATGTTATTGGCTCTGAGTCCTCTCCAATTCCAACGACGACCTCTAGTAGCATCGGAGAATAAACAACAGTATGTAATGTGCCGAAGTATTCTTTATAATGTTTAAAAAATAACGGAGAATTTCCATTGTTAAAATGTTGGTAAGCAGCCATTGTATTTAAATTTTTTTCTATCAAACTTTTTACATATTGCTTTCGTTTAAGGGAACCTTCAATTATTTTTTTATTTTTCTCTTTCATTGCAGGTGTTTCAAAATGATTTGTACACATTAATGGATTTTCGTATTTTGTCACTTGCTTCTGAGGGGAAGCTTCCACAACTAATGCTTTGCCGCTTTGATCTGTCATAGAATAATTATAGCAGTAACCGTGTGGAAGTTCTGAAATTAATTCAAGAGCTTCTTCTATATTTTTGCATTGCTCTAATAATATTCGGACAATCGTTGAAGCAATAAAACCTTCATCATTGCACTCATTATTGACAAAATGCAAACCTACAACTAACCCACATTCATTCATCCCATCAAGTCTACCGATAATTTGTTGGCTGAATCCGATACTTGCATAGCCATTAATCGGATTGGAAAATACAAGTCTGGCGTCATAAAGGGCTGGACTAAAATCATAGTTTCTTACGTAATTGCCATTTTGCACAAAAGTTGTACAGCCCATGTCAGGAAAAGTAATAGTATAGCCACTATACATTTTAATGACAGTATCCAACGGTTTAGCTAATCCAATAGCCAAACCTTCCATTTCTTGTAGAAGATTCGGGGAATGGAATTGTAGTAGTTGCTTTGCCATTTGGACATTCGATTTATTTGTTAACTCCAGTAATAATTTTTCTTGAGTTTGATCAATAGACAGTAGCTCCTGACTTTGTTGTAATCCAATTTCATAATAGCTCCCTCTTACATCTATAACATTTACGATTAACTCTTCAAATAATTGCATTGTTGCTCTCTCCTTTTCTTGATATTCATTCAACGTATGCTAACTTAATCGTAAAGCTTCAAGTAGATAGAAGGTCAAGTGAAAAAGACATCTAAAAAAGACCAGGCATATAATACCTGATCTGTTTATAATTAAGTATTTAATTCTTACTAGATGTCTTCGTCTTATCCTGTACATTTAAAAATTCCGGTCGCTTTTTATACCCTGATGGAGGTAAACGTACTAAAGAATTTTTAATGTCGTGCCAATTTAAATCTGCACCCATGTTTAAATATGGAACACCTAACACTCGCAAATTTGCGGTATATAGAAGTATGAAAAACATCGAGATAAAGAATCCAAACAAGCCAAAAAAAGCAGATGCTATAATGATAATTACCCTCATGATGCTCACTGCAGTTACAAAGGATTGATTGACGAGCGTAAATGCGGCAATACTTGAAATAGCAATAACTACTATCATAGAAGGGCTTGTAACACCTGCTTTAATGGCAGCATCCCCAATAATTAACCCCCCGACGACACTCATTGAACCGCTGATTACATTGGGTAGATGTATATTGGCTTCTCTAAATAACTCGAACATAAATAGCATCATTAATATTTCTATTATAGCAGGAAATGGAAGCCCCATTCTTGATTCAACAACTGTCGCCAAAAGAATGGAAGGCAATTGCTCCTGATGATAGTTTGTAAGTGCAAGCCAAAAACCTGGTAAAAGTACACTTATAAGGATAGCTACTATTCGTAGTAAACGCTCCATAGAAGTTACAATAATCGGAAATTCATTATCCTCCCCTGATTTAAATAGTAACATGACATTTGCTGGAGTAATAATGACGTATGGTACACCATCAACCATAATGAGAATTCGTCCTCTACTTAAAGCTTGTTCAGCAAAATCCGGACGTCCAGTATAATCATGTTTGGGGAGTAATCGTTCAGGTTGCCCAAATTCCTCTATCAAAAAATCCGCACTAAACACAATATCCGTATCAACTTGCTGTAGCTTTACTTTTATTTGTTCCAGCATATTTTGATTTACGACATCCTCTATATAAAGCACAGCTACGGTTGTTTTGGAACGTCTCCCAATTTCATATGTCTCAACACTTAATGAATTGGTAGGTAATCGCTTTCGTATTAAAGCAATGTTAATAAAAACATCCTCAATAAAGTCATCCCTCGGCCCTTTAACAACTAATTCCAAGGCCGTTTCTGTTGGCTCTCGATTTGGTTTTTTAGGAATATAACTTGAATACAATAAATGAATATCTTCAAAATACAGTAAAACATGTCCTTTATAGACTCTTGTGATGGCCTCATCTTTATTTGACACTTTCTGAAGATAGGGAATGTGTAAATTATTTTTTATTTGGTCCTCTAACAGTTCATCCGATGTTTCGAAAAGTAATGATTGGACTCGATCAACGATAACCTTCTGCAATATTTCCTCATTAATCATCGCTTCACATTTTATCAAATACACTTTATGTTGTTGAAAGTTATACGCTTGGAATACTACATCAGCAGAACGTTGAAATAGCGACATCAAAGTTTTCAAATTAAGCTCTTGTTCCATTGAATATTCCTCATCTCCTACTGAGCTAGCTCCAAATTAGTACATTTATGTTTAATTACCTTAGTATAATTGCCGCTGCCGCTTCGCTTTCGCGCAGAAAACATTGCCGCTGCCGCTTCGCTTTCGCGCAGAAAACATTGCCGCTGCCGCTTCGCTTTCGCGCAGAAAACATTGCTGCTGCCGCTTCGCTTTCGCGCAGAAAACATTGCCGCTGAATTTTGAGGTAGGCGTCTTATCGCTCGTTAATGCGGGATAAATAAATACACTTACGCATATTTTTCCCATGGATTTGAAAAATATTCAAGGATGCATAATGAATGTTTAAATTGCCTTAAAGTTAAAATTCCACGCCATCAATGCCCAATATTAACCGATTATTTTCTTTAAGTTTGCCATTTCAATAGCAGACATTGCTGCATCATAGCCTTTATTGCCTGATTTCGTGCCAGCACGCTCAATAGCTTGTTCAATATTTTCTGTCGTAACAATGCCAAAAATAACAGGCACATTTGTAGATAATGACACATTTGCAATACCTTTTGCAGATTCATTACATACATAGTCATAATGTGTTGTAGAACCACGAATTACTGTACCTAATCCGATAATAGCGTCATAGTTTTTTGTTTCCGCTAGCTGTTTCGCGATATACGGAACTTCAAATGCACCAGGAACCCATGCCACATCAATAGAGTCCTCATCTACACCATGACGCTTTAGACCATCTAGCGCACCGTCTAATAATTTATTTGTAATAAATTCATTAAATCTACCTACTACTACGGCTATTTTTAAATTAGTACCAATTAATTGTGCTTCAAATGTTTTACCCATTTTTTATTCTCCTCTTTCAAATTGTTATTTTATTATCTGCCATTATTTGTTTTCGATAGATTGCCAATTCTTCAATGGAAATCATTTTTAACTGATGCTGTGCTGCATATTTAACAAGATCATTGAAGCGTAGCATTTCGCCATTGTCACCCATAATTTCGCAAATAATACCTGCAGGAATACTGTGACACAGCTTAGCTAAATCAATTGTTGCTTCGGTATGTCCTCTTCGCTCTAACACACCATTTTCCTTTGCTATTAGGGGGAATACATGGCCTGGTCTACGAAAATCCTTCGCCTTTGCTTGAGGTTCAATCATTTTTTTTATTGTCATTGCGCGTTCAAAGGCACTTATTCCTGTCGTCGTATCCACATGATCGATGCTTACGGTAAATGCCGTTTGATGATTATCAGTATTGTTACTAACCATAGGATGTAATGCCAATTTTTGCGCGAGTTGCTGCGAAATCGGTGTACATATAAGACCTCTGCCATAGGTCGCCATAAAGTTAATCGTTTCAGGTGTCATAAACTCCGCGAGCGCTAGTAAGTCTCCTTCATTTTCTCGGTCCTCATCGTCTACCACGACAATCATCTTGCCCTGTTTTAAATCCTCTATCGCTTCCTCAATCGAATATAGCAATTTTGGCTCCTCCCTATCATTAAATGTTAAAATCCATTTTGTGCTAAATAGTCTCTTGTAATAGTCGGTATTTCTTGACTACGTTTAAGTTGATGTAGAATGTATTTTCCAACTAAATCTGTTTCAATATTGACAGGAGCGCCAATTTTCTTCATACCTAAAATAGTTTCCTTGTAAGTGTGCGGTATCAGTGATACTGTGATACTTTTTTTCTCGACTTGAAAAAGTGTTAAGCTCGTACCATCAATCGTAATGGAGCCTTTTGGAATACAATAGTTAGTTAATTCTTCTGACAGCTCAATATCAATATAGACTGCGTTTGCTAATGGCCGTTTACGCAATATTTTCCCAACTCCATCTACATGTCCTGATACAAAATGACCGCCAAAACGTCCATTAGCAGGCATGGCGCGCTCTAAGTTTACTGGATCTCCAACAGCGAGCTGCTGTAAATTTGTTGCTCTCACAGTTTCTGGCATCACATCCATCGTTAGCTCCCGTTCAGTAAAATTTGTCACTGTTAAACAAACGCCATTGACCGCAATGCTGTCTCCGTGATTTACATCCTCCACCATTTTTGATGAAAGGACGGTTATTTTCATACTTTGTCGATTGTTTTGCAAGGTTTTAACAGTACCAATATCCTCAACAATCCCTGTAAACATTTTTTCACCTACTTCCTATTTTTGAAGGTTCTAACCGTCGATTTCGGGACTATATCCTTCACTTTTCTAATTCTATCCGTCAGTTTTAGGATTCTATCCGTCACTTTCAAAGTTCTATCCGTCTGTACCTCCTCCCAATTATCATCAAACAAAAAACCCCTTCGATGGAAGGGGTTTGGGAGTTCATATTAATAAGACGTCAACAAATAAACCTCATGGATAAAAATTTTTCCATAGGTTACCATCTCATTGTTCTTCTCCCATCCAGACTGTCACTGTCGGTTTTGGATTTACACCAAATCAGCTTTCGCTCACGGACTTTGAATTTCTTCATCACCGCCGATTGGGAATTTCACCCTACCCCGAAGAACATCTTGCTATTCAATTGATTTGCTAAATAAAAGCAAAAAACTTCCCAACTTAAACGATGGGAAGTAGTTTACAAAAATCATAGTCAAATAGACCTTTTAAATTCATACAAATTTAAAAAGCTCTTTCTTTTACCCTTCTCCCATCCAGACTATAACTGTCGGTTTTGGATTTGCACCAAATCAGCTTTCGCTCACGGACTTTGAATCTCTTCATCACCGCCGATTGGGAATTTCACCCTACCCTGAAGGATATTTTTATTTAGCTATTTCTTACGATAACACTATTTTATTATATTATCCATATAATTCGTTATAAAAATTTTTCTAATCAATCAGTTTCGCCTTGGCGTAGTGCAAACGTAACGGCAGCAACAGATAAAACCATGTTGCTGTCGCTTCGCTTTCGCACAGTAAACATTTGCTGAATGAAGGTGAACACCACCATGCAAAGAATAATCAGGAATGAACTGCTCTTTTAATCCAAACCGGAAAACATCTTGACGGCTCCTTCTTTAACAGGTTCAATTGCTGGGATTACAGCGTATGTTGGACTTACAGCAAGCGTTAAGGGACCTACGTGTGAATGTGATTATTGGTGTAGGTGGAGGTGGAGGTGTAGTTGTTGCGTAAGTGAATGTAACGACGTAATCTGCCTCAGGATCGATTAATTGTATTGTTTGTGCAGGCTGGTCTGGTGGGAATAATGTCCATACCGTACCATTGATGTCCGTAAACGTTTCAAATGGCGGAATGGTTACCGTGGCCCCAATAAAACTGTCAATAATAGTTGAATGTATCACATGGGCAGGATTATTGAACTCTACAAAGTTTACTGTTACGATTTTCACCGGCTTAACATAGTTGATATCGTAATTGTTATAAGCATTTAGAAAAGACCATACCAACGGTGGTGGCGTCTGAACTGGGATGAAAGTGCTGAAATGCTCCGTAAATATATGTGTCTTATATATATCGCTGTCACCGCCGCTTGTGATTGCCCAATACGTATATCTCGACGCGAGGTTTCCACTGAATATAACGGAGGCAAATACTGTTACATTGGCGAGCTCATCCGTAAATATACCTCCACCGTCCCCACCAGCGGTATTATTTGTTATTTCAGCACCGGCAATCGAAACGAGCGAACCCATGGCAATGATGCCGCCACCGTCTGTGAATGCGGTGTTATTCGTAATTATGCCGCCGGTTATCGTTAAGGTAGGTGTGAAGCCTGGAACGGCGCCCATGGAGATGCCACCGCCAAAATTTGCTGTATTATTTTCAATCGTCCCGCCCGTAATGGTAACAGTGGAGATGGGAGTGAATGTCGGAAAAGTCCAAATTGCTCCGCCGTAGCTTAAAGATGAGTTGCCGCTGAAGGTCGCATTCGCATTTACCGTAAGGCTCGACGCAAAAAGCGCAATCCCTCCGCCGCCACGGGAAGCATTTTGGGGATCCCCGTTGCTGTTTGCGTGGTTATTGATAACTCTTGCGTCTCCTTCAATGGTAATGGAAGAGCCGGAAAATGCATCAATGCCGCCACCTTCAAGACCCGCCTCGTTTCCACTTACCTCAGCGATCCCTGTAAGGACAAGGATAGAGCCATCATTTACAAAAATCCCGCCGCCTCCTGCTCCCGCCGTGTTTCCGGTCACCTGGCCGTCGCTCAGGGTAAGAGTTGAACCACTGGAGAAGTAAATGCCACCGCCTTGATTTGAACCGGCTATAGTACTGACTGCTGAATTTCCAATTATTAGGCTGTTCGTGATTACAAATTCGCCTAGAACGCCCTGCACCCTAATACCTCCGCCGAAATTTCTTATACTGTTGCCACTTATTGTGCTGTTCCTGATAACAAGCGCATTTGCAGCACTACCCAAAACTTGAGGCATCGAAAAGATGCCGCCGCCATTATTGTCTGCCGTATTGTTACTTATTTCACTGTTTTGAATTGTAACAATGGTGTCAAAGGCGTTTATACCTCCTGCGTCACCGAAAGTCACAACGGTAGAATTAGCACTGATTATTCCTCCGTTAATGGTAAGGGTAGAACCCAGTCTGTTCCCTCCTGCTATTGTGGTAATACCGCCACCGCTGCTGTTCGCACGGTTGCCTGTTATTTCCCCACCGTTCATCACGATGTCACAGTCAGCCCCAAATACGCCACCACCACTACCGGCAAAACAGTTTTCTATGAGCGCGGCGTTCATAATCAGACTGCTTCTACTGATATTGCCCTGAATCAGTACGCCGCCACCGTTGCCACTGCTCCTGCAATTGGTAATTGTGCAGCCGTCAAGCGTTAGGGAACAACTGGAACCGAAAATTAATATACCTCCGCCCGTCCCTCCGCCATCAAGGATAATACCAACACCTACGGTCATTGACACTCCGGTTAAACTGCCGTTTGTTAACGTTGAAAAGTGACGAAAGCTTCCTCCATTTGTAATCGCAAGTGTAACACTAATATTGCCACTGCTATTGATCAGGTTGATGGTGATATTTTTTTGTATCAAAACAACACTACTAAAATCGATATCGTTGTGTATAAAAAAATTGAATACATCTCCGTCTTGCGCGGTCAATAATGCTGCTGTAATATCTGTAAAGTTGAAAACATCAACATCTACAATCATTTCTATATATCTCCCCTTTATATCGCTGTTTTTAAAATAACCCTATTAAAATTATATGCTAGAGGGGAAAAACGTGACTGGGTCAAGGTGACGGTTCTTGTCGTTGGGATGGAACACTGGGTCTATAGCGATTTACTTTGTATAATCCGCCCTGCGGTACACTCTGTTCGTTTACAATCTAGTAAACTTTTTGGTTATGTACCAGGAATGGATATTTTAGATTTGGATTGTGGTGACGCTAGATTTGGCGATGAATCCTTTCCTCTTGTGCTCTCCAAGGCTTGCCATTATAAATGTCAGCACAAATATGATTCTTATGTAATTTTGGTGAAGTGATCAATCCCCCCTTTCTGCGACTCTATAATACCTTTCAGCATTCTCTGAATATCAAAATCTTGTAAGCTTCTGGCATCGGTATCTCGTCCATAAAATCATACTCACTTATCTTTGCTTGTTTAGCTTATAACGATTTAAACAAACTTACATATAGCAGACCAAATTTTCTACTACTTCGAGCTTGAAAAAAGTTTAGAACACCCTCATGTGAATCGAAATTCTAAAGTATTAACACCCTGTAAGTAGATGATAGCCCTTTAACACTATCTCTCATTGAATAGACTAATGAAGAAAGGCGGTGTAAAAAAGGTGTAGAAATAAATTCGATGAATTGCGGATACGGTTGCTCATCTGAAAATGTGGATTGTAATGCAGACCATTTCATTTATAGATAGTGATACTGCATGTATTATTCCACCTACAGCTGTTGACCACTCACGCATTCCATTCTTATCTTGATCTGCACAATCGATTTTAGTAGCGCACTAGTGATTTAGTTTCAACAACTAGCCTTGTAGGATTTGTTAACACTTTTTCTAATATGCCACTTACAGGAAATTCAATATACTCAATAACTTCTGCTGGAACAGACCCTCACCCCCGATAAAGTACTAACTTCCCCCAAAAATTTTAATTTTTATACAAAGCCATAAGACGATAGCCGTAAGTATGACATAAATAAAATTATATAATATTTTAACCCTGCTAATTTTCTATTCTAACTGTGGAATGAGTGGTATAAAGAAGTTCAGAATTGGAGGAGATATTCTTGTCACAAGCAAATGTCCCTAACATTACACCTCAAATTACAATTACTCGAGATGATGCAATAACTTTGCTGTTAGCTTCAATCGCTTTAGAGGAATTAGGGCTAAGTCATTTAATAAATGCTGAAGCGGAGAAAATTCAGTTTGCGATAGGTACGCTTCCAGGGCTAAGTGCCCCGGCGAGCATCAGTGATTTGCTGCTAATCAATACAAGTGTTCAAGATATGTTAGCAACCATAACTCAGAAAGAAATATTGTTAGATACTAAGCTGCAAAATGTATTAGGATCTACAGTCTCAACGGGGCCAACTGGAGCTACGGGAGCGACTGGTCCCGCCGGCTTATCGCCAACTGGATCGCAAGGAGCTACGGGAGGAACAGGTGCTAACGGACTCCCAGGAGTAACAGGAGCTACGGGGGCTATCGGGGCTACGGGGGCTACGGGGGCTACGGGGGCCGCCGGTGCTACAGGAGCTACGGGGGCTACGGGGGCTATCGGTATTACAGGGGCTACGGGGACGACTGGCTCTGTCGGTCAAACGGGCGCTACGGGGGCTACGGGGGCCAGCGGCGGTACGGGAACGACAGGAACGACTGGTTCCATCGGGGCTACGGGGGCTACGGGGGCTACTGGTCCAGGCGGGAATATAGGTCCAGTGGGAGCGACTGGGATAACCGGCCCTTGTCCAGAATGTCCACCAGGTCCGACAGGTCCGACAGGTGCTTCAGTAACCGGGGCAACTGGAACAACTGGAGCCACAGGTGCAACAGGATCTGCTGGAACGACTGGAGCGACTGGTGCGACTGGTGCCGTAGGTACTACAGGGGGTTCTATTACAGTAAATAATGCAAATTTTGTAACAATAGGGTCTCAAAGCGTTGCAGATGGGGGATCCCTTATTTTAGAAACCAATCAGACCGTAAATGGAACATTAATTACCCATATCCCGGGAACAACTACCATCGTTTTGGCTCCGGATCACACGTATTTTGTCGACTATGAAATGCAAGCTACTACAGCTTCTACGACAGCGGCTGCCACCTTGCAATTTAATGGAGTTAACGTGCCTGTAACAACGGCGAGGTATCAGACGATTGCAGGCGTATTAGTAGAACTGTCCTCTCATACGATTGTTCAAACAGGAGGAGTGGCGGGAACTTTGGTTCTTATTAATTCATCAGGTGTCACAACGAGTTTCGCCAATATATCAATTTCAGTTATAGCAATTGCATAGTTCTATTTGATTAAAGATAGGAGTGATTCAATGTCACAAGCGAATATACCCAATATTACCCCCTCAATAGAAATCACAAGAGATCAAATGATTCCATTATTACTTTCTTCTATTGCATTCGAAGAGTTAGGACTCAGTCATATACTTAATGCAGAAGGAGAAAAACTTCAATTTGTGTTAGGAACCTTGTCACAGACAGGGACTCAAGTATCCATTAGTGATTTAATTCAACTCAACAGCAGTATAGGGAATACTCTTAAAATTGCTACGAAGCAGGAAATGCTCTTAGGTATGAAATTATCTAGCATTTTGAATACAGATGTGTCTAGTGGAGCCACGGGGGCTACTGGTGCGACTGGTGCCACGGGGGCTACTGGTGCAACTGGTATAACTGGAACTACGGGCAATACAGGAGCTACGGGGGCTACGGGTACAACTGGTGCCACGGGTGCCACGGGGGCTACTGGTGCCACGGGTTCAACCGGGGCTACTGGTGTGACAGGTGTTACTGGTGTGACAGGGGCTACTGGTGTGACAGGGGCTACTGGTGCCACTGGAGTTACAGGAGCTACTGGTGTAACAGGTGTGACAGGGGCTACTGGTGTAACAGGGGCTACTGGTGCCACGGGTGCCACGGGGGCTACTGGTGCAACAGGGACGACGGGAGTTACCGGAGCCACGGGGGCTACTGGTGCGGTTGGACCAACAGGAACGTGTCCGACGGGTTGTCCAACTGGAGCAACTGGGCCTACTGGGCCTACGGGAGCCACAGGTGCCACGGGAGCCACAGGTGTCACTGGAGCGGCGGGAGTTACCGGAGCCACTGGAGCTACAGGTGCCACGGGTGCTACAGGTCCTAGTGCGGCAGCAATTGCTAACTATGCAAGCATCATAACACCAGGCTCGGCTGGTCCCTCAGCATTTTTACCATTAACTACGAATAGGCTGCTTGTTGGTACGCTAATTACACATACTCCTGGATCCTCAACAATTAACCTTCAGCCTAATCACACTTATTACGTCACGTTTCAAGTAGACATCGATGCTTTTTCAGCAACTGGAGGAGGCTTAGATATTATTCTTACTTTTAATGGTACGTCGGTGAATCAGATATTTATGAGTACTACATCAGGAAATTTTGCTACCTTAAAAGGAAGTGCTGTTCTAAATGCTCCAGCTGGGTCACCATCTTCTTTAATGCTTTTCTCACGTTCGAATTCTAACCAGAATGTGAATATTAGTATATTTGCGCTTAATTAAAATAATAAGTCATTTCAGTAAAGGAGTGAAATCGATGTCACAAGCGAACATCCCTAATATAACACCAACTATCACTGTATCATTAGAAGATTCGTTCAACTTATTATTAGCTTCTATCGCGTTAGAGGAGTTAGGCGTCAGTCATATCATAAATGCAGAAGCGGAGAAGCTCCAATTTGTACTCGGGACTTTACCGGGGTTGAGCTCACCTGCCACAATCAGCGATCTTCTTGCGATTAATAGCAGTATTAAACAAACGCTTATAGAAACGATTAAACATGAATTAACCTTGGAACAGAAGTTGGAGGCTGTATTGAACACACCTCTAAAAGGAGCAACTGGAGCGACTGGAGTCACGGGTCCTGCGGGTATGACAGGTGCTACTGGCATCACAGGAGCTGCTGGACCAACGGGGCTTACAGGAGCAACTGGAGCGACAGGTAATACGGGAACAACAGGTGCTACAGGTAATACAGGATCATTAGGGTTGACCGGGAGTACAGGGAACACTGGTACTACAGGATTGACAGGGAGCATTGGAAACACAGGTGTTACCGGACTGACAGGTGTTACGGGAATTACGGGTGCGACAGGAGCTATTGGAACAACTGGAGCTACAGGGGCTACAGGGTTGACAGGGAATACTGGAGTTACGGGGGTTATAGGAGAGACTGGACTTACAGGACTTACAGGAGCGACTGGACCAACAGGTGTTTGTACCTGTGTGGCAGGACCAACAGGAGCGACTGGTATAGGTATTACAGGAGCTACGGGAGCTACAGGTGCTACGGGAACAACTGGAGTTACAGGTGCTACGGGAGCGACTGGTAGTACAGGTGCTACGGGAGCTACAGGTGTAAATTTAACAACAAATAATGGTTATTTTTCAACAGTTAACTCTGTTATGATAGCATCCGGAGCCCCGATTCCCCTGGATACTAACATTACGTTAAACGGAACATCAATTACCCATGATCCAGGATCCACAAATATTTTGCTTGCTCCGAATGAGACCTATTACATCACATATCGGACCAAAGCTGAACTTACAACTGCAGGAAATATTATCGGACATACGGCCTTGACATTAAATGGTACGGTAATTCCCGGCACAGATTCTCAAATGCAGTCCTTGCCTAATGCTCCACAAGGGATCACATCATTAATTTCAAATACAATTATTAATACGAGTGGTGGCGCTCCAAGTGTTTTAAATTTGGTCAATCTTGAAGCGGTGACACGCAGATTCGATATAACAACAGTAACCGTTGTTAAATTAGCATAAAAAAAATATCCTTAAGGCTTTTACGCTTGTAAGTCATATATGTACACAGAAAGGTGGGTATTATGGGGAATAATGCTGATTTCGGTTGTTCTGGAGGATGCGGTTCAATAACTGCGGGCGGATCTCCAGCTCTTTTAACGACACTTGTCCAGAATGGAACTACGATCAATTTACAGGGAAGTTCCAACATTTTACTTGCGGCTAATCACACATATTTTGTTGAGTATAATGCTGATTTTACGACGCAAAATTCTAATCAAGCCGTCTCCGCACAACTTACTTTAAATGGAAACATCATTCCAGGTTCTCAAACGACTTCCTTTCCAACGTCGAATCCATCAGGTGCAAACACGAACTCAACAAGTGTTTCCGGTGGTGTTATTTTTGAGACTCCGGTGAGTCCGGATCCAAGCATCCTGCAACTTCTAGGGTTTCCTCCTGATGATGTATCGTTTGTAAACTTTAACGCGGTTAATATTCGAGTAGCAGATCTAGGTTTTATGGGAGATCCTTCAGCCACAGGCAATAACGCAGCTGTTTCTAGCTATGGATATGTAAATGTTGGATTTAATGAACCTGTTCCTTTTGTGGAGAGCGAAGTTACAAATGGCACCGGGATTACTTTCTCTCCGACCAATCCAACTTATATTGATCTAGCGCCGAATGCAACCTATTTTGCTTCTTATAATTTCATTGAATGTCCTTTGGAATCTAATTTACCTGTTTTCGTTCAATTAACATTAAATGATGTGCCTTTATCCCAAAGTCTAGCAGTAGCTCCCCCATTATTGGATGGGACATCTAGATCAGGTGGCGCTGGATCAGCTGTATTTAATACGGGCGCAGGTACCCAACATCTTAAATTAATCAATCAAACGGAACAGGACATTAAATTTGTAGCTGCAAATATTAATATTATGCAAATCGGGTAGCTACTCGCCAATTGCTTCTGAAGATTGTGTACAACACGAACAAAATGGTTGAAAACTCATACAGTTAATGAAAAAAAACCATATCCTGTACTATACGATAGATCAACAAATTTAAAAACCTAAAAAATTAAGAAAGGATGAAGACAATGTCGCAAGCGAATATTCCAAATATAACCCCTAGCATTACTATTACTAGAGATGACGCCTTGAATCTCTTGTTAGCTTCTATAGCGATTGAAGAGTTAGGGCTGGGACACATTATCAATGCTGAAGCGGAGAAAATCCAATTTGCTATTGGTACGCTGCCAGGACTTTCGGTTCCAGCGACCCTCAATGAGTTGCTGGAGGTTAATGCAAGTGTTCAAACTACCATGCAAGGATTAATTAAGAAAGAACTGCTCCTTCAGTCTAAATTGGAAACCATCTTAACTGCACCCTCTGTAGTAGGTCCTACCGGTGCGACTGGGGCTACTGGGGCTACTGGGGCTACTGGGGCTTCTGGCGCGACTGGGGCTTCTGGCGCTACTGGAGCTACTGGAGCTACTGGAGCTACTGGTGGTACGGTTACAGCCAACAACATCAAGGTAGGAAGCTTCATTCAGCAAGTAATTACACCAGGGTCACCTTATGTGTTTGATTCAACAATAAATAGCAATGGAATCGGTATTACACATACACCTGGGTCACCTAATATCAATCTAAGTCCGAATAGCATCTATTGGATTGATAGCTATCTGGAAGGGGTTGAGACGCCAACTGGCGGTGTCGGATTCGCGCTTCGCCTAAACGGGGTTCTTCTCTTTGGTAGTCATGTCGGCAACGGGGGCGCTGTTGGAATCGATACACAGCTCTCCGGAGCATACATTCTAAACACTGGACCTGGTATTAACGTTCTTCAGATGTTCAATGATGATAATACAAATACTACGACGGCCAGTAACGGTACGCTTGGCGCTTCATTGACAATTATGCAGATTGGTTAACGTATAGCCTATGTCGCAAAACGAATATTAATATGACCCCGGCATCATTATTTCTAGAGATACAATTATTTATTATGAAAATTAAACTCTCTTTTATTAGTGTTTTCATCTGATCCGTTGCATGACACGTTAGAATCAACGGTCATTCACCTCTTCCAATGGGATTACAGCGTCAGAAATTGCTGGTTCAATTAAATTTCACCAATACAGGCGATTTTCAACATAGCGAAAGTAGTCATAGAACAGATAAAAGCCTTTAATATACGTCTAAATAAATGCAGACATAGCCTGCGTTTATTTAGACGCGATGTATTTCCAGTGCGTCGTGAAACTGTGTCGAAAGAATGTTATATTAGGCTCGACAATTTTCCACCATTTTTCTCCGTAATATCATCAACAATCACCTCTGGGTGCCCAACTGAATGTAGGAAACAAAATCGATGGTTACGCTCAATTTCGAGACTTAACCCATTAATCGACCGTGTTATTTGCAATCATAATCTTCACACCCACAATCACAATCACATTCACATTCACACTCTTTTTCATGCCTACAATGATTTTTGCATTTCACTTCATGTACCTCAGTAAAATCAACAATACTTTCTAATTTCATTAATAAAAGCATTTCTTTTTTAACAATGGTTTTTAATAATTGATTTACATTACTATTTGCTTCTAACAAAACATTAATATCACACGTTTCTCTAGTTATCTTATCTAGTTTTCTCCCTTGTGCTTTAATAATCTCAGCTAAACCTAATTCTTCCATTGCAATGGATGAAAGTAATAAATTTGCTATGTCTTTTTTACTAAGATTAATATTTGGCGTTATATCAGGTATGCTGGGCATCGACAATATTAATCACCTCAATTATTCCCAAATTTTTTCTTAATCGATTTAAAGATAGAATTACTGCAAATCTAATATATTCATATTGTTCAACCTTTATTCTTTATTAGACTATAATGTTGGATTTCTTCTTACCTACATAAGCATGCATAACAGTGAAATCAAATTGTCAAACAAAACAAACTAATCATTTATAGGGCCCAACACCATAACGTGTGGTTGGTTTCCACTCCGACTGGGCGCTTTCTTGAGGGGCAGCAAAAAGTTTTTTGCGCGAAAGCGTAGCGACAGCAACAACACGATGTTGGCCACGAAGGCGTTGTCACACGATGTGATGGTTTTTGCTTTCGTTCTTTTTAATGTAATCCCCAGAAGTCGTCAGTCTCCACTACAATTAACTTATATTTCGCCTTGCGTAATTAATCTTATTATGCCCTTTGAGGTATTCATGAGTTATCTTCGACTTGATTTGACAATTTATATGACACAAATCTAAATACTCATCATACAATAAAAATGTAATCAAAAATTTGTTAACGGAAGGGGTTTTTTGATGAGTTTTCCTAATATACCCAATATTACAGCTTCAATTACGATTACTAGAGACGAGGTTATAAATTTATTACTTTCATCTATTGCTTTCGAAGAGTTAGGATTAAGCCATATTATTAATGCAGAGGGAGAAAAGATTCAATATGCTTTAGGATTGATCCCAGGTTTAACCCAAACAGCTTCAATACCTGATTTATTAAGCCTTAATGATAGTGTCCGTAAAACATTAGATTCTGTTACAAGAAAAGAACTTGTTTTGCAATCAAAATTGCAAAACATCGTAGATCTTATCACAGGTGATTTATAACGTATAGCTACATTAAATTGAAAATCAAAACAAAAATAAGATTAATTCTTATTGAATAGCACTTATTATTGGTTTTTAGAGGGGAGCATAAAAGTGTCCCCTTCTAACAGTAGAACTGTCCCATAAATGTTAGATACAAACTAACATTTATGGGGTTTTTGTGGCTAATTACCCTTCTGACTATAAGGTGGTGGAATTATTCAAAGTCACTGATATTCCACGTTAAAAGTTGATTCCAAATTGGCCTTTTCCATTAAGTAGATTCGATAACCCCCTCTACACTGCCCGCTTCGTTTTTACCTTCCAAATTCGAATGATTTGTTCATATACTAAGAATTTTTTACATTGTTTCCGTTAGAATAATCCCCTTTCTTTAATAATTGAAGAACTGTTTAATTTCACTTCAATCGCATGATTACTTTGAGCCATATAAATCCCCCCTTTAGACCAGCAGATTTTATTTTTCATCTCTCTACCTGATGGAGAGCGTATAAAATGCTAATGTCAATAAGGGTCCCAAAAAGTTCTTCATCTTCATATGCTTATAAGAATTCTGAGTTGGTCGACTTGGTTTGACAATTCATATGACATAAATCGAAATACACATCATACAATAAACCATGTAAATTAAAAATTGGTTAATGGAAGGGGTTTTTTGATGAGTTTTCCTAATATACCGAATATTACAGCTTCAATTACTATTTCCAGGAACGAGGCATTAAATTTATTACTTTCATCTATAGCTTTTGAAGAATTGGGATTAAGCCATATTATTAATGCAGAAGGAGAAAAGATTCAATATGCTTTAGGCTTAATTCCGGGTTTAAGACACCCAGCTTCAATAGCTGATTTATTAAGGATTAATGACAGTGTTCGTAAAACATTAGATTCTGTCACTAAAAAAGAAATAGTTTTGCAATCGAAATTGCAAGACATCATAGATCTTATGTGTGAGGACTGGAACCAAGAGTATAACCCCAAAAAAAAAATAGTAAATCAAATTGAAAATCAAAACAAAAATATAAATCCTGATTTTGGTAAAATGGAATAGCACTTATTATTGATTTAAGAAGAGGCTGGGACACAACTAGCTATATAAAAGAAAAAAAGAAATCGAAGCTGTTCGATTTCTCTTTTTTCTTGTTTAACTAAGTCATTCTCTCCTTTTAGCTAATGCTCTAAATTTATCTGTGTAAATAATTCCTTTTTTTACTAACAGCCATTATATAAGGATGTTTCTTGAGAAATTTTTCAGTTTTGTTGTTATTTTAAATAAAAGTACCCTGTAAGAGACTTTTTTTAAGAATCTATCTTACAGGGTACTTTTTATAATAGCTGGGAGGTATTTGAGGCTTATAAATAGTACAAACATATAGCTACGGATGCGGCAGCTATGTTATGAAAAGTATGGCTCTAAGGATGGTAGGAAAGTTTATTAGCTCTTATTTTTCTATCCAACTTAGTGTAGCCAATTCATGTAAAATTCTTCTGAATGGAGTTACCAATAATTCTTCTAAAGAGAGGTCCTCCATATCTTCCTATTTAATTGCGAAGCTTGATTATTCATCATCTTTATGTTTCCATATTTTTTTATTATCTATCCAAATATTTCCCCTATTATTCCTTTGTGAAAATATATTTTTTTCACTTGGGCTAATAATACTTTCACTAGTAGTATTCTTAGGAGAGGATATATTTTTATCTTCCGGGAGAATAGTGCTTTCACCTGCATCATTCGTATTAATTAAATCAATTGATTTTGGATCTATCTCAATCAAAAACGTACTGTAATTATGTTTTATTCCTAATAAGATAAAATTGAGATAGGTACAATCTACTTCCTTGTGGAGTTGATAATGCTCTACTTTTTTGTACAGATGATATAGCAATTTATATCCAATAACCAACTTTTTTATTAACTTTTCTGTAAAAGCAATTTCTATGACATCATTGAAATCAACAATTATTTTTTTGTAAATATTATATTTTTGTATATCAGATATTTGTTGACCATGAATTTTATTAAACAATAAAGTTAAATTTTCTATAATCAAATCATGTTTTGAGCCATTGTCAATTGCTGTTTCAATAATTTTTCCAGCTACAGTATAAAGATATTGTCTTGAAATTTCCTTTTCGATATAAAATGAAAAATCTACTTTTTTTGAAAGGGCCTCATTTAAACTACTCATTTTCATTCCCCTTTTTATTTGAATGAATTTTTAGATTTCCATTGCTCTATTTCTTCTAGGTTTTCTTTTCTGTAAATATGAAAAGCAGGGTAGGTGGTTTCAACATACATAGAAAAGCCGAGTACTGCTGCCCTTATACAAAAATGACGATCTTCACCAGCATAAGAAATATTATAAATTTTGTTGAAGTTCACACCAGCATCTATTACTTTTTTACTTATAAGTGTACATGCACCTAGTCCCCCGACCTTATATACCCCTGGAGCTTTCATTTTCAAAATAAATTCTAGGGATTTAAGTTTAATCTCACTTTCAGAAAGAATATGATTATCTTCCTTATTGAATAATTGATATTCATCTTGCATCCAAACTTGTGGCATTTCAATAGATTCGGGTGTCCATTTGGTCCAGAATATATTGGATATAATATCCTTGTTTGCATTAAGCAAACTAACTAAAGTTTTAGGGTGTAAAATTAAATCGGAATCTATTAAGAAAACATAGTCAAAGTCATTATCTTTAGAATAATTAAGGATATGATTTTTCATCCATGACACATGCTGTACATTATTAGAGGTCCAGAAATGTGTAACATCATTCTTAATATAATCATATTTATTATTTGTTTCAATAATGGAAACCTCTCGATTAGTAGAGAATTTTTCCAATAGTTTCTTTGATGTCATATCATCATTATCGTCAAAGAATAAGTAATTTACTTGTACTTCATTACTTTTTTCTAAATTCTCAAGTGAATGGAGGAAGTGAATCAAAATATCATTATCTTGTTTAATGGGGCTCCCAATCAGTATTTTGAGTTTACCTTTTTTTTTATTAATCTCAATGGCCTCTGCTTCTACTAAATTAACTATATGATCCTGCATTTCATTTTTCACAGATAATTCATTATGTTGTTGATTAAAAAATTGTTCATTAAAAATAACACTTGGATGTTGTGGTACATAGTATTTTGCATTATCATGATGAAATTTCGAGTTTTTCATATCCCCCTGCTGATAATATAAAGCGCATAATTGTAGATGAGGATACCACGTCCAATATTGTGGTTCTAAAACCGAATATTCCCCATCAGGTTTACCAATATTAATTGCTGTTAAATACCAGTATAAAGAAGAATTAATATTCCCTTTTTCTTTTAAAATATCCCCCAATAAACAACAAAATTTCGGAGTCGGTTTGGTATATTCTAAGATGCGTAATAAAGCTTGTAGCTGTGAATTTTTGTTGTTCAATTGACTATAGCATGTTGATAAATTAAAACAGGCATTAATATTATCCTCCACCCATCCTTGATTGGAATCTAAGAATGATTGGTATTGAGCAATAGCTTTTTCATATTTTCTATGATCCAATAACTCATTTCCAAAATAATAGACATCTCTAGGTGAAAAGTATTCTCCCCTCTCATAGCAATCCATATAGATTAGTAAATTTCGATCTGTATGTTTTTTTTCTTTTTTATGTTCGATGGCTATATCACTGTGTAAGATATTTCCGGAAACTACTAAGACTTCATGAACCTTACCTTCCCATTTAAATTGTCGTTCTCGTTTAGCTAATCTGTGTCTACGTATCTGATAGCCTACATCACCAGATTCACTAAAAGCTAATATATATGGCATACTTACTGCGTCTACCTCTTCGGATAGACTTTCTTTTAGTTCCATTAATTTCAACTGTTCCTTCTCTCCAATTACATCATCTGCATCTAACCACAGAATATAATCCTTGTTCGCCAAACTAAATGAATAGTTACGGGCTTTAGAAAAATCGTTACACCATTCAAAGTCATATATTTTAGCATCGAATTTTTTTGCTATTTCCTTAGTACCATCAGTAGATCCAGTATCTACAATAATAATCTCATCTACAATGTGTTTTACTGATTGTAGACATCGATCTAAAACCTCTTCTTCATTTTTCACTATCATACACAGACTAACTGTTGTCATTATTATTTCAACCCCATTTAATTAAATTTGGATCTTTATCTAAAATTGAATTATATTGCTCAATAGATCCATAAATCCCCTCACTGTCCAGCTTCATATATCTTTCATACTTTTCTTTTCTATCTTTCTCTGTTGACCATCCATAATGCTGAATTTTCACGGTACTATAAAAGTGTTTATACTGAGAAATATTTAATGGAAACCGACCGCAATGCTGCGCCGTTTCTTTCCAGACATATTGATCAGCAGGTTTGAAGCGAACTAGAAAAGGTCTGTAAGTTCTATGTGCATACCAATAATTATCCTCACGATAATGTGAGTTATCCCACATATCATATAAACGAAAATAGACGGCATCATACATTTGTTGATTTGTAATGATTTCAAATTGTGTATGAAAAGATGATTCAATAATTTCATCACTATCTAGATTTAATATCCAATCAGGGTTTGTTGTTATGGTCTCGTCCCACTGTTGCTTTCTAAGTGTTATTTCATTAAAAAAGCGAGATTCCTTGTTTTCAACAATTTTCAAAGGAATACCAGAGAGTACTTCTTTGCAAATTGTAATCGTATCATCAGTACTTGCATCATCTATAATGACAGCCGAATTAATAAATGGCTTATGTTGCATCAATGCCTTTTTTAAATATCGATCTCCCTCATTTTTCACCACCATTGATAAAGTGATACCCAACAAAAACACTCCTTTTTTCTTTTATTCATATTCATAAAATTTTAAAGATATACTATCGAGGGAGGAGATCAATTGGATAATTGTTTTGTTTCTTTGTGTATGATTGTTAAAAATGAGGAAGAATTCTTACCTGGTTGCCTTAAGAGTGTCCAGGGAATTGTAGATGAAATCATTATTGTGGATACAGGCTCTACGGATTCTTCAATTGAGATTGGTGAGGGTTTTGGAGCAAAAATAATCTCGCATAAATGGAATAATAATTTTGCAGCAGCAAGAAATATTAGTCTTGAAAATGCGAAAGGTGAATGGATATTAATTCTCGATGCAGATGAAACACTTGAAAGTATCGATAGAGCCGTTTTCCATCAATATATTAAGGAATCAAATGTGGACATTTTCTCATTAGAACTTATTAATTATTATGGTGATAAAAGAGATGAAAGCAGAATTTATACTATGGCACAATCCAGGCTATTTAAAAATCACTTAGGTTTTAAATTTGAAAATAGTATTCATGAAACAATAAATTTATATGATGTGGATGTTCATAACATTCAGCATTTACCTATAAAGATTCACCATTTCGGATACCTCACACAGGTAACAGAGAAGAAGAAGAAAAATGAGCGAAATATGAGTTTGCTTCATACTGAAATTAAAAATGAGAAACATAGTCCATGGATGGAATATCATCTTGCTAGTGAATACTATCGACAAAAGAACTACGATACAGCTTTTTTATATTGTAATGAATCGATTAGAAGGTTTTTGATAGCTGGTCTAATGCCCTCTTCCCTTTTATATAATCTTAAATATTCAATACTAGTAACTTCTGGATCCTTTAAAGAAGCATTAAAAGGGATTGATAAAGCGATTCTCTTATATCCTGATTATGTTGATTTACACTTTTATAAAGCAGTCTCTCTTTATCATGAAGGTATGTTTAATGAGTGTATTCTAACCTTAGAACATTGTCTTTCATTAGGAGATAAAAACCTTGCATATTTAACGATGTCTGGTACAGGATCATACCAATCTTTATTTTATCAAGCGTTATGTTTTAAAAGTAAAGGGAATCCATTGATGTATAAAAAATTACTTCTAAAAGCACTAGAAATATATCCTGAGTATAAGGAAGCAACTGATGAATTATTGAGTTTCAGTAAATGAAACTCATTTTAGAATTTAATAAAAAAACTGAAGCGACCCCCATTGTTAGACATAGTTATTTCATTAGGCAACGTTTTGAGCATGCGTTCGATATTGTATCGGACTCATGCCTTTTTAATTTTACCTTCATTCGTTTCGAATTGTAGTTTTATATTTTTCTATTTTAAATTTTAAAATGCTCTACATTTTCAAACTCTCTTAAGTTAGAAATCCTGAATTCATAATGCCAAAGAAATTCGCCATGACGGATTTGTAGTAACATTTCTTTTACGAGACATACTTTGTTTAATGCTCCTTCACAAGCATTCGTTGATAAATTCGCATAATATAACACACAAATTATTAAGTTCATTGCAGCACTTATAGTAATTGTTCCTTAATTTATTTAATTCAGTTAAATCAGAATAATACTTATTATTAATTTATTTTTAGAAGAGGCTGGGTCATAACTGGTCAAAACCATAAAAAGCGCGAGAAACCAATTTTATAAACGTTGATTTCTGGCGCTTTTCTGATGTATTTTTTTGCTTTTATACTTATATACCAGCCTGTTCAGACTTTGGTCAAAGCCGGCAAAAATTGAATTGTTCTGGCTCAATATACATATAGTTTAAGCAACTTCAGAGATCTGTGTTCGGTAATTCTATCGGACTCAGGTCTTTTAATTTTTTCTATGCGTTTGTAGTTATAGTGATAAATAAAAATATCTAATTCCTTCTCAAAGTGCTCTATACTTTCAAACTCTTTACTACCACTCTGCTTAAGCTTTTTCTCTAAACTGTTCAATCTATGAGTTGAGTATTTTATCTGCTTTTTCTCAAAATATCCACTATCAATGTCACAAGCGAATCTTCCTAATATAACCCCTAACATCACTATTACTAGAGATGACGCCTTGAACCTCTTGTTATCTTCTATAGCGATTGAAGAGTTAGGGCTAGGTCACATTATTAATGCCGAAGCGGAGAAACTCCAATTCGCTATCGGTACGCTGCCAGGTCTTTCGATTCCGACGACCATCAATGAGTTGCTAGAGATTAATTCAAGTGTTCAAACTACCATGTAAGGATTAATTAAGCAGGAGTTGCTCCTTGAGTCTAAACTGGAGAACATCTTGGCTGCTCCTTCTTTAGTAGGTCCAACCGGGCTACTGGGGTCAACAGGCGCTACCGGTCCTATTTCACAGGCATTCTTCTATGCAAATATAGAAGGCCAAACAATAGCCTCCGGCGCCGCTGTTAGTATGGAATCGCTACAATACTTTGGTATCGATTTCAACGGTACTGATACTTTTATTATTACAGGAGCAGGTCTTTATTCATTGGATGTTGTTTTAAATTTTGCAGTAGGGACGCCAGCACAAAGTTACTTTGGTGTATCCATAAACGGCGGAGCGCTCGTTGCACCATCCTCAAATGCAAACACCGTGGGGCAGATATCGGTCATTCGGGTCAACCTCCAATCTGTTGGCGAAACAATCAGGATCGTGAATGGTTCACCCAATAGCGTAACCATAGCCGAAACTACTGGAGTTATTGGCAGCGCCGGTCATATTTCACTATATCGGTTTGCGGATGAGGCGATGTAATAACATTTAAATCGATTAGCAGCAAAATATGAAACCGTGGAGCTGTCCCAAAACTCTCTAAGTTCACCCCTAGTGTGATTCATACTTCGGTATGTACTTGTATAAATAGCTTCTCATAGGGTTGAAAGCACATACCGTTAATGAAAAAAAATCATATCCTGCATTATACGACTAAAGGAGGGGAACTTCCCATAGATCGACAAATTCAAAATAATCAAAAATTGAGAAAGGATGAAGACAATGTCACAAGCGAATCTTCCTAATATAACCCCTAGCATCACTATTACTAGAGATGACGCCTTGAATCTCTTGTTATCTTCTATAGCGATTGAAGAGTTAGGACTAGGTCACATTATTAATGCCGAAGCGGAGAAACTCCAATTCGCTATCGGTACGCTGCCAGGTCTTTCGGGTCCGACAACTATCAGTGATTTACTTGCTGTTAATTCAAGTGTAAACACTACCATGCAAAGTTTAATTAAGAATGAATTGCTCCTTCAATCTAAATTGGAAAACATCTTGGCTGCTCCTTCTTTAGTGGGTCCAACCGGTGCTACTGGCGCTACTGGGCCTTCTGGTGGAACTCCAGGTGCTACTGGCGCTACTGGCGCTACTGGCGCTACTGCTGCTACTGGCGCTACTGGCGCTACTGGCGCTACTGGCGCTACTGGCGCTACTGGCGCTACTGGCGCTACTGGCGCTACTGGCGCTACTGGCGCTACTGGTGCCCCTGGAGGTGGTGCGATTATACCATTTGGCGGGTCAGAATCCGGATTTTCGACGGCACCGTTTATAATCACCTTAACTACGGATGTTAACGGTGACCCTAGCAACATGTACTTCTTTGGATTTAACGGCGTGCCACCAATCCCTGTCGTCACGCCACTCGTTGACACGATAGATCTGGATGCGTTTATAGGTACGGTAGGTCTCGAACCGTTGTTAATGCCTCGTGCGGGAACCATAACGTCGTACTCGGCGAAGTTTATTTTGGGTCAAAATGACCTTCCTATTAACGTGGGCGTGCACGCGCGGATATATCGGAACGATACACCTGGTACGCCCGGTAACAATATCTTTACGTTTATCCCTGGAACTGATTTTGAACTGGTACCGCGTATAATAGGGACTATACCAAGCCCGCCCGTAAATCGTTTACCGAGTGTAGTCATTGCATCTGACTTGAATATACCGGTCAACGCTGGAACGAGACTATTCATGGTTTATTACATTGAGTCAACTGAGGTCAGTATATCTGGTACATCTGAGGTTGTCGGAAACGGCGGCGGTGCTATTTCGATACAGTAGAGACAACGGATCTTACTTTAATTTCTGTATCTAATGCAGATGCGGTCACCGTTTCCAGCATCTGATGCAGGAGAAATAGTAAGTATTACAAACTTTTCTTCTAACTATCACGCTAACTGATGGCTCAAGTGTATTCGGTAGCTGGGCATTTTTCTTTCTTTAGATTAGATGTTTTTGCCCATCATCCTGAAAAAATGAAATAATAAAGAATGGGGCTGTCCTAAAAGTCGTGAGCAAACGACTTTTTCAGGCCAGCCTCTTCTTACCTCCAGTCAACAGTTTTTCATAAAATTCTTTGTTCGAAGAGATCATGGTAGTGAGGACTCATAATCATAGAGTATGCCGTTGTAATAAGGTGAAATGCGACTTTCTAGAACTTATTCATACACGCCACGATCGCAACCTTATGGGGCTTACCTTGAGGTTGCGTTTTTAATTTGTAGTAATAGTCGACGAAATGATTTTGAACGCCTTTTCTCATAAGCATTGTTCGAACCATAAAGAATAGAATTTTTCGTAGTTTATTATTTCCACGCTTATTGATTTTGTCTTTATAAAACGTATTTCCCGATTGATTATGTTCCCCAATATGTAATTGTGTCAAAGATCCCAATGATAATAAGTATAACCCCAGCTATCCTTTGGACCATTCTTCCAAATCTCATACTCTTTTTCATAATTAAACCTTTTACATTAAAGTACCACATAAGTCCTAATATGATGATAAGAGGGATAGATGTAGCAACACCAAAGATTGCTGGTAAAACAAGTCCATAGGAAGTAGATACAACTGTAGGCATTAACCAGACAAAAAAGAGAACAAACATTGTTGGGCAGAATGCAATGGCAAAACTAGCACCTAAGAGAAATGAACCTAACTTTCCTTCTTTTAAACTCATTGGAATGTGCGTAGTTAAACGATTTAGAAACTTTAACCTTAAGAAGCCTATAAGTATGAGCCCAGTAAAAATTAATAGTGGTCCAATTGCTTTACGAAATATTGGAAAGTATTCTATGATTTTTGTTTCAAATGATTGGCCAAAAAACCATGCAAACAAACCGATTGTACTATAAACGACAACTTTCCCCACTATAAACAAAAGAATTTCTATCCAATTGCTGCCTATTTGAATAATACGATTTCCATACAAAGTAATAGCACTAATATTTCCTGTGAGCTGACAAGGTGCTACTGCCCCAATCAAACCTAAAAGAAGCGCGATAATTACGGGAGAATGATCATATGAATTCAAAAATATAGAAATAGGTTCACTTATTATTTGACTTATTTGAGACAAAAAATTGTACATTTAGAACCACCTTCAATACTTTTTAATTTGCTATTAAAAGAAAGCTATTCCGTGCAGGTAAAACTACAGAGGCCAATAGTATAGCTAGCACAATTTTAATTTATTTCACAATATTTCTTCTTTTTATATGTGATCTACCTATAGCATTCATTCTCGAAATTTTTAAATTACCTTAATGAGCCCTCTTATTCTAGATTAATTTCATCGTTGTAATGCACGTTCCGTCATTTTCAAATGTAGAAAACTCGGATTCAACCTTTTTTCCTTCATGCTCAATTTTAATCAGATACTTTTCATCACGTGGTAACCATAAGTCGATAAAACCATTTGCTTGAGATGTTAATGTATCATCAACTACAACTTTCCCTTCTGTGTCTTCAATGTATACTTTAAAATCTCTATTTATCAGTTCGCCTTGGCAACCAGTTAAATTATGGTTGTCACAAGGATGCGTTTCGTTTATGTAGGGTGCTATCGAAACGAAAAACTCGTCTTCTGGAAGGTCATAAACTGTATCTTTGTCATCCTGATCTGTTACATACAATTGTTGCGATGTGATGGAAACAGATTTGGCTGTCATATTACGTACGCTGTAATCATGGACCATTTCCTTAATATCTGTTTCAATAATTTTAGAAGTGTTTTCTTCAATGGCAGATTCTCCATTACAGGCAGCTAATAGGGTTGCACCAAATAAAGTTACCGCAAACATTTTCATTTTACCTTTCATATATCCACCTCATGTTTTTTGTTATAACGATACGATTCTAATTCCATTTGTAACCGATTCCCCAAGTAGTCTTCAGAAAATAATCAATTGGAAAACCTGCTTTTCTAAGTTTTTCTCTCAAATTACGAATATGTGAATCCACTGTTCGTATATCTGTATCTGTTTCATATTCCCAAGCAACTTGCATTAATTCTTCTCGCGTATAGGTTTTAGTAGGCCTAGAAATTAACGCTTTAATAATATAAAACTCCTTCAATGTTAGCTGAACGTTTAAATCTAAATAGTGTAAGGAGTATGTTTCTGTATCTAAAATAAAACCATTGTAAATGATTTCATCCTTATCTTTACCATCTTCGGAAAAACGCCGTAATACAGCATTTACTCTTGCAACTAATTCCCTATCATTAAAAGGTTTTGTAATATAATCGTCTGCACCCGAATTCAAACCTTTTACCAAATCTAATTTGTCTGTTCTTGCAGTAAGCATAATAATAGGAACTTTTGAAAAATCACGGATGGCTTCACATACTTCCCATCCATCCATTTCAGGCATCATAATATCTAAAAGAACGAGATTTATTTTCTCTGTCTTTAGTATTTCTATTGCTTTTTTACCACTCGTTTCCTTTATACACTTGTACCCCTGAGGGTTTAGAAATAATTCCACTAACTCTAACATCCTTGGTTCGTCATCTACTAATAATATAGTTTGCATGAATCTAAAGACCCCCTTTATATTGTTATTTTGAATATGCTACCTTCTCCAAGTTTACTTTTCACTTCGATTTTACCTCCATGTGCCTCCACTAGCTCTTTGACCACAGCAAGTCCAATCCCTGAACCACCATGTGCACGGGATCGTGATTTTTCAACCCGATATAACTTCTCAAAAATAAAGTCAATTTCATCTGATGGAATCCCAATTCCTTTATCAATTACTGCAATAACTGTCTTCTCTTCTTTTTTAAAGACTTCTAAGGTAACTCCTGAATTTTCATTAGAATATTTCAAAGCATTGTCCAATAGATTTAGCACAATCTGCTCTAATCGGATGGGATCAGCGTATATTTGAAGGTCCTTTTCACAAACGAGGTTTAGTTTAATTTTTTTTGTTTCAAATAAAGGGAAAACAAGTTTGTAAGTATTCTCAAAAAATAGTTGAGCCGAAAAGTATTCTTTCGATACTGTAAAGGAGGTTTCATCCATTCTCGCTAAATCTAATAAATTTTTCACTAAATCTTTCATCCGATCGGACTCTTCACCAATAATTTCAAGGTAATGTTGCCGTTCCTTTTCACTTAAACCTTCTCTCATTGCTACTTTTGAATAACCAATTAGATAAGTTAATGGTGTACTTAACTCATGTGCAATAGATGCAAGAAATTCATTTCGTTCTTTCTTTAAATGATCTAAATCATTTGCCAATTTTTGAATAGAACTTGATAATTCTCCTAGTTCATCCTTACCGAAATAAGGTAAATTTACTTTGAAGTCACCTTTACTTAATTTCTCCGTGGCCTCTTTCATACGTATCAATGGTCTTGTAAGAACTTTAGATAATAATGCATAAATCAGGAATAAGACAATTAAACTTGTCATTCCAGATATAGCAAAGTGCATATTCATATCTTTAACCATTTGATTAATCGAGTTTGTACTTTGAAACATAAGTACATAACCTGATTGTTTATCGTTCACTTTGTAGGGGTGGGCACTCACAATGAACGGTGAATTTCTCCAATCTGAAACTAATATTTTATCTTTTTCGTTATCAATGTCGCTTATAATAAATTTATGCTCTTCTTGTAACATATAGGATTTATCGGAACTGCTAATAACTTCCCCAGCCCTATTTGTAATCATCACTTCTCGATCTTCATTTTTTTCCATTAAGACGATATGTTTGATGGTCGTATCTGAATAATTTTCTACAAGAACATCTCGATGATTTGCTCCATTTGCTAATAATGTAGAAAACTCTTCTTCCACTCTCGTATTAATCATATTTTGATGAAGATAATACATAAGAAATGACTCCATGATTAGCACAACCAGAAAAAAGCAAATGGCTAATTTTGTAGAGATTTTATTCACTTATACTCCTCGCTCCCCTTTTATGAAAAAGTGTAAAACTGTGTACTCTTGCGTTCATTTTTATCTTGAAAGAATTTGCTCCATATATCTTTTTATGTTTTCTTCACTCATTTCTCCCGTTATTATATTTTCTATTTTACCTTCCGGATTAATAAGAAAAGTGGTAGGCAGCGGTCTAATGTTGTAAACTCCCATCACACTCTTATTCTTATCAATTAATACTGGAAATGTTAAACTCTTCCGATCTATATAATTTTGAACGACAAAATCAGATTCAGCAATATTTACCGCTAATACTTGTAATCCTTGTTCCTTATAACTTTCGTAATAATTATTTATAATTGGGAATTCTCTTTCGCATGGTTTACACCAAGTCCCCCAAAAGTTTAAAAAGACTCCTTGCCCTTTATACTCAGATAATTGATGTTTAACACCATTCATATCAACTAGTGTGAAATCTGGTGCAGAATCGCCTACTTGTAATACTTCAGTCTTCTCTTTAGCAAAACTTGTGTAAACAGTAAATACTATGGCAGCAAACAATGTTACTAAAATTATAGATCTTATAATTGAACGTCGTCTTTTCTTTTCCATAATGGCAAATATCCTTCCTTAATTTCGTTCTAAAACCCAGTAAATCCTCCGAAAAATGGGGTCATAAAGACAATGATTTTTGTCATCAAATCAAAATACAGCATCACACCCATCAAAATCATAATTACGGCACCTAATTTCATAAATAGATCACTTCTTTTTTGCAGAAATTTCATTTTTCCAATGAATAGCGACATGATAAGAAATGGAACAGCAAAACCTAATACATAAAATAACATGTACAACATTCCTTGGCCGGGGTTAGACATTCCTAAAGCAATCACACCTGCCAGAATAGGTCCAGTACAAGGTGTCCATCCAGCAGCGAATCCCATACCAATTATTATTGATCCTATATATCCCTTAGGTCGATTCTTAAATTTGATCCTTTTGTCTGAAAGTAAAAAATCAAATCTAATCACACCTAAAATAACTAAACCAAAGAAGACAATAATTATCGCACCTATTTGTCTTAATAAATCTTGATACTTAATAAATAAAACCCCTATGATAGAAGTTGAAAGTCCCAAAGCCATAAATATTATGGAAAATCCAAGTAAGGAAAGAATTGTATGTATGAATGCCTTTCGATTGCGTAATCCTCTTTCTTCTTTTAATTCACTAAATGACATCCCCGTAACATAGGAAAGAAATGCTGGATACAGTGGCAGAGAACATGGTGATATGAACGACAATAATCCAGCTCCAAATGCAATAAAAAAATTTAATTGTTCTAACAAAAATATCACTGATCCTTTCCTACAGACTTACTCATTGCTTTCAATGACTGTTGCTATAGTTTAACGAAAATCAGTATAACTAATAAATGTGGAGAAAATATGCAGAAATAAATAAGTATGATATTCCTTTTTACCGAGAAGAAAGAGGTTTAAATTTTATTTAAAGCGTCCAAATAGATTCGTTCGGAAGTTATATTTAAAAAAACATGGAATTTATCTCAATATAATTATCCGAAAATTCTGTAATAAAATCATGCTAACTTCCTTATATTGCAATTAGGAGAACTAAGCCCCTATTCCAAGTTGATGCTACGACAGTGAATGATCTTTGCGCGTTTCCCCATAAAATTCAAAAACCAAAGTGCCAGGCTCTTTGGTTTTTACAGTTCCTTAAAAGCTCCACTTCAATATTCTCCAAGAACAAAGCTTTTCGTTATTCAATTCGAGCAATTTCCGATACAATATTTACCACAGGAAATGTTTCTGATTCCCCTTTTTATTTGAATCTACAAGTTAAAAATTTGCTCTTGTAGAGTAATTTACAATCCCTTGTTTCATATCCTATATAATCATGCACTACGTGATAAATAGGCTTTCCTAAAGCCAGTAACATTTTTAGGAAAGAAGCGTCTATACAACTAGAACATAAAGGAGAAAGTTTACTATGAAATATATCGTCTTTGATTTTGATGGAACACTGGCAGATTCTACAGCAGTGTTTGCATCCGCATGGAACACTCTTGCACAAAAGTACAAATTTAAAGGAATAGAGTTAAAAGAAATCGAATCCTTGAAAAAATTATCCATAACGGAGCGCAGTCAATTATTTGATTTCCCTATGTATAAATTGCCTATGATATTACCTCAATTTTATCGACTGTATCGTCAATCATTACATGATGTTCATCTTTATGACGGTATCAAAGAAGTATTGACAGAAATTGGAAAAAAGGGCTATAAAATTCTTATTATATCGTCCAATTCTCAGGAGAATATTTTAGAATTTCTAAAAATGAATGGCATTCATAGTGTGTCGAATGTTCTTAGTTCAACTCGTATTTTTGGGAAGGATAAAGTGCTGAAGAAATTTTTAAAGGACTCGAATATCAATCCATCAGATGTGGTATATATTGGTGATGAACAAAGAGACATTGTAGCTTGTAAAAAAGTAGGTGTACCTATTATTTGGGTTGCTTGGGGCTATGATGCTATTGAGGCCGTTCAACAGGAACAACCAGAATACAAAGTTTCCACACCACATGAAATTTTAACTATTATTTAAATGACGAGGATAATAGCGATTCAATGGCTATTATCCTTTTTTAATCGTTAAGCCTTTACATCGCTAATATGCATTAATTTTTCTGCTGTGCTATTAATTCCTTTATAAGCACCTGTTAATTCATACATACTAGTAGAGAATTGATGCGTAAACGCCGCAATTTGGTTTATTGATTCATTGATTTGATCGATAGATTGTTTAATACTTTCTAATTGATTGGTAATGCTATCAGCACTGTCCGTACTACTTTGTGACATTTTTTGTATTTCGGATGCTACTACAGAAAAACCTCGTCCATGTTCACCAGAGCGAGCTGCCTCAATGGAAGCATTTAATCCAAGAATTTTAGATTTCATCGCTAAATCTTTTACTAAATTAACAATTGTATTGATTTGTTGGATATCGCCAGTCATTGATTCCGAAAACTTAGATAAAGCTTCCAAGCGATTTGATACATCTTCACTCGCAACTGCCAGCTCTTCATTTGTAGCAGTCATTTCTTCAACAGAACTTGATAGCTCTGTTGCTAATAATCGCATACTGTCCATTTTTTTATTCGAAATGATTGCACTTAAAACGCCTATTACTTTACCACCATCAAAAATAGGCTGCGCAGATGCAATATACGCCATGCCAAATCCCTCGGATCCACGTTCCTCCCTAATAAACCTTCCTGAACTAAGAGCCTTTTCTGTTGTTGTTCCACGATATTTCCCTACAGGATCACCAACACTAACTTTTAAGTCCACTTGTTTACCAGGTTGATAGGCAATGACTTTCTCAGTATCTGCAACTATAATACAAGCATCTTCCGGATAGGTTACTTGATAAAAATCGATTGAATCTATTGCTGCCTGTAGTTTCGGATGCATTGTTTTTTCCTCCCCTCATAACAATTACCTCAATTTCACTATAGCATTACACCTAAAAAAAGACACTATTGGAAAGTGCCTTTAAAAATCAACTATGACCCTTTTTCAAGATTTCTACATATTTTTCTGCTGTTCTTATCTCGATGGTAAGAGAATTTTTACCATAGTTAGCTTTTATTAAAAATGGTACATCACTAGTGTTTTGGAATCTAAAATCTAAGCCACCATAAGAAACAGTAGCGTCTCTTCCTTTTGGAACATACCCAACATCTAAGGAATGATGATGACGCTCCACGAATTTTACTGATATTTGATCAACAGCGTTAAACAAGGTTGAGGACGTCTGACAAATACCTCCACCTATGCCCATCACCACTTTCTTATTGATGATTTCTGGTGCGGGTTGATAGCCATTCGCCTCGTCTCTAGGTCCAACTACTGTATTAAAGGAGAAATGATCCCCACTGCCGATAATGACGTTATTGATTGCCTTTGCTGAAAGCTCAATGTTCTTATTTCTTCCTACATCAGCGGTCTTAAAATAAGTTGTATAGGATGCGACGACTACATCCTCTAAATAAGGAATATCCTCAAGATAATAACCGCTTTCTGTTATAGAAAGAGGCATTTCCACTTTACCACCAGTAGCTGATGCTTCTAATATTCTTTCTACCAAGTCACTTTCTTTTAAAATAATAAGCGGACTACCTTTAATTACTTTTCCTTGATTGTCCAGTCTATCAAGTATCATTCGCTTATCATAGCCGGTTGCTTTTTCATTTCCGCTTGCTAAGTCTTTTGCTAACTGCTCGATTTTTTTAGTATACAATTGCACGTCCGTTTCATAGCCCATTTCTTTCGGCGAAATTGTCTGGATGATTACTTGAGTAATAGGGTCCACAACTTCAACAACAGGATCTGTTTGTTGTTCAAATGTAACTGGCTTTTTCTCTACTTCTTGCTCTAATTCTTGAATTTGCTGTTCTTGTTTTTTCTCATGCACAGATTTCCCCTGACAACCAACTAGCCCTATAGTGCATAAAATACATAATGTGGCTATCCACTTCTTTTTCAACAATTAACACCTACCTCTATCGTCATACTACAGAGACATCTTATTCGGGTATTGCTGATAGTGTGTTGCTTTTTGTTGATTTTTATTTGTCTATAAAGTGAAACTTCAATTAGTGGGATTTTTTATCCCAACTGATTGTTGTAGAGGAACACAAGCTTAAGTACTTCGCATCCTGCGGAAACGCTTGTGTGACCAACATCGTGTTGGCCTCAATCGGGCATTTATGGGCAGTGAAACTCCACTACTATTTTTCACATCAGTCTTACTGCCCGTTCATGCGGGATAAAATGAAAACACTCCACAAAGTCTAGGGAATCACTTTGTAGAATGTTTATTTTTTATAAATGCTACAAACCGCGCAAGTGTTACTCGCTCATCTGGACTAAATTTTTGTTATAGCAAGTGCAATATGTAATCTGCTACTACTAATCAGTAATATAATCATAGCTCAATGTGTGGGTGCATTGAATCGTCACTATACCGAAAGAATTAGCACGCTAAAATTAATTAAAATATTCGAAATAAGCAAGATAATACTGACAAATGTTAATGTTAGGACAATTAACATTCGAAAAATCGTAAAAATTTAGTAAAATGATAGTATCCTTCCGACTGGGTTTGTGTTGAAAAATTTTTTCGTAAATAAGGAGAAAAAATATGACGTTAAATATGTTACTATCTTCGAAAATTAAAGCTCCTGACAGTTCAATTGACACGGTAGAAAGAGCTCGATTATTTGACGCTTTTCGTAATAATACGTTAAAAAAGGTGACGATTCTTCGTGCTCCTGCAGGTTATGGCAAAACAACTCTTTTAAGCCACTGGCTCAAACAAACACAGGAGTCTATAGCATGGATATCACTTGACCATGCTGATAATGATCCAATTCGTTGCTGGACCTACGTATTACATGCGGTAGCAAAAGCTTTTCAAACAAATACAGATCAAGTACTTACACCTCTTTTGCATTCACAAGAACCAGCAACACTTGAATTTTTTATTAATTCCTTTTTAGAGGAAATCATCTCCATTGGAAAACCTATACATATTGTGTTGGACGATTATCATTTAATCTCTAATCCTATTATTCATCAACGAATGACACAGTTCATTGAGCAACTACCTGAACAGGTTCATGTTTATTTAACAACGCGAACTGCATTGCCATTACCAATTGCCAAATGGCGTGTTAAACAATGGGTACATGAAATTAATTCAGAACAATTACGTTTCACCTTGCAGGAAGCTAAACAATTTTTCGCGATGAAAAATTTACCTGCATCGAATCATGATGTACTCCAACTTATTATGGAAAAAACTGAAGGCTGGGTAGCAGGTTTAATACTAGCTAGCTTAGTAAATGACAAAGACTCCCTACAGCAATGGCAAGAGCAAGCACAGCCATTTATTTCAGAATTTTTATGGCAAGAGATTATTGCCAACCTGCCTTCTACAACACAGGCATTTCTAATACGCACATCGTTATTAAATGAGCTTGACCCAGTTATTTGCGACCAATTAACGAAGCACACAAACAGCCGTGAACTGCTGGAAGAATTAGAGGCGAAGGGGCTTTTCATCATACGTCTTCAAGCACCAAGGCCTATTTTCCGTTACCATCATTTGTTTGCAGAAGCTTTACAAATTGAACTAAACAGACAATTGTCAGTTCAGCAAGTCAAGACAACTGTCCAAGAAACTGCTCTTCTTATATATGATAAGGGTGATTATATCTCTGCGATTGAATTGTCCCTTAAGCATGAACTATATGACCAAGCAAATATATGGATTACAACACATCTTGTCCAACTATTTTTGTCTGGCCAAACTGCTACATTCATGCGCTGGTTACATCAACTTCGTAGCAATCACTATACAGTTCCTTACGAAATGCTTGTCATGGGCTTCCTTACCTCTATATCCACAATGGAGGTTGAAACGACTACTTCACTTATGCAAGAACTTGAACTACGTCAACATACAGAGCGATGGATGGAACAAGATGAGCATGCAGGAATGGCATATATTTATGAAAGTGCAAAGGCATACGCTATAGTTGCGTCAGGTGGAGATTTACTTTTAGTAGAAGAAATTATGCGGAAGTTACTTGATAAGGGACCAGCTCCTTCACGTTGGGATAACGTTCCAATCCCTTATAATATTTTTGAATATAAGCTGGTAAGAACAAGCTTAGGTTCGAGAGGAAAACTTCAAACATTAGAAGAAGGTGCAGCTATAGGAGAGCTTTTTCGAGAAACCGCTTTACAAACTGCTAATGTCACAGCGTTTAGTTATGGGGTTGCTGCCGAATCTTTATACGAGCGAAACCTATTAGAGGCTACGCAAACGGAGCTAGAAATCGCTATCAGGTTAGGACATCAATTTAATGATCCCGGTTTATTTATCCCAATGTATTTACTAAAGGCTAAAATTTACATGCAGCAAAACCAACTGAATTCTGCACAAGCGATGCTGACTCAAGTATTAGAGACTGTTAGAGAAAAACATTGGCAAACATCCCTTCGGATTATGCAAGCATATGGCTATGTAGTCGCCGGTGATACCCAGAATGCTGAGATGATATTACAGGCAACTAAAACAAAGCAACCTTTTTGGCAGTTAGTATATGCTCGGTTATTGTTATTAAAAGAACAGCCTAACGATGCTTTAACCGTACTGATTCAAGTAAAAACCAAAGCACAGCAAGATGAGCAAATTGCAACAATTGTGGAAGCGACGGTGCTTGAAGCAATTTGTCATAATCGTTTAGGAGACACCAAGATCGCATTGGATATTTTACATGAGGGATTAGTTGTGGCAGCGAAATTTTACTATGTTCGTACTTTTTTAGATGAAAAAGAAATACTCCCGCTTTTAAACAGATATTTCAAGGAAGTACAGCTTGATATGAAGTGGGATCCTGTACCGGAGCATTATTTTAATTATCTCAAAACAAGTAGCAAGACCCATACTCTCACAAACGAATTACTAACATCTCGTGAACAAGAGATTTTTGATTTATTAGCAAATGGTAAAACTAATCGCGAAATTGCTAACCATTTGCATTTATCGGAAGGAACCGTTCGTGTTTATGTATCCACTATATATAGTAAGCTTGGCGTTAATTCGCGCGCTAAGGCCATTAATATTAAGAATCAGCAGGGATAAGTATGAAAAAGTGTATCGACAAAAGACATCGGGAAGTTCACTCTCGATGCCTTTTATTATTTTTTCTATCTTCTATGTTCAAGCAATGGTAATTCCCTGTAAAATAAAATAACTGCCCTTCCCTCAGTAAAGCTGAGTTCGGGGCAGTTCATTATTGTTATTTTTGAATAAACATTTGCGTCCAGTAGTTGCCGTCCTTCACATATCCTACACCAATATGTGTGAAACTTTTGTTCAGGATATTTGCTCGATGTCCTTCACTGTTCATCCATGCTTTGACAACTTCCTCTGCTGAGCGTTGACCCATTGCGATATTTTCGCCTGCAGATTTATACGTAATGCCAAAGTTTTTCATCATTGTAAATGGTGTACCGTATGTTGGGCTTGTGTGATCAAAGTATTTTTTGTCATGCATGTCCTGAGATTTATATTTTGCCACTCTTGAAAGTTCCCAATCTTCTTTTAAAGCTGGCAGACCGGCTTTAGCACGTTCTGCATTAACTAGTTTAACAACCTCTTGTTCGACACCCGCTTGTTCTTTAGTAGGAATATTGATTTTTTGGCCTGGATATATTTGATTTGGATTCGCTAGCTGAGGATTTGCATCAATTAGCTCCTGTGTACCTGTTTGAGTTTTTACAGCGATTTTCCAAAGTGAATCACCTGATGCTACTGTATATGAGTCGGCTGCCAAGGCAACGACTGGAATTAATAATGATGCGGATAATACTGAAGCAAGTACTGCTTTTTTTACTTTTTTAAACATGTAAATCAATCCTTCCTAATTTGCTCTATATTTATCGTAAATAGTTTCACAATATTATTCATCACTAAATATTTGGAAGGATTTTTACAATTGTATTACATAAGGTAAAGAGTGCTATACAATTACCTACATGGCGCTATTCTTACTGTTGAACTTTGTAATATAGTTGCAACACTATTGTAATTAGCATATATTACTATAGTTTCTGTATGCAAAATTTTGGCTACAATAACCAATACATACAATTTTTATTAAGAATTAAAAAAATCTGCAAGACTTTTTGTGATTCTAAGCCCCCCTACTAAAGGTGCCTCTATCACAAAAAGCTTGCAGATTATTGAGCATATTTCCTATAAATTAATACAATATAGATCCAATCATAGATAAGGGTTGCAAGTGAGATTATGGTGATCAAAGGTGTTCGAAAATACATATAGAAGCCGACTGCAGCAAATGCAGTACCGACCATTTTACAAACTGCTATGCCCATTGATTGACCGCTTAAGTTCCCCCTTTGTATGAATAAGGCGATAAAAAGCCCCGACATTATCAGATTTTGTGAAAATGCTGCATATGTGCCTGCCATATCATCGAATTCATGCATCATCGCTAAAATCGTGAAAAAGCTTACTACGAGTGTAATGAAAAAAGATGAATAATATATTTTTATCGGAATTATTTTTTTATACTCCTTATAACCATAAAGCAAAAACTGCAGCATAATGAAGATGTCTAAAATAAACCAAATTAAAGTAAGGATTCTTTGCAGTTCATTTTGCGGATACATAAAGGCGAAGATAAATTCCCATGAAATATTTGCACAAATTGCAACCATCGGCATGCCATATTTCTTATCTTGAAATCCTTTTTTAATGATTAGTATGTATGTAATAATCCAAAAAAGCCCTGTGCCTAATTGGCAAATCAGTAGAAAATGTGCTTGCGTCATCTATTCACACTCCTTCCCACTATTAATGATTCTTCGATAATATATGTGAAGAAATCTATTTTTTATGTCTAAAAGTTCAATAGAGGGATATGAAATGTAATGTAAAAAGATCAAATCGTATGCGCCTATACATTCACTTGCCAATCATATATAGTAAGACGAGGTGATGATATGAAAACAAAAATTTATTTTGATAACGACCGATTTATCGCAGGCACTACCTTAAAGAATGCACTGGAGCTGGAACAAAACAATATGGCACTTCATACGTGTGTGAATGTAACGAATGTGCTAGAAAATCGAAAGAAATTAGCCGCAACCTTGCAGTGTGACTTGAATAGTTTCATTTGCACTCAGCAAACACATAGTGCTAATTTCCATAAAGTCACGATTGCTGATAAAGGACGTGGCGCACAGCAGATGAACACTGCCATTTCGAATACGGATGCACTCTATACACTAGAGCCGAATTTACTTTTATGTAGCTTTACTGCAGATTGTGTACCTGTCATTCTTTATAATGAAGTGAATGGCCTTATTGGCGTAGTTCATTCAGGCTGGCAAGGAACCGTTAAGGAAGTGACATTAAAGCTGCTCCAACATTTAATGGAGCATGAGCAATGCAAACCACAAGATTTCCACGTACAAATTGGTATGGCACTGAGTCAACAAAAATTTGAGGTGGATGTAGATGTCTACGAAAAATTCCACAATCTTGGATATGCTGAAGATTTTATGTATTTTAATGCTGAAACGAATAAATATCATATTGATAATCAACAAACCGTGAAAAAACAATGCGAGCTTGCTGGTATTCCATCCGAGCAAATATGCATTGATGCAACTTGCACATTCCTTAGTCCAGATGGCTTTTCCTATCGCCAAGATAAACAAGCAGGAAGACACTTAAGCTTTATTATGCGAAAAAAATAGTAGTAAGCAAAAAAGGATGTATCTCACAACACGTTGAGACACATCCTTTCATATTATTGATTTTTATCTGGACGATTTTTTCCAATACCAAACGCATAGTAGCTAATTGAAACAAGTGCTAAGAAAATAATTCCGACAATTAGAGAGACGCGTGTATCATCATTAAACCACATACCGATAAGCACCATTACTAAAAAGGCAATCGTTATATAGTTTGTAAATGGGGCAATCGGCATTTTGAACGGGTGCTTCGATAGTTGTTCACCTTTTATTTTTCTATACCGAATTTGACTTATTAAAATAATAAACCACGGAATCATCCCCGGAAGTACACTAGCACTGTATACATAGACAAATAAATTTTGTGGTGCTATATAGCTTAAAATAACCCCAATAACTAAACCAATTAGTACACCTACAGTACCGAATATCGGAACACCATTACTAGTAAGCTTCCCAAAAAATTTGGGTGCTTGACCATTCATGGCAAGCGTATACAGCATACGTCCTGCACTATAAATTCCACTATTACAACCTGACATCGCCGCTGTAATAACAACAAAATTTATCATTCCTGCTGCAGCAGTAATTCCAACCTTTGCAAAAGTTGCAACAAACGGACTACCAATTGTACCTAATTCATCCCACGGGTAAACTGTTACAATCACAAAGATTGCACCAATATAAAATATTAATATACGCCATATAATACTTTGAATCGCATTAGTAATAGTTTTTTGAGGGTTTTTCGCCTCTCCTGCTGTAATCCCAATGAGCTCGACACCTTGATATGCCGCAACCACTAATGATAAAGCGAAGAAGAAGCCAGTCCAACCGCCAGTAAAGAAGCCTCCATGATTCCAAAGGTTCGATAACCCGATTGCTACGCCTTCATTACCAATCCCGAAGAAAATAAGACCAAAACCTGCAACAATCATTAAAACAATCGTCACAATTTTAATCATGGCAAACCAAAACTCAAATTCTCCAAACGATTTAACAGAAATAAAGTTGGCCACAGCTAAAATCACCATTGCAATGAAACCTGGAATCCACGCTGGTAAATCTGGATACCAATATTGCATATATGTTCCTACTGCTATAATCTCTGACATTCCGACAATGACCCACTGGAACCAGTTACTCCATGCCGTTAAATAACCGGCTAATGGATGAATATATTTATAGCCAAATGTTGCAAAAGAACCTGTAGTTGGTTCCTCATAGAGCATCTCTCCCATTGCTCGCATAATAAAAAAAATAAATATACCTGCTATCCCATATGCTAGGAGCACGGAAGGTCCTGTCCACTGAATGGCACTTGCAGAACCCATAAATAGACCCACGCCAATTGTACCTCCAAGAGCAATCATTTGGATATGACGTGCCTCTAATCCTCTTTTTAATTCTTTATTTGCCACTCCAATTACGCCTCTTTCTTTTATGTTCTCTACGATGATTACTTTATCAATAATAATAAATTCTTTCTAAAAACACAATTGTATTTTCAGGAAAAACACATTAAATCAACATTACTTCAAATTTATATAATGACAAATAATTATTTCAGAATATTTTTATTATTCACATTAGACTAATTAATTTAAAAATCTCTTTTAATTTAAAAATTTCCTAAAATTCATCTAATTTAACTTAAAATCGTAAAAATAATTGACCTAATAATCAAAAAAGTATAAAATCTTTACATATTTCTAAGAAAAAGAGGTTTGTTCGTGAGTAAAAAGTTATTCAGAAAAAAGAATGTAGAAGATTTACTACAAAAGAGAGGGACTATTCAACTTAAGCAAACACTTGGTGCCTTTGACCTTGTATTGCTTGGCATAGGTGCGATTGTTGGTACAGGAATATTCATTTTACCTGGTACAGTCGCTGCTACCCATGCAGGTCCAGGGATTGTTTTCTCCTTTATCATAGCTGCCATCGTTTGTGCGTTTGCAGGCATGTGTTATTCGGAGTTTTCGTCTAGCGTTCCAGTTACAGGTAGTGCCTATACGTATGGCTATATCGTCTTTGGCGAAATTGTCGCATGGCTCGTTGGATGGGCATTGCTATTGGAATATGGATTGGCAGTAGCGGCTGTTGCTACCGGATGGTCATCTTATTTAAGTTCATTACTTGCTGGATTTAACATTGCATTACCAACAGCAATTTCAGGTGCATTTAATCCTACTGATGGAACGTTTATCAATTTACCTGCTATCTTCATTATTTTTGCTACAGCTTTTTTATTAACGCTTGGCATTAAAGAATCCACTAGATTAAATTCCTTTATGGTTTTCTTAAAGGTCGCCGTTATTTTACTATTTATCGGTGTGGGGATGTTTTACGTAGCGCCTACTAATTGGCAACCATTTCTTCCATTTGGTGTTGAAGGTATATTTAGCGGTGCAGCATTAGTATTTTTTGCTTACTTAGGATTTGATGCTGTTTCTTCAGCTGCCGAAGAAGTAAAAAATCCACAACGAAATATGCCTATTGGAATTATCGGATCACTCCTTATTTGTACTGTTCTTTATGTTGCCGTTTCACTTGTCTTAACAGGTATCGTGCCATACTCAGAACTAAATGTCAGTGACCCTGTAAGCTATGTTATGCAGCTTGTCCATCAAGATTGGATAGCAGGGATTATTTCACTTGGTGCAGTTGTAGGAATGATGACTGTTATTCTTGTAATGTCTTATGGCGGGACACGCCTACTGTACGCATTAGGTCGAGATGGATTACTACCAAAAAGCATGGCTGAGCTAAGTCCCAAATTTAAAACACCCGTGAAAAATACTTGGATATTTGCTCTACTGGTAGCTTTTTGTGCTGGCTTTGTACCACTTTCAAAGCTAACAGAGCTTGTGAATATGGGTACTTTAGTAGCCTTTACAATTGTTTCTATTGGCGTAATTAACTTACGCAAAAACAAAAATATCCCTTCAGGTGGCTTTAAAGTGCCATTTTTCCCAACGCTACCAATTTTGTCCTTTTTAATGTGTCTATTCCTCATCTCTCAGCTCTCAGTCCACACATGGATTGCTTGTGGTATTTGGTTTATGATAGGTCTGATTATTTACGCTTTATATGGGCAAAAACATAGTACGATGAATAAAAAGTAACATAAGAGGTCATGAAGTTTTTTCAATTACGAAAAACAAAAAACGAAATATTCAGAAGTATCGGCATATTACAAGTAGAATTTTTATAAACCTAAAGGTCGTAAGGATGTTCACTTCCTAAAAAGCTTTTTCGTCTAAAAAATATTTGTTTATCAATTTCGCCTTGGCGTAATTGCGTCCGGATTTTGAATTGTCCCAGGCCTGCACGACGCAGGTCAGTTAGCCGTTTTCGCAGGATGCGAAGGTTTTAGGCTAACATCCTTTATTCATTCCTTTCAAAATCCGTGACATCCGCCGGAGGCTTTGGGCCAACAGATGTTTTTTGCGCGAAAGCGAAGCGTCAGCGGCATGATGTTGGTCACTCAGTCGTTGCCACAGGACGTGGCGTTCTTAGACTGAGTTCCTCTATTTCAGTAGGTGTTTGGACACCCACTGAAAAAGAACCAAAACTGCATTCATCTCACCAGCTATAGAGGTGAGAGTCTTCTGTATCTGCCGCTACGCTTTCGATGCAAGAAACATTTGCTGAATGAAGATAAAAACTACAGCCCAATTGTTAGTTCTGTCTAACAATTGGGCTGTAGTACAATACGAGAGGCGCTTTTTTATTTCAGAGTTAATCCTAATCACAAACGAGTAATTTGACTAATAGATTTAGACTTCCTTAAAAACAATTAATGAATTTCTATTTTCTTAATTTCCTTTACTTTTGCCCTACCCGGTTTGGAATCACTCATTCGTTCTTCTATGGTTGCTAGGATTTTATCTCCTGGGTGGTATTCTTTTGTATCAATACCTTCTAGGATGGTAAATTCAATAATATAGTGATCAAAATCCATATGCTGTAATTCATCTTTAACCCATTCATAATCTAGCATCGTAATGCCTTCTCCAATCAACAGCCCGTTGTCCTTTTTTTCTAACACATAGCCTTGAATCGTGTCATTTGGCTGTACAATTTTTTTATTAGAGGATTGTTCGATGATGTAATTTGCTATCTTTGTAAATTTCACGCCATCTAAACTTTGATCACAATCATTCCATTGAAATTCTCGTTCACCACCATTTATGTGTACTTTTAGAAAGTAATTCGTTGAACTTTCCGTATCACAAGAACTCGTTAATTCTTTTTCACCTAGATAATTTGCAAAAACTAGTCTTTTATATACTTCTTGCTTTACGTCCATCGCAATATTCAAGTCACTGTTTATTTGTGTTCCGTTATCACTATTTTCTTTTATCAATGTGTTGGATAACGTATTTATTTCATTCTCCTTATTTAATCCATATTTCAATTCGAACTCAAACAGATCTTGTTGGCTCATGTTATAGCTAATGTGCAAAATTTCTTGCATTCCATAAAGTTCATCGCTACAGTCAACCGCTATATACGACGTATTTGTAGGATTAACTTCCTCAATTAAATTACTACATTGATTGATTGTAATAGCTCCATTTCCAAAGTTGTCACGAGTAGTGTCATATTTCACTTCAAGAAATTCTCCATCATGACTTAAATCTGTTACTATTGGATCTCCTTCAATCGTATAGTGTACAACTCGCAAATTAGAAGGAACTCCATTTTGTACATTGTCATAAAAACTAAACATTTTTTCCAAACCTTCAATACTTCCATGACTATTTAAAACATCGACATTTTTTAAGCCCTTCACATAAATTTCAGAGTTATTTTCTTCCGTACAAGCAGATAAAATTACAATTAAAAGCGAAAGGAAAATAATGTGTGTTGTTTTTCTCATTAGATTCGCACCTCCATTCTGATAATACACATAAAGAAAGTAATTGATTCCCTCCGATAATAAACATTTAAGGAGGAAATATGTAATATGTACCCCCAATAAAGAATACTAAAAACTAAAAAGACACTAAGCAATGTAACTATAGCTTCGGGGTAATTTACCGTAAAAAAATATTAATGCAATGCCGATTAGTGTATGAACAACAGCACAAAGTATAAAACTCAATTTCTCCCTAATTGAACGATTACATACAAGGTAAGTAATAATTTTAACATAAATATCCAAAAAAAATCACCTCAAACTAAGGAGGTGATTTTCTTCAAACCTTATTATAAATTATCAATCTTTTTTTAAAAAAGCTACACTTTATAAAAATCGAAACAGATGAGACTCTGCACTGAGTATTAGCAAACTATGTTTTACGACGAAAGTATAGTGATAGGAGCATAGGAAGCTTTGCTCTGCGCGAAAGCGAAGCGTCAGCTGTAAACGTATAGCCTAGAAGGAAAATCACTCTCATTTAAAGCGCCGCAACACTCATAAAGATATCCTTAACGATTTTGTTTTTCGGCACTTTGTATAGCATGCTTTTTTCACCTCTATTACTGCAATAGCGTTTGTTCTTGAAGCTTTGCCGAGAAGTATTTACGGGCATCTGCTGTTAGAAGTTGCAACAGCATAACCTCCTCCTGACGTGCAAACTCCACAAACATCCCACTCAAATTTTCGTAAACGTATTGGATTTTAAATCCACTATCTAAATAATGGTCTACCTTTTCGATTTCTTCTGTACTTTGTAAGTATTCTGACATGCAATCACCTCGCCTTTTCCGTTAATCAACCTCAGTGTATGATAGCTACGTTATTCAGCACCTTTGATTTCCAGTAGCGGATCTGGTTGCTCAACCCTATCATCCTCTTCCGGGACAGTTGGCACAGGCGCTTGTTGCTGTCCAAATAATTCATCCAAATTATGACCAGCAGTAATACCTAAATATTTTGCATCACTTGGATCTTCTAGCTCAGCTTGAGGATACTTTTTGAACCACCAATACTTTGCTAATACATAATATACGAATGCTCCTACAAAGAATCCTACTAAGGAAGAATACGTGGAGAAAATATTTGCCACTGCACCACCGATTACCCATGCGATTAAACCGGCTACGTTAAAGCCATTTAAATATTTAAATTGGCCTTCTAACTCATAAAGTGCTTTTACATGTACACGGCGTTTACGGATTAGATAATAATCAGCGAATAAAATACCAACTATTGCTGTTAAAATACCGCCAATAATTAATAATGCATTGACTAACACATCAAATAAACTCCATGGCTGCGCAATGATACCAATGATTCCTGCGATAACAACCCCAACCCAAAACGGCACTTTCGGTCCACCGATATTTGAAAAAATGGTTGCAGCTGGTATAACATTGGCAGAGGTATTTGTCGACCATTGTGCCAGCACAATCATTAACAGTAAAATACCTAATATGAATCCACTTGCACTTTGTTGTAATGCATTGATTGGGTCAGCAGAGGCAACAGCCATGTAGCACACGGCACCAATTGTCACAATGAAAGTATTAGTAATTGGCATGACGATTAATGATCCGACCAGCTGTGTTTTATTGCGTTTGAACCAATTGCGTTCATTTTTTGGTGCTTTAAAGAAGCGTGACAGTGAAGGCATATCGGCTGCTAATGTCGACCAAAATCCCATATTTGCCATGATCACTACCATAAATGCCGTGAAGGCTGTAAAACCTGTTGTTGGCGATTCTACCCACGTCCAAATATTTTTCCCTTGGGCTGTTGCAGTATCTGCCAATGTATAATACATCCAGCAAGAAATTAAAATAATGACCGGCGCTGCTAAATCTGCAAAGCGCTCAATAGATTTGATGCCTAGTGATGTATTAAATAGCTGCAGTGCTGCAAAGACAATGAAACAGATAAACCAATTATTAAAATCAAAAAGTAAGTTCACAATACCGTTAATAGCTAGTGCCCCGAAATAAGTGTTCAAGCCGAACCAACATGCTGCAGTTACTCCTCGGACAAGCGATGGAATATGTGTCCCAAATGTGCCGAATGGAGCACGCATATATACAGGGAATGATATACCATGCTCGATCCCTATATCACCAATTAACGTCATAAATACACCGATTAAACAAGAGCCAATCAAAGTTGCTAAAATAACCATTGGCAATGGTAGATTAATAATCGCCGAGCCACCAATTGCAAAAGCCGCTAATACAATTGCCATTCCTATCCAAATCACTGCAAAACCAAATGTTCCAATATTTCTTTGTTGATGTGTCACTGGAAGTAAATCTGGGGATTTTAAATAATTCCCGTCACGTTCCATAAAATCTCTCTCCTTTTTTCTCCAATTTCCGTGACAACTTACATGAGGCTATTCCTTCCTTCAACGAAAATGCTGAAGGAAGGTGGAATTTCAGTTTATTTAAGTCTCCTCACCATAACTTGGGTTGATTTCCGTTGCGACCGGGTGCTTTCTTAGCAGGCTTCCACTGACTTTACTTTAATCAACTCATTCACACGTGATGTCATTCCCAACCTGTGCTGCTGAACCTTATTGAAGACGTTTTACTTAGATAGACTGCTAATTAGAGATTGACGTTCATTCCAAGTCATTGGAGGAACTGCAGATTTGCGTTCAACCATTGTAATAGCTCCATCTACAGGACAAACAATGGAGCATAAATTACAACCTACACAGTCTTGCTCTCGAACCTTTAGCATCGGGCGACCATCTTCTGAGTATAAATCAATACATTGATGCGATGTATCCTCACAAGCAATATGGCATTTGTTACAATTAATGCAAACATCATTATTAATCTCTGCTACAATTTTATAATTTAAGTCTAAATCACCCCAATTTGAATATCTGGAAACGGAGCGACCGACTAAATCCATAACAGAAGCAATACCTTTGTCGTCTAAATAGTTGTTGAGTCCATCTATCATATCCTCAACTATACTAAAACCATGATGCATAGCTGCTGTACAAACTTGCACGCCCGTAGCACCCATTAATATAAACTCTGCAGCATCTTGCCAGTTGGAAATACCACCTATTCCTGAAATTGGCACATTAACTAATGGATTACGGGCACATTCAGCGACCATATTGAGTGCAATAGGTTTCACTGCTGGGCCACAATAGCCACCATGAGCACCTTTTCCTCCAACATGAGGCACTGTATTCCAAGTATCTAAATCAACACCAGCTAAGCTATTAATGGTATTAATCATACTAACAGCATCTGCTCCGCCTCTAGTAGCTGCTTCTGCCGTAACCGTAATATCTGTGATGTTTGGCGTAAGTTTTACAATAACAGGCGTACTTGCCGCTTCTTTCACCCAGTACGTTTGCTTTTCCACCAATTCAGGGACTTGACCAGAGGCAGAACCCATTCCTCGCTCTGCCATCCCATGTGGGCAACCAAAGTTAAGCTCAAGACCATCAACCCCCACATCTTCTACTCGTTTAACAATTTCGTGCCACTTTTCTTGCTTCGGTTCCACCATCAAAGAGGCAATAATCGCGTGATTAGGAAACCTTTTCTTCGTTTCATAAATTTCTTGCAAATTCACCTCTAAAGGACGGTCCGTAATCAGTTCGATATTATTGAAGCCCGCTACTCGTTGTCCGTTATAACTAACAGCGGCAAAGCGTGAAGAAACATTTAATATCGGCTCCCCTAATGTTTTCCACACAGCACCTCCCCATCCTGCTTCAAATGCACGTTGCACTTGGTAGCCTGAATTTGTTGGTGGTGCAGAAGCAAGCCAAAACGGATTCGGCGATTTGATGCCCGCTAAGTCAATTCGTAAGTCTGCCATATTAGTTCCTCCCTTATGCAATCTCACTTGGTTTTCTTAAACGTTCATGGATCTTGTATGCTGCATCTTTTCCTTGCTGCACTGCTGTTACAACCATCGCCTCGCCCTGTCCATTTCCGAAGACAACATCTCCACATGCAAACACTTTTTCATTGGAAGTTTGCATTGTCGTTTCATCAATATCCACAACACCATTTGTATGCTGTAAACCGAAAGCTTCAATCAATGACACAAAACGTGTTTGACCAATTGCCTTAATGACAGCATCCACTTCAATAATGAAATTAGACCCCATAATCTCCTCAGGTCTTTGACGACCATCCGGACCTGTGTCACCAAGCTTCATTTTTACACATTCAATACCGACAACTTCACCTGCCTCATTACCAATAATTTTTTTCGGTGCTGTTAACCACTTAAACTCAACACCATCCTGTTTGGCAAATTCATATTCAAATTTGTAAGCAGTCATTTCCTTTTGTGTTCTTCTATAAAGGATTTGAACATTATCAGCGCCTAAACGCACAGCACTTGTGGCACCGTCGATTGCGGTATTTCCAGCACCAATAACAGCTACACGCTTGCCAACTATGTTCATTGTAAGCGGTCCCATTTTTGTCTTCCTAACAAACTCGATGGCATCATATACACCGACTAAGTCTTCTCCTGCAATGCCCAAATTCGGTACAGCCCCCATACCGACTGCTAAAATGACACTGTCATATTGCTCTAAAATCTCCTCTGCAGAAATATCCACGCCAACGGTTGTGTTCGTTTTGATTTCCACACCAAGCTTTTCAATTTGTTCAACTTCCCAATCAACGACTTCATTCGGTAAACGGAACGATACAATACCATAGCTACCTAAGCCACCAGCTTTAGACTCAGCTTCATAGATTGTGACAGCATAGCCAAAACGACTAAGTTCTCGAGCGGCTGCTAATCCTGCAGGACCTGCACCAATAATCGCTACTTTTTGGCCATTGCTTTGCCCTTGCTTAAACAGCTGAACATTTGATTTCATCGCCCAATCCGTTGCATAACGTTGCAATTCTCCGATTTTAATTGGCTTTGTTGAGGAATTTAGCACGCACGCCCCTTCACATAGTTCCTCCGTAGGGCAAACTCTTGCACAGCTTGCACCAATTGGATTTGCTTCTAATATAGTCGTCGCAGAGCCCTTCATATTACCAGAAGCAATTTTTTTTATGAAATTTGGGATTTGAATACTCGTTGGACAAGCTTTAATACACGCTGCATCATAGCAATACAGGCAGCGATTGGCCTCCTCTATTGCTTCATTCTTTGTCATCCTACTCGTTAATTCCACAAAATTGCGTTTTAGCTGTTGGGTCATTGTATTTTCTTGATTCGGAGCCATTCCACATCCCCCTCATGTGTTCATAATTCATTTACATTAAAAACAATGTGCTAAATAAAGATAAAAACTACGAGACCAATTGCTGTGCTCTCCAGTCAAAGCAATCGGTCATAAAGTAAAACTCTAATCAGTGGAGTTTCTTTATATCCATTGATTATTAGTCCTCACGATTCGGGCTATTTCGGGCAATTAATCTATTCTTTCGCTGAAGCCCGTAAATACAGATTTACGGATAGACGCTAAATTTTTAATTCCTCTGCAGCTGCCTTTTTTAAAGGACGTTTTATATATTGTCCACTACCTAGTACACCAACAAATTCTTTATCTTTAATGACATATTCTCCTCGCACTAAGACACTGACTGGTTCACCTGATACCTCCCACCCCTCATATGGGTTGTAATCCACATTCATATGGTGCGTCTTGGCCGAGATTTCTCGTTTTGCCTCTGGGTCAAAAATAACGATATCGGCATCAGAATCGATGGCAATCGTTCCTTTTTGTGGGAATAAACCAAATATTTTTGCTGCTTTAGTGGAAATCATATCGACAAACTCATTAATGGAAATCTTACCTTTCGCTACACCTTCTGAATATAAAATACTGAAGCGATCTTCAATAAATGGCCCACCATTAGGAATTTTAGAAAAATCATTTAATCCTAATTGTTTCTTACCTTTAAAACTAAATGAGCATTGGTCAGAGCCAATCGTTTGTAGTTGTTTTGCTTTTAGCGCATTCCATAAATGTTCCTGATGGTATTTTGGACGAAGTGGTGGGGACCAAACATATTTTGCCCCTTCAAAGCCCGGTTGTGCTAAAGCAGATTGATCCAATGTTAAATAAGGTGGACAAGTTTCACCATAGACGTCATAGCCTTTTTCACGCGCTGCAATGATTTCGTCTACTGCCTCCTTACAAGTTACATGCACAACATAAAGGGTAGCACCAGCGATATGGGCTAACTCAATAGCGCGTTTTGTCGCTTCACCCTCTAATTCTGCTGGACGAGTAAGCGCATGATAAATCGGCTCCTTATGTCCTGCACGTCGCGCCTCTTCCACAAGTTCATCAATAACTGAGCCATTTTCGCAATGTACCATGACAACAGCACCAAGATCTTTGGCGATTTTAAAAGCTTTAAAAAGTGTACGATCTGTGGCTTGAAATTCTTTTGCATAAGCCATAAATACTTTGACAGAAGTAATACCCTCCTGCTCTAAAACTTTCGGTAATTCAGCTTCCGTTTCAGGTGTTAAATCACCAATCATTAAGTGAAATCCATAGTCAATGGCTGATTTTCCCTTTGCCTTTTCATGCCACTTTTCAACTGCCGCTGAAAGCTTTTCCTCACCAGCCGTTAAGCAAAAGTCCAAAATAGTAGTTGTCCCACCAAAAGCTGCCGCAATCGTACCAGATTTCCAATCATCATCTGTCACAGTATTGTTGAATGGCATATCTAAATGCGTATGCGGATCAATTCCACCCGGCAGCACATATTTACCAGTTGCATCAATAATTTCTGCCCCTACCTCGGTTAAATTTTTGCCGATTTGAACAATTTTTCCGTTTTCTATTAAAATATCTGCCTCAAAAACATCTGAGGCTGTTGCTACTCGTCCACCTTTAATGATTTTTTTCATTTTCCCCTCACCCTTCGTAAAATAATTGGCGAATGCTCAATCAACTTCGCCTGGCGTAAGATAATACATCTACCTTAATGTAACGTGTATGTCTCTCCCAGACTGAACTTCGTTTGCAGTGTCAATACTGTTTCAAGTAAAACATCTGCTCCCTTCGCACAGTCCTCAAATGTTGTTTCCTCTTCCTCGCAATGACTTTTACCATTAATGCTTGGCACGAAAATCATCGCTGAAGGAATCATGCTTGCCATATATTGCGCATCATGTCCTGCGCCACTAAACATTCGATGGGCACTGTAACCAAAGCTTTGACAAGCTCTTTCCACCTCATTACAAATATCTGTATCGAAATAGACTGTATCTCTACCCCATAGCTTGGTAGGCTGAATACTACAGCCCATATTCTCTGTAGGTAGATCAGTCAATATTTCCTCAACCCTTTGCATGACCTCTGGCTTTTGATGACGCGAATCAATCGTAAAAATCACCTTGTTAGGAATAACCGTATGGATATTTGGAGAGACGTTTACTCGACCAAAGGTAAACACTAGTTGTTCGTCAATTTTCCCAAGCTCTTCATGTAAATACGTAATCAATTTGGACGTCACAAGCATCGGATCTTGACGCATCGACATTGGAGTTGTGCCCGCGTGATTCGATTGACCTGTCACCGTAATTTCATAGCAGACCATGCCTAATACACCTTCTACAACTCCTATTTCCTGTTGGTTCGCCTCAAGTACAGGCCCTTGCTCAATATGCAATTCAATATAAGCTAGCGCTTCCTTTAAGCGATTTTCTTGATCGCCCTCATAGCCACTTGCTAGTAGTGCTTCCTTGAAACTAGTACCATTTTTGTCGACAGATTGTAGCATTTTCTCTTTTTCAAATTTTGATGAGATAACACCAGAGCTCATCATGGCTGGATCAAAACGAGCACCCTCTTCATTCGTAAAATTAACAATCATTAACGGTATATCGAGCTCAATGTCATTTTCCTTTAATGTTCTAATTGCTTCTATAGCTGTTAATACACCTAATACACCATCAAATCTTCCACCCTTTTCAACAGAATCTAAATGCGACCCCATGACAATTGGAGGAACATCCTTTTTTCCTGGTAGAATGGCATAAATATTACCCATATCGTCCACTTTGATGTCCATCCCTAATTCATCACAACACTCACAAAAGTAGTTTCTAGCTAATACATCCTCATTCGAAAGAGACAAGCGCGTTACGCCACCATTCTCAGTAGCTCCAAATTGACTAAATTGTGCAATTAACTCTTGCAATCGTCTACTATTACACTTATACATATGCAAGTCCTCTCTTTCACAGTAGTTACTACACATTCTATAAAAGATAAAAATTGCGAGATATGGTTATAAAACTAAAAAAATATGTGCAACTGCACATGATATATGGTAAGTTATCTTCATATATAAGGGGGGAAAATATGGGGACGATTCGTAAAATTGTGGAGGGTGTTCAATTCCCAATGCTAACATTAGTAGCTGGACAAAGCGGCACGTATCGAAGAGTCACAGGAATTAACGTAGTAGAAAGCATCGATTTAATTATGTTTTGTAGACCTAATGAATTAGTCGTCACTACAGGTATTAATTTAGTCTCACAAGGAGATTCCTTAGAGCAGCTTGTTAAATTAGCTTTCTCTAAAAAAGTAGCAGGATTTATCATTAATACCGGCCCATACATTCCAAATATACCAGAATCAGTCAAAAAATTTGCCAACAAACATGATTTTCCTATTTTTCAAATGCCATGGAATTATCGCATTGCCGACCTTTTAAAAACAACATTTCAATTTATTGCCAATCACCATCAAGAACTTTCTATCGAAGAAAAGGCTCTTTTCAATTTACTTTTTCACTACAAACAAAACGCCAACTCTATAAAAGATCAATTAACACAGCTTGGATTTCCACAAGGAAGAGAGCTAGCCATCATTTCTTGCACAACAAACAGTGCACAAGTTACGATAGATCGCTATGAGGTCTTGATCCAATTTGCATTTCAGAATAGATATAAACGCTTCTTAAAACTAAAACATAAAAATTACCTCATCTTTTTAATCGACAGAGCACAAATTAATACACCAAATACTCCCTTCTCAAAAATAGTTGAAGAAATCTACGATAAAATTACTCAGAAAAATGGTTACTTGGATATTATCATTGGTAAAGGAAACTATCATAAAGAGCTTGAAAATGTTCGTAAAAGCTATGATGAATCATTAACGGTTATCCAATTAGCAAAGCTTCATAACAACCGCTTCTTATACAAATATAAAGAAATTGGTGCCTATAAAATTATTATGGCCGTACAAAATCAAACATTAATCAAATCATTTAGCCAAGACATTTTAGGGCAACTTTATCGATATGACGACTTGCATAACACCGATTATGTACATTTCTTACGCATTTTCCTTGAGGAAAATGGTAGCACTAGTAGGATTAGTGAACGTCAATTTATCCATCGCAACACAGTCCTTTATAAAATAAAAAAAATTGAAATGCTGTTAGATATGGACTTAAGTAATCCATTTACTAAGACAAATCTCTATATTGCATTTTTGATTGAAGATGTGTTAACGCACCAATAGTCGTTAATATATCTGAATTTTCATTTAACAATTTCACCTTCTAAATCACGTTATGCATTCATATAAAGTACAAATGGGGTCTATTTTGCCTTTTGTTGCCTCATATAAATGAATGCTTGCAAAACTACCTGTTTAGGAGGATTGAGACATAGTGGCAAATTTAACAAGTCAAAATTGGCAAGTGAAAGATGAGCAGTATGTTTGGCATGCGATGAAGCCATATAACCCGAATGCAACGATGATTGTCCAGAAATCAAAAGGAGCTTGGATTACAGATATTGATGGCAAACGATATCTAGACGCCATGTCCGGTTTATGGTGCGTAAACGTTGGCTACGGGCGTGAGGAAATTGCCCAAATCGCTTATGAACAATTACTAGAAAATACGTATACACCTTTATCAGTCGGTCATATTCCTGCCATCCAATTAAGCGAAAAAATTAGCGAGCTCTTAGGCGATGATTATGTCGTATTTTTCTCAAATAGTGGCTCCGAAGCAAATGAAGCTGCCTTTAAAATTGCACGACAATATCATCAGCAAAAGGGAGCTGCAGGTCGGACAAAAATTATCTCTCGCTATCGTGCCTATCATGGAAGCTCGATGGGTGCATTAGCTGCAACAGGACAAGCCCAGCGTAAATATAAATACGAGCCATTTGCACCAGGATTTCTACATGTTACACCGCCTGACTCTTATCGTGCCAATGAAGATCATATTCAAAGTAATGACCCTACTGCATTACCATCTGTGCAAGCCATCGATCATGTCATGACATGGGAAATGTCAGATACTATCGCTGCTGTTATCATGGAACCTATTATTACAGGTGGTGGTGTGATTATGCCACATGAAAACTATTTACAAGGAGCAAAATCTGTTTGTGAAAAACATGGTGCCCTGCTCATTGTAGATGAGGTTATCTGTGGCTTTGGACGTACTGGTAAAGCATTTGGTTTCCAAAATTACGGAATACAACCGGATATTATAACGATGGCTAAAGGCTTAACGAGTGCCTATATGCCCCTTTCTGCAACCGCTGTACGACGAGAAATTTACGAGGCATTTGCTGGTAGTAAGGAATATGATTTTTTCCGTCATGTGAACACGTTTGGTGGCTCTCCAGCAGCCTGTGCGGTAGCATTAAAAAACATTGAAATTATGGAACAGGAAAATTTATTTACACGCTCTGCGGAAGTTGGCTCTATTCTTCTGTCTGAATTACAAGAGCAATTAAAGGATCATCCATATGTAGGGAATATTCGAGGGAAGGGCTTATTAATAGGTATTGAGCTTGTCAGCGATAAAAAAAGTAAAGCACCACTTGATATAGTGGAAGTCAACAAAGTGATCAGTGTCTGTAAAGATCAAGGGTTAATCATCGGTAAAAATGGCGTTACAGTTGCAGGCTTTAACAATATCCTAACACTGGCTCCACCACTGATTATCTCCTCGGACGAAAAAGATTTTATTGTGGAGAAATTCACAAATGCCTTAAGCACACTTCTTCAACAGCCATAAACCTTATTAAATTTTAGGAGGAATTACTTTAATGGTTACAAATACGGATGTAAAAGAATTAGGTCACTTTATAAACGGGGAGATTGTTCTAGGAAAGAGTGGACAATATTCAAACGTCTACAATCCTAGCACAGGAGCCATCATTGCACGGGTCCCTCTTGCAACTAAAGAGGAAGTACAAGAGGCAATCTCTGCTGCAAAGAATGCTTTTCCAGCTTGGCGTGCACTATCCGTTGGCAAACGGGCTGAAATAGTGCTCAAGTTTCGACAATTGCTAACAGAACGAATGGATACCTTAATTGACATGATTTGTACTGAAAGTGGAAAAACGACTGAAGATGCAAAGGGTGAAATTACGCGCGGCTTAGAATCTGTTGATTTAGCTATCAATGCACCTCATTTACTAAAGGGTGAGTATTCTGTCAATGTTGGAGGCAATATTAACGCTTATTCAGCTAAAGATCCACTTGGTGTAGTTGCAGCGATTTCTCCTTTTAATTTCCCTGTCATGGTACCGCTGGCGATTACAAGTATGGCGGTTGCCGTTGGAAATTGCGTCATCTTAAAGCCATCTGAACGTGTTCCATGTTCAGCACTCTTTTTATCAGAGCTTTGGAAGGAAGCAGGTTTACCAGATGGTGTATGGACTGTCATCAATGGAGATAAAGATACTGTAAATGAACTTTTATCCAACCCTACAATTGAAGCTATTTCATTTGTTGGTTCAACACCCGTTGCAGATATGATTTACGCAACAGGTTCAAAATATGGTAAACGTGTAACTGCGTTAGGTGGCGGTAAAAATAATATGGTTATCATGCCAGATGCAGACTTAGAACAAGCTGCTAATGCTTTTTTAGGGGCTGCTTATGGAGCTGCCTCTCAACGCTGCATGGCTATTTCAACGATTATGCCCGTTGGAGAAGAAACGGCCAATCAATTAGTGAAAATTTTAGCCGAAAAAATTTCGAAATTGAAAGTAGGACCATATACAGATCCAGAAGTTGACTTTGGTCCTGTCATTACACAGCAATCAAAAGATACGATCATCGGTTATGTCGACCGCAGCGTTGAAGAAGGTGCAACATTAGTATGTGACGGTCGCAACCCTGACATTTCGAAAAACTCGAATGGCTTCTATCTAGGACCTACCCTACTCGACAACGTTAAACCAGGTATGGAAATTTACGAGCAAGAAGTATTTGGTCCTGCACGTAATGTTGTACGGGTGGAGTCTCTTGACGAGGCTATCGCATTAATCAATGCGCATGAACTCGGTAATGGTGTGACTATCTTTACGAATAGTGGCGCAGCAGCTCGTAAATTTACTTCCGAAATCGAGGTTGGGATGGTTGGTGTTAATGTCCCAATACCAATTCCTGTGGGCTACCATAATTTTGGGGGCTGGAAACGTTCTAAATTCGGTGAAGGACACATGTTTGGACCTGACCAAGTTCGCTTCTTCACAAAAACCAAAACAATTTCTGAAAAATGGCTCGACCAAAACAATGAATCTGCCTCGTCATTTGCTTTTCCAAGTAATAACAGCTAATAGTTGTGAACTAATATAAGGAATCTGGAAAAATCCGTATTGTTATCTGGCGTTTAGAGAAGTAAAGCACCCATTCTCAATCCTTGATTTCAATGCGGATTTTGTCTGTTGTTTATCTAAGCCATAATGAAAAAACTGACGAACCAAATGGTCACCAGTTTTTTTGATAAGAGGTTACTTTTTATTTTTACTTTTGTTATTATGTTCATTCTTTTTTTCTACTTTTTTCACTTCAGTTGTTCTTACTTCAGTGAAATCTGCTTCTTCACCAGCCTCCAAACCATAGCTTGGATTTCTGTCTATGCGAGTTTGGGAATCAAAATCTTCATTAAAATCTTCATCCTCTTCAAATCGCTTCACAAGAATCGGCATGCATATTAATCCGGCTATCCCGACAAGTGCATAAACCCATCGTGATAATACCGCTGTTTGTCCACCAAACAAATAGGCCACTAAATCAAATCTAAAGAATCCTATAAGTCCCCAGTTGATAGCTCCAATAATGACTAACACTAAAGCGATTCTATAAACTACGCTCATGTTTACACCTCCTTCATTTGTAATAAAAAGCTAGTTATACACTTGACGAAATTTTTCAAATGTATGAAAGCAAAAAGCCGTCATAACAGTGATAAAACTACAAATACTAATTGTCATCAAATCACCCATTTTGACGGTCTTATTTTTCGCAATAACTACTTTTTTATACAAGAGGCATCCTTATTACAGCAAACAAAGGAATTGAACACGAACTTGCACAGCCCTTGCTGCGGTCAAGATCTTCTACCAAGAAATCTAAAATTCCCAAGTAGCACCACATTTCAGCTTATGTTAGATTTTTATACATCACAATATGTGGACCAATTGGGGGATAATCAAAAACTTCACCATGTATGTTAAAGCCTAATTTACTATAATATTCTTGTACTGAAGTTCTTGCTTTGCACCATAAGAAATCGATATTTTGTTCTGTTAATAAATTTTGGGCATAATCAATAATCTGTCTTCCGGCTCCTAACATTCGAAATTCTTGAAGCGTTGCCATTCCTCGTAAGCGATATTGATTTTCAATGCTAAAATCAGGATTTTTCTCGATACAAAAAGATGCTATACTAATCAGTTCCCCCTGGTAAAAAGCCCCAACATGAAATGCACCTTCTTCATGATCCGTAGTATACACACAATCATCAACTGTCATGTTGGGACGTAAGACTTTATGTCTAAGATTATAAGTCATTTCCGGTTTAATCTTTTCAACCGTTATCATAATTTCCCTCCTATAAATAAATAATATTCGGCTCCCCAGTCATTTGACGATGTTTAAAAATCGAAAATCTTGTTGGAGTATGGTGAATTGTTATTTATAATACCTGTAGAGAGCAAAACCTAAAATTACTTTTTTACTCATTTAAACATCCTCCTTAAAAATATTTAGTAAGATAGGTGAAAAAATTTGCATAATAATCTAGGGAAAGAAATTACTAATTTAAGAAAAACATTACACTTAACACAAGAGCAATTAAGCAACGAAATTTGTACCCAACCAACGATAAGTATGATTGAAAGAGGAGAAATAATCCCGGGATTAGATCTACTAATTGCAATATCATTAAAATTAAAAAAACCTATAACGTATTTTACGGATATTTTATTAACTGATAATTATAATTATATTAATAAGCTAGTGTACGATATAGAAGAACTAACTATTAAACAACAATTTAATATAGTTAATGAGATTGTCAATCGAGAGTTAGATAAAGACCCTCAAGACTCTTGGTTTCGAATATTCTTAAAATGGCAATTCTATCTAAGTTCGTATCACTTAAATAAAGTAAGTCTTGATGACGCATTATTTAAAATAAAAGAATTAGTATCAAATACACCAGACACTATTATAAATAAAAGCTTTCTAAAAGACCGAATTTACAATACTATAGCTTTTTTATACGCTATTAGAGGAGATTACAATGATTCTTTATTTTATTACAATAAAATAGACCTTAATAGTAACGAGTTCTACTCTCCTAGATTAAATCAAGATATCTATCAATTAAGAATACTGTATAATAAAACGAAAACTCTCTATGATATGAATAAATACGAAGAAGCTATACAATCTTGTGAACAAGGAATCGTTAAATCAATTAAGCTTGAAAACATGTCTATTATAGGAAACTTTTATTATTACCTTGGACAATGCTACGAAAAGAAAAATGTAGATAAAGAGAATATTGCGAATTGTTATACTAAAGCACTGTTTTTCTTTGAATTATTAAATAGAGATATTTATACAAAAATCTTAAAGATGGAAAAGAAGAATTTTCTTAAATCAAACTTGGGAAGTTGCGATTACTAATAATATCCATATACACCTCCTTTATACAATTATATAATACAATTTTAAGCTTTTTTACAAAAGAGAATATAAGTATTCTTATATATTTCCAATTCGGCGATTAATGCCCATTATTCATCATCCAATTGTGGTGTTTGCAGAAGGTAATGAATTTGTTTCTCACCTCTACTAATGGGCTTGAATTGATCCGCCTTTAATAGCGAATACTTTATCAAGACATTTTTTATAAAACTATCACACGTGTTGATTAACCAAAATTATACAGTCGTTGAATGATTTATGTCCCAATGAAACATCAGGCTTTCTTTCACTCTAATTCGCCATTCC
>NZ_JBIWDH010000011.1:58816-108185 GCF_044761885.1 Lysinibacillus sp. NPDC097231 | reverse complement strand
CTTCTACTACTAATTTCACAACATAATCACGATATTCTTGGGTTATTTTTTTAGTCATTCGGTACACGTCCTTTAAAATAGTTATTTCTATCATATCTACTCTCAGTTTTCCGTGTCCACTTTTTATACTAACCCCACCACTTTTTATACTAACCCCAAAGCCGCTCAATAAAGTGACTGCGCCGCTCAAAGGTGTGGAGAAGCCGCTCAATAAAGTGACTGCCCCGCTCAAAAGAGAGGAGAAGTCGCTTATATTGGGCAAAACCCACTCATAGGGCAAAAAGCATTAATTTTAATTCATCTTGCGTCTGTCGTTCATTATAAGTTATAATTATGACCAGTTACTAATAATTGATAGTAAGAAAGCAGAGGGGTTGCTATATGAACGCTGGTATTATAGGAATTGGCAAATATGTTCCGGAGAAGGTCGTGACAAATTTTGATTTAGAAAAAATTATGGACACTTCGGATGAATGGATTCGAACTCGCACAGGGATTGAAGAACGTCATTTTGCCGCAGATGATCAGGAAACTTCAGATTTAGCAGTAGCCGCTGCAAAGGAAGCTATTGCAAAAGCAGGTATTTCACCTGAGGAAATAGGTTTAATTCTTGTTGCAACTGTAACCCAAGATCAAACATTTCCAAGTGTAGCATGTATGGTTCAGGAGCAAATTGGGGCAGTGAATGCAGCAGCGATGGACCAAGCAGCAGCTTGTGCAGGATTTATATATAGTTTAGTGACAGCAAAACAATTTGTAGAATCAAATACTTATAAATATGTCTTAGTAGTAGGTGTTGAAAAGCTGTCGAAAGTAATTGATTGGCAAGACCGTAATACGGCTGTATTATTCGGTGATGGTGCAAGTGCAGCAATCGTAGGACCAGTATCAGAGGGTAGAGGAATTTTATCATTTGAGCTTGGGGCTGATGGTACAGGTGGAAAGCATTTGTATTTAACACAGCAAGATACAATCGCAATGAATGGTAGGGAAGTCTTTAAATTTGCAGTACGCCAAATGGGTCAATCTGCAGTTAATGTATTAGATAAAGCAGGCTTAACAAAAGAAGATGTGGACTTTTTAGTACCGCATCAGGCAAATATTCGAATTATGGAATCTGCTCGTGAGCGCTTAGAGCTACCACCGGAAAAAATGTCAAAAACGATTCACAAATATGGTAATACGTCGGCGGCATCTATTGGCATTTCTTTGGTAGATGAGCTTGAAGCAGGTAAGATTAAAGATGATGATATAGTAGTACTTGTTGGATTTGGCGGTGGCTTAACATGGGGCGCCGTTACAATTAGATGGGGAAAATAATAACGAAAAATGCTTGAGGGGAGTAAGACAATGAGTAAACGACGAGTAGTAATTACAGGAATTGGCGCAGTTACACCACTAGGAAATAGCATCGAAGAAACATGGGCTAACATTAAAGCTGGAAAATCTGGGGTTGGCGAGTTAACACGTTTAAATAAAGATCTATTCGCAGCAAAAATTGCTGCTGAAGTAAAAGACTTTGATATTGAAAAATATATCGAACGTAAAGAAGCTCGTAAAATGGATCGCTTTACACATTATGCCCTAGCAGCGTCTATAATGGCGATGGAAGATGCACAATTAACAATCGATGAAGAGCTAGCGCCACGTGCTGGTGTCTGGATTGGTTCTGGAATCGGTGGTATGGAAACATACGAACAACAATTTTTAACATTCCAAGAGCGTGGCGCAAGACGTGTAAGTCCATTCTTTATTCCAATGATGATTCCGGATATGGCTTCAGGCCAAGTGTCGATTCACTTTGGGGCAAAGGGCATTAACTCTTGTTCAGTAACTGCTTGTGCTTCAGGTACAAACTCTATTGGGGATGCTTTTAAAGTAATTGAACGTGGAGATGCAGATGTCATGATTACTGGTGGTGCTGAGTCGCCAATCGTTACCATGGCTGTAGCAGGATTCTGTGCAAATACTGCATTATCTTTAAATACAGATCCACAAACAGCAAGCCGTCCATTCGATAAAAATCGAGATGGTTTTATTATCGGTGAAGGTGCAGGTATTGTCATTCTAGAAGAGTATGAGCACGCAAAAGCACGCGGGGCAAAAATCTATGCAGAAGTTCTAGGTTACGGTGCAACAGGAGATGCACATCATATTACAGCTCCTGCTCCAGAAGGAGAGGGTGCATCACGTGCAATGATGCAAGCACTAGCTGATGGAGGCGTAGAACCTTCACAAGTTGACTATATTAATGCACACGGAACAAGTACACCATATAATGATTTATTTGAAACACAAGCGGTAAAAACTGTCTTTGGTGAGCATGCTTATCAGCTAGCAATGAGTTCTACAAAGTCGATGACAGGTCACTTATTAGGAGCAGCTGGTGGTGTTGAAGCGATTTTCACAACGCTAGCACTTAAAGAAGGCATTTTACCACCAACAATCAATTTACATGATCCAGATCCAGAATGTGATTTAGATTATGTACCAAATGAAGCTCGACAAACAGAAATTAAATATGCAATGAGTAACTCACTTGGATTTGGTGGTCATAACGCTAGTCTTCTATTCAAAAAATTCGAGGAATAATATAGAGAGCGCGAATGCCTCTAATAGATAAAAATAAAAAAACGTCAGCCTGAATTTTACATGGCTGACGTCTTTTTTTATAGTTTTGTGAATAGATGATAATTAAGAATAAAATAGAAAGGATGCCGTTACCTTGTTCCGACTCTTTTTATTTTTAATGAGCTACGGTTTAATGATTCTCTCAGTAGGAGATCTTATATTGTATTTGAATTATCGTACGTTAGGATATTCCTGGGTAGTTGTCTTTAAATTTATGATGCATACAACAGAATTTTATATGGCTGTTGGCTCAGCTATTGTGTTATGTGCTGTTGCACTTGGTGTCCGTTTTGATAGAACTCCTAACGATCAAGATAAAATATGATCCTTAAACTTATTCTATATTTGGCCAAGCTTCTCCGAAAAAGAAGACTATAGTATTTCTCAAGAGTGCATTAGTCAGTGTTTTCTTTTAACGACGAGCACGACCAAGACCCATCGCTTGTTCCATACGTTTTAATGTAGCGCTGGCAATAGCATGTGCTTTTTCAGCACCTTCATCTAAAATAATATCTAATTCTGCGGATTCTACCAAATTGTAGAATTTCTCTTGAATTGGAGTAAGATGATCAATAACTGCTGTTGCAACACCTTGCTTGAATCCACCGTAACCAATGCCCTCGTATTTTTTTACAAGGTCATCAATGGATACACCTGAAATAGCAGATTCGATTGTTAGTAAGTTAGAAACACCAGGTTTATTTTCTACATCAAATGCCACAATACCATCAGAGTCAGTGACAGCCGATTTAATTTTCTTCTCAATATCTTTAGCTGAATCTAAAAGCTTGATTGTTGCTTTTGTATTTGGATCAGATTTACTCATTTTTTTCGTAGGCTCTTGTAGTGATTTGATACGAGCTCCTGCCTTTGGTAATTGAATTTCAGGAATCGTTAACACATCACCATATCGTTTGTTAAAACGCTCTGCAAGATCACGAGTTAGCTCAATATGCTGCTTCTGATCATCCCCAACAGGCACAATGTTTGTGTTATATAAAAGAATGTCCGCTGCCATTAATGGTGGATATGTTAAAAGAGCTGCAGATACACTTTCCTTACCATGTGATTTATCCTTGAACTGTGTCATACGTTCAAGCTCACCAATCGATGCGACACATTGTAACATCCAGCCTGCCTGTGCATGAGCTGGGACTTCAGATTGAATAAATAACGTGGATTTTTTAGGATCAATACCTGTAGCGATATACGTAGCTGCTAAGTTGCGAATATTTTGACGTAGTTCTTTTGGGTCCTGTGCTACTGTGATGGCATGTTGATCAACGATACAATAAATAGCATTTCCTTCATCTTGTAGAGCAGGGAATTGCTTAAATGCGCCTAAATAGTTTCCTAAAGTTACAATCCCTGTTGGCTGTACGCCTGAAAAAATAGTTGTCATGTCGTTTCCTCCTTGGATTCGTTTCCTCAGTATAACGGGGAAGTTCCTGTAATTTTGCATATTTCCCAACTGAGGCTCTTGCTTCTTAAAAAAAATAAAAAACATCATGCGTCCTCATTAGTTGTCTAATGAAGGGACGAATGATGTTGAATCCGCGGTACCACCCAGCTTGCCTAAACGGCCACTCTACTTCGTAACGTGAAGGGACGAGCTTTGCTAATAGACACAAGCAAAAAACTTGGACGTTCACAAAGCTAACTCGGAAGTCCATTCCACATGCTTACACGATCTGTTTGCAGCAACCACAGACTCTCTAAACGTGTAAAATGCATATGTACTACTCTTCGTCAGCGTTTTTTACTTTAATTCAATAACAGTCTTTCATCTTCGATGGTGGGTGAAAAGGTTTGCTCTATTTCACCATAGACTTAATTGATTTATTGCAAAGAATTATATTACAAAGACCAAGTGAATTGCAAGACGAAAAGTCAGACTTTTGGCGGTGTTTTTTTTGTGAAAAAAATTATATTCTGTTATTGCTGTTTTAAAAGCAACCAAATTTATGCAATTGACGTCTAATATTGTACACACAGAATCGACAAAATTCTCGTTTAAAATTTTTAACTGAGAACAAGTGGATTGAGAAAACGAATGTTTAAAATGCTCTGTAAATGGGAATAATATTATTAGTTCATTAGACATGCAAAGAAGTTAGCTACTTTAAAAGAGCATAAATATACAGAAAATTTCGTGATAGCCCTGTTCTTTTTTTTATTGGAACTATATTCAAACACCATAGAGTACTGTATAATGGATATGTAGATTTACATTACATTAATTCTAATTTAACACACTGGTTTATAGATAACGCTTATTAATGAAAGGATGTGTCAGTATGATCGTAACTTTATTTACATCACCAAGTTGTACGTCTTGCCGAAAAGCGAAAGCATGGTTAGAGGAGCATGAAATTCCATATACAGAACGTAATATATTTTCTGAACCATTAAGCATTAGTGAAATTAAAAAAATTTTACGTATGACTGAAGATGGTACGGATGAAATTATTTCAACTCGCTCTAAGATTTTCCAAAAATTGAATGTTGATGTAGAAAGCTTACCATTACAACGTTTATATGAGTTAATTCAAGAATACCCGGGCCTATTACGTCGTCCAATCATTTTAGACGAGAAACGTTTACAGGTTGGCTATAACGAAGATGAGATCCGTCGTTTCCTACCTCGCAAGGTTCGTGCTTATCAATTACAAGAGGCACAACGCATGGTGAACTAATAGCACCCTCAATTGCATAGAATAAGTATTAGATGTTACAAATGCAACTAGCATATTGTGGCATCTATTTTTTTGTGTTTTACTTATGTAAAACCTTGTATATAAAGTATAATAAATAATAGGGAAAAGACATATATTTCCGTTAAAGTATGTTAAACTTGATTTAAGTTCAATAGTTTACTACAATTTCAATAATTCAAATATCTTCAGCGAAACGGTGTATATCCTTTTCATTTTATGACAGAACAGCATACAATAGAATTAGAGACAACTGTGACAAAAAATCCTCTTCATTTATCAAATGTTTTCTGTAGCGAAAGTCAAACGTCAGCTACAAAAGATTAACATTTTTTAAGATGTTGAGAATGTATGAATATGGCTCCTTTTCGGTGGTGTCTAATACCATTTAAAATAAAGGAACTCAGGCTAAAAATTGATAATCACAGTTGCTCGATTGTTTTACTGTAGTGTAGTCAAAGGTTGAAAAACAATGGAGTATGAGGTTAAAAATAATGAATAAAAGCATACTAATGAAACAAAACTGTTTTTCGACAAATGACAGTGAAGGGAGATGAGGTCTAGTGGACATCGAACGTGTAAATGAAAATACACTCAAGCTCTTTATTACGTACAATGATATAGAGGATCGCGGCTATAGTCGTGAAGAAATTTGGTACAATCGAGCAAAGGGTGAACAACTTTTTTGGGATATGATTGATGAAGTAAACACGGAGGATTATTTTGATGTAGAAGGTCCAATTTGGATTCATATCAATGCTTCTGAAGTGGGCTTGGAGATCATTGTCACACGTGCACATATTTTAAAAGACGGTGAAACATTAGATGGTCATTCGAATTTTGATGAACACAAAGATATGTTTGCCCCTTTTGACGAAGTTGGAGAAGATCTTCTTAGCCAACTAACTCAATTTGGTGACTTGGATGAGTCAGAATTATTTATGGATACAGACATTTATGTTTATAAATTTAAAGATATTGATGAGTTAATCCCTGTAGCAAAACGCATGACAGATGAATTAGTGGATTCCTCATTATTCAAATATGAAGGTTGGTACTATTTAGTAGTTGACTTTGCAAACGCAGATGATGACCTAAATCGCCATGATAGAAATGCAGTTATCAAAGAATTTTTAATACCTTCGAATTTCACAATCCATCGCCTAGAAGAGTATGGCGAAATAATTATGGAATATAATTGCTTTGAAACTGTGAGGAAATATTTTGCTTAAATTTTAGCTCCTGATTAATAAGGAGCTTCAGATTGTAGACAAAATTGGTGTTCAATCAAGATAAAACGGCCCCGTAAATGTTAGTTTGTATCTAACATTTACGAGGTTTTTTTTATATAAAAAGAGGCATTTTTCAAATTTCAAGAAAAAGCCGTTAATTATTTGTTGCTAGAAAGGCACTCCTTTAAAATTGAGCAAAAAAGGAGATGATACTATGTTACTTGCTTTGAATGAGCAGCGGCAGCTTTTTCACCCATATCAATATACGAGAGAAACCTTACAACGATATAGGCCACATATGAAATTTTATTGCCCACAATGCCAACAGCCTGTCCAATTAAAGATCGGAAAATATAATACTCCTCATTTTGCTCATAACGCCAATAGTAACTGTGTACAGTTATTTTCAGAGGGAGAATCTAAACTTCATTTACAAGGGAAAATACAGTTATTTGAATGGCTGAAAGGACTCGGGCATACAGTAAAGCTGGAGCCTTATTTACCTGAGCTTTCACAGCGGCCAGATATGCTTGTGACCAGGCAGCAAAAGCAATTTGCTTTAGAATTTCAATGCAGCACAATTTCTCATGAAAAATGGCAATTACGGACATCTGGGTACGAGAAAAATTCTATACAAGCATTGTGGCTTTTCCAAACACCTCAAAGAAAACAATCCTCACTAGGTATTCAAAAGATTTTTATTTCTCCAATCATGCAAAAGACGATTACTACTACAGCAAGTGGTTTGCCTTATTTAGTGACCTATGATGCCAAGACATCGAGATTTATTTATTGGACGAATCTTCTTCATGTTCATGGGTATACTTTTATAGGTAAAGTACAAGAAATAGCTACTCATAAGCAGCACTTTCCATTTTATGAACCTAAGTCGATTACGAAAGATGAATTTCATCGTTACTGGCAATTGTATAAAAAGCTTTGTAGGCAATTCACATATCAGCGGCTATTACATAGTAAAAAGGGGATGCAAGATACATTTTTACGAAGTAGTTATGAGCTACATTTTTCCCTTACTGCTATGCCTGACTATGTTGGTGTTCCGGTGAAAACTGCAGAAGCGATTCCGATGTCCCCTTTGGAGTGGCAAACGATTCTCCATCATTTTTGTAGAGATTTACAGCTATTACCACATGAATTAAGCGACAATGAAGTTCGGTCGTTTTTAATCCAACAAAATGTGGAGGTTACTGATCAAGCGATGCAGGCTATTAAAAATTATGGAATGGTACTTGCGAAAAGTTATGAAAAAAATGACCGTTTTCCAGATATTTATGAGCAGGTGTATACTCATTTATTTGCAATTGCCACAATATACTGAGAAAATATGAGAATATAGGAAAAACTCACATATAAGGGGGCTGGCACAAATGGCTAGTAACAGCAATCAAATTTTAGTAAGAAATGAAGTTCCGGAAGAGTTAACTTGGCGCTTGGAGGACATCTTTGCAAATGACGCCCAATGGGAAGAAGAATACAAAGAGGTCGCAGAAATTGCAAAAAAGGCACCTAGCTATAAAGGTACTTTAAAAAATGGTGCAGATGCTTTATTAGCGGCTCTAACTTATCACGATCATATTTATGAACGTACAATGAAGCTATACACATATGCCCATATGCGTTATGACCAAGATACGACAAATAGCTCCTATCAGGATATGAATAGTCGTATTCAAACTTTGGCGACTAGTATTTCAGCTGCCTTAGCGTTTTTAACACCAGAAATTTTACAATTGAGTGAAGAAACAATAGAACAGTATTTGGCACAAAACAAGGATTTACAACTATATAAGCAATCTTTAAAAGAGATTACAATGGCACGTCCACATGTATTGCCTGCTGAACAGGAAGCATTACTGGCACAAATGTCTGAGGTTACAGGTACAGCGTCAAATACATTTGGTATGTTAAACAATGCTGATTTAGTCTTCCCGAAAGTGAAAAATGAAGATGGGGAAGAAGTACAGCTAACACATGGTAACTACATTAAGTTTTTAGAAAGTAAAGATCGCTCTGTTCGTGAAAGTGCATTTAAAGCAATGTACGAGACGTATGGCAATTTTAAAAATACATTTTCGTCTACATTAACTGGTAATGTAAAAAAACATAATGTCAGTGCACGTATTCGAAATTATGATTCTGCACGCCATGCAGCAATGTCTAATAACTTCATTCCAGAAAATGTTTATGATCAGTTAGTGGATACAATCCATAAGCATTTGCCAGCTATGCAGCGCTATATCTCATTACGTAAAAAGCTTTTAGGTGTGGACGAACTGCATATGTGGGATTTATTTGCACCGCTTGTTAAGGAAGTAGACATGAAAATTACTTACGACGAAGCGAAAGATATTTTAGTAAAGGCTTTAGCGCCTCTAGGTGAGGAATACCAAAATATTGTCCAAAGTGGCCTTGATAACCGTTGGGTAGATGTTTTAGAAAACAAAGGGAAACGCAGTGGTGCGTACTCTTCAGGTGCATATGGAACGAACCCATATATTTTAATGAACTGGCAAGACAATGTTAATAATTTGTTTACATTAGCACATGAATTTGGGCATAGTGTCCACAGTTATTATTCACGTAACAACCAGCCATTTGTTTATGGTGATTATTCTATTTTTGTAGCTGAAGTAGCTTCAACATGTAATGAAGAACTGTTAAATGATTATTTACTGAAAACAATTGAAGATCCACAACAGAAAATTTATTTATTAAATCATTGGCTAGATGGCTTCAGAAGTACCGTTTTTAGACAAACAATGTTTGCTGAATTTGAACACCTAATTCATCAAATGGATAAGAATGGTGAGTCTTTAACAGCGGAACGATTAACAGAGGTTTACTATGATTTAAATAAACAATACTTCGGTGATGATATGGCCGTTGATAAAGAAATTGGCTTAGAATGGGCTCGTATTCCACACTTCTACTATAATTACTATGTGTATCAATATGCTACAGGTAAATCTGCTGCAACAGCATTAAGTAAACAGATTTTAGAAGAGGGTACACCAGCTGTAGAACGTTATATTAATAACTTCTTAAAAGCAGGTTGTTCTGATTTCCCAATTGAGGTATTAAAGGCAGCAGGCGTTGATATGAACGTGGCAAAGCCAATAGATGATGCATGTAAAGTATTTGAAGAACGTTTAAATGAGTTAGAAAAATTATTGTTAAATAATTAATGAGGAAAGCTGTAGATAAATCTCTACAGCCTTTTTTCTATTGTTATACTAACTGTAAAAAATGATAGAATAATGATTTTTTTTGATTTTTATATATTTAAAAGTGGACATATTGAAAAAATACTGTCTGTAATCGCTTTCTATTTGACAAATTTGTGAATCTACCACTGGTTTCATTGCTAAATTTATTATTCCATGATAAAGTGATTCTTGTGAAATAAATCACAAAACAAACATACACCCCTTTGTTTGAACGTGAACATTTCTCCCATCCCCTTTGTGAAAAAGAAGCGTCACTATCTGTCGAGGATAGTGGCGCTTCTTTATTTTTGATCAATTTCGCCTTGGCGTAATTGCGTCCGGATTTTGAATTGTGCCCATGCCTGCACGAGGGCCGACACGATGTCGGTTATTTCGGTAAAGCCACAGGACGTGGCGTTTTTATCGATGCAGGTCAGTTAGCCGTTTTCGCAGGATGCGAGGGTTTTAGGCTAACATCCTTTTATTCATTCCTTTCAAAATCCGTGACATCCGCCGGAGCCTTTGGGCCAACAGATGTTTTTTGCGCGAAAGCGAAGCGACAGCAAAATGGTTTTGTCTGTGCGAAAGCGTAGCGACAGCACCAGCATGATGTTGGTCACCCACTGAAAAGGAACCAAAACCGCATTCATCTCATCACCTGCAGAGGTGGAATCTTCTACTGAATGAAGATAAAATGTTCTGGAAATATTAAAAACCTTATAAAAAAAATAAGGACTCAACACTTGGTTGAATCCCTATTCTTTAGAATAATAGTATAATTGCATTATTTAATACGCCATAGTGTAGCGTGATCTGTCTGAATTCGTTCAATCTTTTGTTGCAGCATACGTTTCTTTAATTCACGTTCAGCTGCATGCTCTGTTAATGAGTAGATAAAAGCTACTTCATTTGTTGAAAGTGCATGGAATTTCGAAAATAACTCTTCCATTGTTGGTAATGGTTGACGCACAAGTTGTTCATCAAGCATCTCTTGTAAAATATGTTCATAAACTTCATAGGAATAGCTACCACTAACTTTAAGACCTTCATCCTCAATACATTCATTGAAAAATACAATACTAGGTACTTCATCTACTTCCATTTCACGTTTTATATATAAATCGCATTGGAACGCACGTGCTGCTTCCTTTGAACCAAAATCTGCAGTGAATTCATTCATATCTAATTGAACATCCTCTGCAATTTTTAACAACGTAGCATAGGAATTTACATCTTGATGGTTTAATAGTACATATTCTTGTAATTTCGACAAATAGCGTGCGCCTGAACGTTTGCCCTGTAACTCGGCTGCTTTAATAGCGATTGAAGGTAGAACAGGGTGATTGATGTCGAGTTCAATGCCTGAAACACAACCCTTTACGCGTTTACTTAGACAATTCAGGGAAGCAAGCTCTGTGCTTAGCACAAAGCGCCATGTAAAGTAATGATTATACTCTAACTGTAATTTACGAAGAATTGCTTGCATACTGAAAGCTTCAGGGCAAAGTGGATCTACGAAAATATACAATTCAATAGGCTTATTGGCAGTAGAAATCACAGGAGTTGGCTCTTGCAACATTTGAATATTATTCACGTAACAATTCCCCCTCATCGTCATTTGGCGTATTAATCATGTGATGAGCTGTTAATACTAAACGTTGATAATAAGATTCGCGGAACTTCCCTTCCAAACCAACTTCATCCATTGCTTCGGACATACATTCGAGCCAAGCTTGGGCACGATCAGGTGTAATTGGAAAATTCATATGACGTGCACGCATCATTGGATGTCCATGCTCCTCGGTAAAAAGATTTGGTCCACCTAAATACTGTGTTTGAAATTGAATTTGCTTACGGGCTGTCTCTGTTAAATCTTTCGGAAAGATTGGAATAAGATCAGGATGCTGAGCGACTCTTTTATAGAACGCATGAATAAGTTCTGAAAGTTTTTCAGCTCCCAGCTCCTCATAAGGAACAGTGTATTTTCGAGTCATAAGTTAAATGCTCCTTCAATGATTTATATCATAAAGTACAATTTTTATCTTTATTCAGTAAAAGACTCCTACGTTAATAGGTAAAGAGATGAATATGCCTATCGTTTTTATTCAGAGAGTATCCAAACATCTACTGAAATAAAGGGACTTAGGCCAAGAACTTCACATCCTGTAAAAATGCCTAAAAGACTAACATCATATGGCCTATAGCTTCTGGCGGATGTCATGGATTTTGAAAAGAGTCTATAGGGTGTTAGTCTTACTTCATCGTATCCATACGATAATAGCTAACTGAACTTTGTCATCATTAGAAATGTGGATTTCTTGTGACTACCTTCATTTTATCAACGTCTTTTCGTTAACACAAACAAAGAGCTCTTTCGAATGTTTTTCGCTATAAAAGCACAAATTTCACCGCTAAGGGTGAAATTTGCCGAAAAAGACCGTAATGACAGTGATTATGCGATTAAACCATGTAGTAATTCATCACTTTTTTGACATAATTCTGTGTTTCTTTGAAAGGAGGTATGCCACTATATTTTGTAACACGTGAAGCTCCTGCATTATAAGCAGCTAAAGCTAAAGTCGGATCATTATCGAATTTGTCTAGCATTTGGCGTAAATATTTGGCACCAGCCATAATATTCTGCTCAGGGTCAAAAGCGTTAGTAACCCCTAAATATTGTGCTGTTTTTGGCATTAATTGCATTAATCCCTGTGCTCCAGCATGACTTTCTGCTGTTGGATTAAAATTAGACTCTTGTTTAATCACTGCAGCGATAAGTTTCTCAGGAACATTATACGTAACTGCTGCCTTTTCAATGATTGCAGCGTATTGGCTTGCGCCCGCTAATGAATTGGCATACGCTGTTGAACCAATTACATTATCTGAAACATAAGAGTCAAGTTTTGTGCTAGATTGTGTATTTGCTAATGCTGCCTGCACAGAAGCTGGTACAAAGACGGAATTAGAACCTTTATATAGTAACGATTGAAGCGCACTATTTTGCATATCTTCGGACAAACCATTCAAACTACTAAGTTGATCCATAAATGATGAAGTACCTGATGCACTCATTCCGAGTAAACTAGATAATTTCGCACTATTTTCCGTAGTAGCGTCACCAAGTAATTCGCTAATCATATCTGAAAAAATAGAATTACTGTCTGACGAGGAATTTTCTGTAGATCCTAACGTTTGTATTGCTTGAATTTCAAGCAAAGTTTTGAGTGATTGGATATCCAAGGAGTGGGTCACCCTTTCTTTTTATACTGTGTAAGCTATATATTTTAGTTTTTATTTTTTTGTAATGCTTTCATAAAGCGTGCAATTTTTTTATCTGCTACTTGTTTTTCTATACTATATTGCTGTAGAAATTCGTCGAAGATTGCATTTCCTTTTATTGCATCTTTTGTTTCATATTCTACCTCATAATCGTCGCACTGCAAATAGAAAGAATGATCAAATACTAAAAGGCCATCTTTATAAAGTATTTCGACACGATCAGTTGTGAGTGAACCGAAAATTGCTAACTCTTCTGAAGGAATATTATATAAAGCTAGTCTTTTTGCTACCTCTTGAGCATAGAAACCTTCACCTTCAAGCATCTTGTTGGCTTGCTCCACAGTTAATTCATCAGTTGTCTCAAGATGTGCATGCTCTGCACTTTTTTCTTTTAATGTACATTCATAATAATTGTCGATTTGTCTGATACGGAGTCCGCTTTGTCGTTTTCTAATCGCTTGTGAAGGTGTGTCGAAATAATGATTTGTTTGACGATGAATAGCACTTTCGTCAATGTGGAACTCTTGCAATAAATGCTCATACTGTTGTTTTGTTAAGATATTTTTAAATTCAATTTCAAGTTGTTGTGTCATTTATGTTCACCTATTTGTTTAATTTTTTCAGATGCTTTATAAAACTATAATTTCTTGATTTAACATTTACACACTGCAACTGTTTACCCTGTATGCTAAAATAAATGGAAGAGTACGACGAAAAGGGGAACCGCACTTGCGTAAAATTTATACAATAGAAACATTGAATTTTGAAAACGATCAGCTTCATTTTAGTTTAAACGACAATGAGGTAAATTTACAGTTAAAACCTGCTGCGCAATTAATTGCAGATTCTGATGACTTTGCATTTATTTATTTACTTGATGCAGGAGAAGATTATCATTACTTGCGTTTTCCGCCGAGTAGTTGGGAGAGTCTTGTACATATTTTACAAAAAAAGAAAAATCCAAAGCTACTACTAGGTGAAGAAATAATTGAACTTACGAATTTCTACGAAGAATTGGAAATGCTCGTGTATAATATTGAAGGAAATTACAATTATGGAGCAGAGTTTGTCCAGTTAGTGGAACAACACTTCAAAGCAATTCTCGCTGAATAAAAAAGACAAAACGAACAGACGGTGTTGGTTTTGTTCGATACCGAATGTCGGGAGGTTTTTGTGATGGGACAATGGGAAATATTTTTAAGTCCTTATAAACAAGCAGTAGACGAACTAAAAGTAAAGTTAAAGGGTATGCGTTCGCAGTTTGGTATTGTTAATGCAAATTCACCAATCGAGTTTGTTACAGGACGTGTAAAACCTTTAGCAAGTATATACGATAAAACATTAGAAAAAGGACTTGCCTTTGAGCCATCTAAACAATTAGGTGATGAGCTAGGTGATATTGCAGGCCTTCGTATTATGTGTCAATTTGTAGATGATATTTCAACAGTTACGGAGTTAATACGTCAGCGTAAAGATATGCGTGTAGTAGAAGAACGTGACTATATTACACATAATAAACCAAGTGGATATCGTTCATATCATATGATTGTGGAATATCCTGTAGAGACCATTCAAGGGAAAAAAGTGGTGTTAGCTGAAATTCAAATAAGAACACTAGCAATGAATTTCTGGGCATCTATTGAGCATTCTTTAAATTATAAATATAAAGGTATGTTCCCTGAGGAGATAAAAAATCGCCTTCAAAGTGCAGCAGAAGCCGCCTTCCGGTTGGATGAGGAAATGTCGTCCATCCGCAGTGAGATTCAAGAAGCGCAGGCTTATTTTAGCGAATATAAAGAAGCATCGAATCCTAATTTACTATCAGAGAAGGAGCGTGACACACATTGAAATTTTCCATTCAATCACGTAGAGATGCACAATCGAACGAATTAATGGAGCTGGCCAAAACATATCTACAGGATTTTGGACTAACCTATGATGAAGAAACGCCTGAAATCGTTGTCTCTATTGGAGGAGACGGCACATTATTACATGCTTTTCATCGATATTCTCATGCATTAGACCAGGTTGCATTTGTAGGTATTCATACTGGACATTTAGGGTTTTATGCGGACTGGAAACCATCTGAATTAGAGAAGCTAGTTTTATCCATCGCTAAAAAGGACTTTAATGTTGTCGAATATCCACTACTAGAAGTAAAAGTAGAGCATTATAATGCAGAATCAAATACGTATTTAGCATTAAATGAAGCAACCGTGAAATCACCTGATGTCACACTTGTTATGGATGTTGAGTTAAATGGTAATCAGTTTGAACGTTTCCGAGGAGACGGTCTATGTGTATCAACTCCTTCTGGTAGCACAGCTTATAATAAAGCACTTGGAGGAGCGATTATTCATCCAACATTAGCTGCACTTCAAATTACTGAGATAGCATCTATCAATAATCGTGTCTTCCGTACAGTTGGTTCACCACTAATTTTACCTGCCCATCATCATTGTATTTTACGTCCAGTTAATGATCAGAACTTTAATATGACGGTTGACCATTTACAAGTGACACAAGGCGATGTGAAGTCGATTGCATTCAATGTAGCAAATGAAAGAGTACGTTTTGCCCGTTTCCGTCCATTCCCTTTTTGGGAACGTGTGCATGAATCATTCGTAGCAAATGAGTAAGATGGATACAAGATTTACATTACGTTTTATAGCAGAAAAGGAAGGCCAATTATTTCGGGAGGCTTTACACGAATGGCGCATCTCTAAGCGGGCTTTAACTGCTATTAAATTTGAGGGGGGCTTGCTGACAGTGAATGGTGTCGAACGTAATGTGAGACATCCACTCCACATTGGCGATTGTGTCGAAGTGAAATTCCCTCCCGAAGAAAAAAGTGAAGGGCTTACTGTTGAATATGGTGACCTAGACATTGTCTATGAAGATGAAGTTATTTTAGTGCTTAATAAGCCAGCATACCAAAGTACAATTCCTTCACGAGAACATCCAACAAAAAGCATAGCTAATGTAGTGTGCGGCCATTTTCAGCAGCAGGGTCTAATGTCCACTGCTCATATCGTGACGAGGCTTGATCGCGATACTTCTGGCTTGCTATGCATTGCCAAACACGCCCATATTCATCATTTAACAGGACTGGCACAGCGCAATGGAGAAATTTCGCGACAATATGAAGCAATTGTGCATGGCCATGTTACACAAGATGTCCAACCGATTATTGCTCCGATTGGACGTAAGGATACGAGTATTATTGAGCGAGAAGTACGTGAAGATGGTCAATTTGCCCATACAGATGTGACAGTTTTACAACGTTTTGATTTACAGAACGAGCCTATGACACATGTCCGACTAAAGCTGCACACGGGACGTACACATCAAATCCGAGTGCATATGGCCTATCTTGGACATCCACTTGTTGGAGATGAACTTTATGGTGGTAGTCGCAAGTATATAAATAGACAAGCACTACATTGTGTGGCCTTAAGAATGCTTCACCCTATGACAGGTAAGAGTTTACAATTCACTAGTAGCTTAAGCGAAGATATGCAGCGATTAATGAATGACTCCTTAGCTTGATGAATTGATGACTATCTAATCAGTCATTTGTTTCACTATATATTTCTAATAAATACTTAAGGAGATGTTCGTAAAACGGGCATCTCCTTATTATTTCTAGATAGAGGGAACCAGTTTTTTAACAGCATGTTCACAGAAAATAAGCAATTATAGGGTATAGTAAAGTAGAAGTCTTTTCTCAATGAATTTTTGTAGCACTTTGTCAGCCTGTTATTTTGATCAAAAGCATAATAAACAAAAAAAGCTAATGGTTAAGATATTGTACTAATTATTGTAAAATCAATTAATTGTTGCTGTCGCTCCGCTTTCGCACAGATAAAGAATTTATACTAACATCCTGAAAAAGGATTTGCAGAAAAGGTGTATTACACTCTATTATATAGAAGGTAGATTTACAGACTATAGGTCATTGATTAAATGCTCGGAAGGAGGGGACAAGCATGATAGAGGAAAGAAATGAAAAGGATGATGTGCAATTCGACGAGACACATTTACGAGGGATGCTCGAAGCACGTGATATTGACGCATTCCGTGATGAGTTTTTAGAACTTCATCCATATGATCAGGCAACGTTTTATGAGAAGGTGGAACCTGATATAAGAAAGATCATCTATTCGTTCTTGTCTCCGACGGAAATGGCTGATATTTTTCAGGCAATTGATATAGATGATGATGAATACACAGCATATCTAGCTGAGATGGATCCTTCATACGGCGCAGAAATGCTTTCGCATATGTATGCAGATGATGCAGCAGACGTTTTAAATGAGTTGGATACAAAGCAACGTGAAAGCTATTTAGGCATGATGGATGAGGAAACAGCTGAAGAAATTAATGAGTTATTAAGCTACGATGAATACACAGCTGGTTCTATCATGACAACAGAATATGTTGCTATTCCAGAAAACTCAACTGTCCGTTCGGCAATGGCGATTTTAAGGAAAGAGGCGCCAGATGCTGAAACGATTTATTATATTTTTGTTGTTGATGAAGCACATCGATTAACGGGTGTAATTTCACTACGCGATTTAATTATTGCGGATGAGGATACACGTATACGTACCATTATGAATGAACGTGTTGTGATGGTGCATGCAGGAGATGACCAAGAAGAGGTCGCTCAAATTATGAAAGACTATAATTTCTTAGCAACTCCGGTTATTGACGATAATGGGGAATTACTAGGGATTATCACAGTCGATGATATTATTGACGTTATTGATGAGGAAGCATCAGAGGATTACTCGAAATTAGCGGGTATTTCTGATATGGATAAATTTGATACCAATTCAATACAGGCTGCAAAGAAACGCTTACCATGGCTTGTGATATTACTATTTTTAGGGATGCTAACAGCTAATTTAATGGGGCATTTTGAAGAAACATTAGAAAAAGTTGCGTTACTTGCTGTGTTTATCCCACTTATTTCAGGTACTTCTGGCAATAGCGGCACACAGGCACTAGCGGTAGCTATTCGAGGAATTGCTACGGGAGACGTTGAAGAACATAGTAAGCTAAAGTTACTATTACGTGAAGCGGGAACAGGATTAATGTCTGGTATTGTTTGTGGGCTAATTGTTATTGGTATCGTATATATTTGGAAACAGGAACTTATTCTTGGGATGCTAGTTGGAGCAGCGCTTTGTGGTTCTATTGTAGTGGCAACACTTGCAGGATCTTTTATCCCGTTGTTAATGCATCGCATGAAGATTGATCCAGCTGTTGCATCAGGACCATTTATTACAACATTAAACGATATTACGAGTATTTTAATCTACTTAGGATTAGCGACAGTATTTTTAAATCAAATGGGCTAAGAACCAAATTACTTTCTTTTGCATATTGTATGAAAAAAAGGGAAGTGAGTAATGTGGGTCGAGAGCCACGCTTGTTTATAAAATCACCATCGTATTTTTTAAATATTTCCAAGGTATTACATGAACTTGAATTGGATGAAAGTACATCAGTATATGTAAAGGACGGCTATTTCAGTGGGCAAACGATCGATGAAAAAGAAGACGTACTGGAAGAAATAGTAGAAGAAATAAAAATAGATCCGTATTTACTAAAGCAACTTCAATTTTTAGAAAAGCCATTCCGACAAAAAGCCTATCAACCGTTATTATTATGTTTAAAGGATGGCAGGAAATTACGTGGTATTGCGTCTGATGTCCAGACCGATTCATTAATGCTTACTTCTTTAGAATTAAATACACAAGAGATTATCTATTTTGAGGATATAGAACAAATATTATGGCGAGGCAAGCAATTACCTACCCTATGAAAAAAGTGTACAGCAGAGGATGCTGTACACTTTTTTTATGTGTAGTGTGTCAAAGGAGAAAAGCTTATTCACAAATCCCTAAATCAACATCAGCGATACATTGTACTGCGCAGAAACATGATAAATCCACAGTGATACAGCTCTCAGTAGAGTTCCAATCATCTACTTTGCATATTTTTTTCATGTTGATACAACAGCCGTCACGACTCAATAAGTCTACTGTACTTTCGCTAGAGTCAAATGAACATAAAGGCTCTAAAACACGTAAAGTAGCACAGCACTCATCAAACATGTCTTCTACACGGAAGAACACTGATGTACATATGCATGGATCTGCTGTTGGAGAATTAAAAAATGCTTTAAAAGGAGTACCATCTTTTGTAATTAACATGAATACACGTGTATCTGCATGAGAGCGTGCAGGACTTACAATGCCTCCAAGTGGTTCTAAGAAGCAGTTAGCTGTACATGGTTGACACTCTTCACGCACCGCTTGATTTTGAATATCTAAAATAGCTCGAACTACGTCACAAACGCAGCCTGCTGAATGGATTGGTCCAATAGGATTTGTTGGCTTACCACAACCCATATTGTCACCTCCTTTCCTTGTTACTACTTCTACAATATGTGCTTATGTAAAATGGACTCGGGCTTTCGTATACATAGACGAATGAATAGTTTTTTTATGTATGGAGAAACTGTAAAGAAAAGGAGGGTAAAACTTGAAGCTATTAGGAATGATGTTACCTCTATTAATCAGTATATCGCTGTTAAGTGGTTGCGGTGAGAAAGAAAAGTTTATTGTCTATGGTTCACCAGAGAATGAAAAAGATGTTGAAGCAATTTTGAAAAAAGAGGACTTTATAGACAAATCAACAGTTATCCAATATGACAATAGTATGCTTGTAGCTGTTCAAATTAAACCGTGGGATAAGTGGAAAAAGACTAAATTAGAGAAAAAGTTACAAAAGAAATTTGATAAAAAATATCCAAATAAAGAAGTCTTTGTCTCAGCAGATTACAAGATATTTTATGAAGCCAATAAAATAAAAAAGGATAAAGTTGAAAATAATAAACTTAGCGAAAAAATTGCTGAATTGAAAAAGCTTGCAAAGGAGGAGACATAGATGAAAAAAGAGCAATATAAACAACTAGAACAAAATGTCACACCAAAGCCACCCTATTTTAAGAATGTTGCTAAGGCGTTTATTGTAGGTGGCCTTATTTGTACAATCGGACAAGCTGTTTCATTTTTTTATATGATTTTCTTTAATTTTACGGAAGCAACAGCAGGAAACCCAACAGTGGCAACGATGGTGTTTTTTGCCATGATTCTAACGGGCTTTGGTCTATATAAGAAAATTGGTCAATTTGCTGGAGCAGGATCAGCCGTACCTGTTACAGGTTTCGGAAATGCTGTAATTTCTGCTGCCATTGAGCATAGATCTGAAGGATTGGTATTAGGTGTTGGTGGAAATTTATTCAAACTTGCTGGGTCAGTTGTTTTATTTGGCGTAGTATCTGCTTTTTTTGTTGCACTTATTAAATATATTCTGGTGACGATAGGAGTGGTTTCATGGTAATTGTTTTTCAATCGAAGCCATCCTTAATAGCAGGTGGTGTGGTAGCAGGTCCACTAGAGAAACGTAGTATATTTAGTCAATATTTTGATGCGATTTACGATGATGAACGTTGGCAAATGAAAACAAATGAACAAGGTCATCGAAAAATGATTGAAGAGGCATGTGAATTCGCCATGAAAAAAGCGGGCGTGAAAAATGCGGACATTGATTACTTTATGGGCGGCGATTTGGTTAATCAAATGACACCAACCAATTTTGCAGCTAGAGATTTAGACATTCCTTTTATCGGATTATTCTCAGCATGTGCCACTTCTATGTCTTCATTAATTGTTGCGAGCCTTTTAACAGAAGTAGGTGCCTCTAATTTATCGCTAGCTGGTGCCTCTAGTCAACACAATTCCGTTGAGCGACAATTCCGCTATCCAATCAATTATGGCTCACAAAAGCCCCAAACGGCTCAATGGACTGTAACGGCTGCTGGTTATGCTCTTATTGGTAAGCATCGCGAAGAATACCCTTCTATTGAAGCAGCAACTGTTGGAAAATCAGTTGATTACGGAATGGATGATCCATTTCACATGGGTGCAGCGATGGCACCAGCTGCTTTTCAGACGATTCAATCACATTTAGAGCAGCGTAATCAAAAAATTTACCATTATGATTTAATTTTAACAGGTGATTTAGGTCAACTTGGCTTAAAACTGCTAAAAGGAATGTTTGTTGAAAGTGGCATAAAGAGCGAGGAGTTACAACCTTTACGTGATGCAGGTGCTGAGTTTTATGGGCAAGATGATTCATTCCAATCTGGTGCGAGTGGTGCAGGCTGTTCGGCAGCTGTTTTTTTTAGTTATGTTATCCAACAAATGCGAGCAGGTACCTATAAGCGAGTACTTCTTGTGGCAACAGGAGCATTACTGTCTCCACTTTCATTTCAACAGGGTGAAACAATTCCATGTACGGCGCATGCAATTGAAATTACAATGAAATGAGGCAAAAGCTATGGTTATGACATTTGTGTTTGCGTTTATTGTAGGAGGTATTATTTGTGCCATTGGTCAATTACTAATGGACGTTGGTAAATTAACACCAGCACATACATTGAGTACATTAGTAGTAATTGGAGCAATTTTAGACGGAATGGGTTTATATGAGCCAATAATTCATTTTGCGGGTGCTGGTGCAACTGTACCTATTACATCCTTTGGGAATTCCTTAACACATGGTGCCCTTGCTGAGGCAGAAAAACATGGGCTTGTAGGCGTATTAACTGGGATGTTTGAAGTAACAAGCTCAGGAATTAGTGCTGCAGTAGTATTTGGCTTTATTGGAGCGTTAATTTTTAAACCAAAAGGAAATATTGATTAGACGAATACCCCATCCTTTTTTACAACGAAACATATTATAGGTTGTAGAAGGGAGGGGTATTATTATGGGATATCAAGGCTGGTGCGCACAACCTTATGGAGGTTACGGAAGTTATGGTAGTTATGGCAGTTATGGAGGCCATATGGGTCATATGAGTCATATGAGTCATGTAGGTGGAATGGGCCACGATTATTGCGGAGGCTATAGCTATGGAGGTCATAGTTCAACATTCGTCCTAATTGTTGTTCTATTCATACTTCTAATTATTGTCGGCGCTACTTACATTTAATTTAAATATTTAATTAGTGACAATAGATAAAAGGCTTTAGCTTTTCTTTAGAGTGGCAAATCTAAATAAAGTTAAAGCCTCTATATGTTTAAAAAGATTAGTAATCTAATACAACAGTTAAATAAATTTAAATTGTAAGATAGGAGGGGAAATATGAATCGTTCGTTTTTTCATTCAATTGAACAAAAAACAGGCGTATCAATGGACGAAATCTTCGCATTAGCAAATGCAATACAACATGCAGATTTTACAAATGAAAAACAAGTAAGAAAAATTGTGCGACGCGTAAGTAAAGTGTCCAATAGACAAATCACGCAAGAGCTTGAAGATAAATTAGTACAATCTATTATTCAAGACGGTGCATCACTAGATTTCGATAAAATTACTAAAATGTTGAAATAGCATGATATATCAACTATGCATAGTAACATATCTAAATGGACAAGAAAAAGGTTGGTTAAATGAAAATCAACCTTTAAAGCATTTTAGACAAATAAAAAGGGTGTTACGGTATGCCTCAGCATTTTCGTAACACCTATTTATTAAATGTTTTTTTCCATAGCACGATGAGGGATACCAGCATCCATAAATTCAGGAGATGTTACCGTGTAGCCAAGCTTTTCATAAAAAGGAATAGCATAGCTTTGTGCATGGAGTTTTAGTTTTTCCTTATTAATCGAAATGGCATAATTCTCTATTTCCTTCATGATTAAAGCACCAAGTTTTTTGCCACGCTGATCTTGTAAAATACAGACCCGCTCAATTTTTGCAGCGTCATTTTCGATACTACGTAAACGTGCAGCACCTACAGGATTTTCGCCTTCGTACATAATGAAATGCGTTGCAGTTGCATCCTCGGCATCGCATTCTAGATGAAGTGGAACACCTTGTTCTTCAACAAAAACTTTTCTTCGGACTGCAAACGCCTCATCATGTTCTTTCTTTGTTTCAACTATCTTAACGTTATACAAGAGTTACTCAGCTCCAGTCAATCGGAATGTTTCAAAAGTTGTCCATGAGCCATCTTCCAATTGATATAAAAGATGAATGCGGTCAATCGTATCTTTCTCATCAACGCCCGTCATACGTAATTGTCCAAAGATGTCATCGTGCTCGGAGTCAGTCATTTTTTGAGCAATCGTAATATGTGGTACAAATACGTGTTTAGATTCACCAAAAGGTACTTTTTCTTGCAAAGCTTGATGCAATGCTACTAATTGTTCAGTTGGTTCAATGCGAAAGTAAATCGCATTGGTTGTAGGGAAAAACGAACTTATGCGAGATGCATGAATATTTAAAGGTGCATATTTGGTAGCAAGTTCATCTAATTGCTTTACGATGGATTGAATATCCTCTTCCGTCGCATCGAAGGTGTCCTTTAACGTCATATGCGGAGTAATCTTTGCGTAATGAGGATCGTAACGTTTGCGATAATTGTTCGCTAAATCTTGCAATTTTTTTGACGGAAATGCCACAATACCGTACTTCATAGTCCATTACCTCCCGAAAATAAACAATTTTTCTATTTAAGTATATCAGAAAATATCCTTTTCGTAATTTGAATCGCCCAATAATATTAATTGAAATTTTCAATTAATGCCCGACGTAAATCAGGTTTCCAATATTTCCACGTATGATTGCCATCAAATTCATCATAAAATGTAGAAAAACCTTTACTTAACATAAGGTTATGCAGCTGACGATTTGGTGTTAAAAAATCTTTAATTGTTTTGTCCATTGTGACAACTTTATGTTCTTCTTTGCCAACGATATGATAAATAGATATTGCCCCTGGATCTTTAAAATTTTCAACAGCTTTTAGTACGTCTTCGTCGACATATGGCGATTGTAAAATGACCTTGCCAAAAATACTTGGGTATTTTATTGCAGCCATTAAGGAAGCGGTTGCAGCCATTGAGTCACCGATTACAGCGCGGCTCATTCCCATTTGATATGTTGAATATTCAGCGTCTAAGTATGGCACAAGCTCATGTGCTAAGAAACGAAGATATGCTTCATGTTGCTCGCCGCTTGGAATATATTTGTGACGTCGATCTTTTATATCCTTGTATGGAACAAATGCAATAATTAAATTTTCAATTTCATAGTCATCAATAAGTTCATCAGCTAGTTTTGTAATACCTCCAAGTTGGAAATAATCTTTGCCGTCTGATGCGATTAAAATATTATATTTATATAGTGGAGAATAATTTGCAGGAACATAAATATAAAGCTGTAATTCCTCCTGTAACGCTTCACTATAGAACTTTAAATCCTGTACAGTTCCTTTATCCAATGATGACACTCCTTCTTGTGTTTGTAACAAAATTGTACCATATTACCAAAGTAAAGGTATAATAGGTTGGGCTAGTACTACTCTAGCTATAAAAACGAAATGAGGGGTTAAGTATGCATGATAAAAGTGTTCGCGTACACTCTGATGAAGTAGCAAAGGCAGCCCAAGCTGCACTCGTTCGTCGCGGTGTAACGTTAGAGGATATTGCTAAAATCGTTTATGAAATGCAAAAATCCTATAATGAAGGCTTAACATTAGACCACTGTGTTCATTCTGTCGAGCGTGTATTACGTAAGCGTGAAGTGCAACATGCTTTATTAGTAGGCATTGAATTAGATGAACTTGCAGAGAAGAAGTTATTATCTTCTCCATTGCAGCAAATAGTAGAATCCGATGAGGGCTTATTTGGAGTGGATGAGACAATCGCACTTGGAGCTGTTTTTACATATGGCAGCATAGCTGTAACAACTTTTGGGCACTTAGACAAGCATAAAGTCGGCATTATTAAAAAACTTGATACAGAACCTGGACATCATGTAAATACGTTTTTAGATGATTTAGTTGGTAGTATCGCCGCTTCTGCTGCTTCACGTATTGCACACCGTATGCGCGATTTAGAAGAAGAAGGCGAGACATTTGCAGATATTGAACCAGAAGAGCTAGGGCCAAAACAAAAATCACATAATGAGATTTAATAGAATATTAATATATTAGAGTCTCCTCAATAATTTTGAGGGGACTCTATTTATGTTGTGATTGAAATATGGCACTTCGCAAAATTCAATTCGATTGCCAAGCTGAATAAATAAAATTCGGATATACAAACACACTATGAGATAGAAAATAGTCGGCTTGTGGAAGTATCTCTAAATCATTAGGTTGTATTGCAATTACATAACTTGAATGTAGTAGCCTGATATTTTACAATAGAAACATCGTGAAACTTTTAACTTCTTTCAGCAAATGTTTTTAGTCACTTGGGTGTCAAAACATCCGCTGAAGTAGAGGAAATCAGTCTAAGAACGCCACGTCCTGTGGCAACGACTGAGTGACCAACATCACGTTGGCCCAAAGCCTCCGGCGGATGTCACGGAATCGGAAAGGAGTTCACATAGGATGTTAGCCTAAAATCATCGCATCCATACGATATCGGCTAACTGACCTGCATCGGTAAAAACGCCACGTCCTGTGGCATTACCGAAATGACCGACATCGTGTCGGCCCTCGTGCAGGCCTAAGCACAAAGCCGATTCCGGACGCAATTATGCCGAGGCATAATTGATGGCCTTTTGATATGGTAAGGATTCTTTTAGAAGCTGCCTTAAAGTGGAACAAAGATGAATAGTTGTGAGGGATCTACTACATGAAAATGCAAGATATAAAAACGTTAATTACGAGTGGTACAATCATTCTTGCTGTTGCATTATATATGATATTTGGCAGAGCACCAGCCGAAGAAAAAGATGCAATAACTACTGACCAGCATGGTATTATTTCCATTGAACAGATTGAAGAACAAACAGGAAATAAGCGCTTTGATGTAGACTATATTAAAGCATATGACGGGGATACGATTCAGGCGACAATAAATGGTAAGAAAGAGAAAATTCGCTTACTGATGGTAGATACGCCAGAGATGAATTATAACAAAGGTGAAGCACAGCCATATGCTCAAGACGCAAAGGATTATACGATTAAATTGTTAGAGAACGCCAAAAAGGTTGAAGCTGTCTACGATGTAGGGCCAGAAACTGATGATTATGATCGACTATTAGCCTATGTCTTCGTAGATGATGTGTTATTGCAGGAATCCTTGTTGAAAGAAGGACTTGCTGCGGTACGTTTTATCCATAAACCAAACAATACGTTTGAGGATGAATTTAGAGAAATTCAACAAGATGCGGAAAAGGCAAAATTAAATATTTGGTCACATGAAAATTACTTCCAAAAAGATGGTTTCCATCCGGAAGTATTAAAATAAAGGTTAACAATGCAGGGACTGTCCCAAAAGGTAATGAAAAATGCCTTTTGAGGACAGTCCTTTTTTATAGTAGTAAATAAAATTTATGTAAAGCTGGCTCCAGACGCAATTATACTGAGCAAAATTGGTAAAGAGAATACTGTGAAAATTCGACTTTTTGATTTTTACTAATCGGGAAGAAACATGAGATTTGTATATAACAATCTCATGTTTTTTCAATTTCAATAATAATTTAGCTTGCAAAATGTATATATTGTATATAAAGTATATATATAATATTCGAAAGGGACGCGAAATTTATAGACACACTTTAAGCAATGTAATTAAATCAATAAAATGATCTTAGGAGGAAATTAATATATGAAATGGATACTTTATGTACTCGCTGGCTGGTCAACGTTAGTCACTAGTCTGTTCCTAGCTTCTCTTTCCAGTAATCATTTGATTCAGGGTCTTGTGATGAGTGGATTGGTTATGCCTATTATTTTGTATTTATATCAGAAGTTTTATCGAATGACTGGGGTTAAACCAAAGACGCCGGTATATTCCTGGAAAAGGCTACCTCATTTTATTTCTGGGGTTATCTTGGCGATTGCACTGGCTACATTGGGCTTTATTATAGGGGATTTTCAAGGGTGGATAGACTTTGAAAAATGGCATCCCTCCGAACAGTGGTTTATTGCTCTAACTATGAATATTTTATTTGCTTTTTTTTATGAAGCTTTACCAGAGGAATTTGGATTACGAGGTCTGTTATATGATGTCTTACGCTATCGATTCGCCGCTTGGTTATCCGTAATATTTCAAACCCTACTTTTTGTAGCATGCACTATAGCAGTTGCTCAAATTCAAGCACTTGTTGGACTTGCTCCAGGAGTATCTATTAACCTTTTTTATATCATATTAATTTTTTGCTTTGGAATATGTTTGCAGTTGCTTCGTCTCTGGACAGGGAGTCTTTGGACATCAATTGGTTTTCACCTCGCCTACTTAGAAATCATGAGGTTTGCCGTCTCGCCACATCTAAAAGGCTTACCTCCAATCATAACCTACCACGAATCAGTGCCTATAATTAGCCATATTATCTCTGTGTGTATGATGATTATTGGGGGCATCATTGTATCACTCGTTATATTAGGTGCGAAGCGTTTTATACGGAAAAGTAAATAATTTGAACTGAATTGCTTTCAAATTATTTGATTCATTGTTCAACAATTGCTGCCTAAAACAAAAAAAGTCGATTCCACATCATATTGGAAATCGACTTTTTAGGTATATTGTGTTTTGTGTGGATTGACATCTTCTGAAGACAAAATCTATACGTTTTAATTACTTTACAATTATCGTCAACTAAAGTACAGAAAGTAGTGTTGTTTTTAATTCTATTCCTAATATAAAAATCGGTAGATAGAGTATATAAAACTCACCATTTGTATTATTTTACATCCTTTATCCATTCTGATACTTTATCTTCATTGTCTTTAATCCATTTTTTTGCTGCTTCTTTAGGTTCAGTGCCTTCCATAATATCAAACATAACACTTTCAATATCTTCCGGAGTCCAGTGGAAGTTTTTAAGAACGCTATACGCTTCCGGATTATCTTCTTTCAATCCGTTACGTGAAAATGTGCCAATATATTCTTCGGCCCCATAAATTCCTTTAGGGTCGTCTAAATATTTTAAATCAAAAGCGTTAAATTTCCAGTGTGGAGACCAACCAGTAACTATGATTTCTTCATTTTTCGCAATAGCTTGAGTAAGAGCTGCTGTCATTGCCCCTCCAGATGAGGTAACTACATTCCAGCCTTCTAGGTTTTTATATTCTTTATAAGCATTTTCCGTAGTAGCTGTCATATTTGCTCCTGGATCAATGCCAGTGATCGTTTTACCAGCTTCGTTTGTTAAATCTTCGATAGAATTTACATCCATATAACTAGGGACAACTAGGCCAATCTTTGCACCCGTTAGATTTTCGCCTAAATCAACTATTTTATCCTTATATTTCTCAACTTGTGGAGCATGTGTTTGTGGTAGCCAAGCTGATACCATGCCATCAACCTCTCCATTAGCAAGTGCCTCCCACATAACTCCATTATCAAGTGGCGTTAGCGTTACATCAAATCCTAAATCCTCTAGAACTTGTCCTACTACATGCGTAGAAGCAACTTCGGTATCCCATTCAACATAGGCTAAATTGACTTCTTGTTTATCTTTATTTTTTGTATCTTCGCCAGCTGATCCACATGCAGCTAACACTAAAATTATTCCTAACGCTAATCCCAGTTGTAATAATGTTTTGAATCTCATAAAATCTTCCTTTCTATTAAGCTTTGTTTATTATTCTGTAATAATCGTGAAGATTGTGATTCTTAAATCCTAGCTACATTTTTATAAGAAGAAATACAGCTAAAAATTAACAAGTAACAACTTTAAATTAACAAAGAGTTGTTACTTTTGTCAAATAGGCTCTCAAAACGTAAATGATTCTGTAACAATCTGTCGTAATTCATTTGACGAGAAATTTTTAGTAAATAAACCTTTAAAGATGAGGATTTTTTTTTCTGTAAGTGTGTATTTTTTAGGTATAAATACAGAGAAATTCAGTTAAGTTTTTACATCTTACAAGTATCGTCAATTTCAAGGTGCCCATTAACCAAAATTTTCATGACATATGATAGGTGAAAATGGAAATTTGGGTTTGAGGAGGCTTGGAATGCATTGGATATCCATCATACTTATCGGCATAGCTGCAAATTTAGATAATTTAGGAATTGGTCTTGCCTATGGAGTCAAAAGGGTTAGAATTCCTATTTTATCTAACGCGGCTATTGCCCTTATGTCCATGATTGTCACATATGTTGCTGTAACAGCGGGAGGGACGATTGTTGAGTTTATTTCACCAAAGGCCGCTAATTTGGTGGGTAGCCTACTATTAATAACTATTGGATTGTGGACACTAGTCTCAAATCGTTTTTCCCAGCAGGGGATTGCTGAAAAACCTGAATTATTTGATGAAGATAAAAACCACATTATCTCGATTCGTGAGGCAATTACACTTGGATTTATTTTATCTGCGAACTGTTTAGCTGGGGGAATTGCTATCGGAGCAAAAGGCATATCAGCCATATGGACAGTAATCTCTATCGGTGTTTTTTCTTTTATTACAGTTGGGGTTGGTAGTCATTTCGGAAATTTACTATCAAATACTTTTATTGGCAAGTATTCAGCAGCTATATCAGGCTGGTTACTAATCATTATCGGAGTATTGGGTATTTTTGGATGATTAAAGGTGAGTAAATGTTAGATGTGAAGTGGGGATATCATGAAATTATCAGTGATGTTCCTTTTTATGGAGTATAAAAATATTAAAGACTTAGTGTCAAAATGCCTTCAATTTAGACTTTACCTTCCACGAAAAACTTGGGCCGTATCATGCATTATCAATTTAAAAAAGTTTTCAATAATTACTTGACGTAAATAATTTATTAATATATAGTAGGTTACATAAAGTAATCAATTACTTTTAGTAATTACTTTTAACTAGGATGTATGAGAAGTAACTACATATGTTTAATCCATAGTATCTTGGGTAACATAATTAATGTAGTTGCTTCATATTTTAATATATATCTCGAAATCGAGATAAAAAACAATTCAATTGGAGGAATTTAAAATGGCAAAATGGAACATTGATTTAGGACATTCAGCAATTAACTTTCAAGTAAAACACATGATGGTTTCAAAGGTAAAAGGTGTTTTTGATACTTATTCAGCAGATATAGAAGCAGATAATCTTGCCGATTTAACAACTGCAAATATTAGCTTTACAATCGATCCAGCAAGTATTAACACTCGTAGTGAAGATCGTGACAATCATTTAAAAGCAGCTGATTTCTTTGATGCTGAAACATTCCCAACAATTACGTTTAAATCAACAAGCATAACGAAGAAATCAGATGATGAATATGCAGTTACAGGTGATTTAACAATTAAAGACGTAACGAAATCAGTAATATTCAATACTGAATTTAATGGTAAAGGTACAAATCCATGGGGCCAAGAAGTTTATGGCTTTGAAGCTGAAACAACAATTAATCGTGAAGAATTTGGCTTAACTTGGAATGCTGCACTGGAAACTGGTGGTGTTCTTGTTGGTAAAGACATTAAAGTGACAGTTGAACTAGAAATAAATCCAGCTTAATCTTGAAAAATGTGCTCGATATTCTCGGGCACATTTTTTTTATCACTATTGATATGTAAAATATACCCATCAAATAAGTTACTTGCATAATTTTAGTAATTACTGCATATAAATCATCATATTGTTTTTGGGGGCGATAGGATGAATGTATTAGTGACTGGTGGCTATGGTTTTATTGGAAGTGCAGTAGCGAGGCGTTTCTTTGAGGAAGGTGCGAATATATATATTATTGATAATTTAAGCACAGGCCATTTACGTAATGTCGACTTTGAACATAAATCTTATCTTTTGAATGTGGAAGATGAGGTTTGTGAACATTTCTTTAAGGAAATAGCCTTTGATGTGGTAATCCATTGTGCAGCACAAACGAGTGTCCAAAAATCAATGCAAGAGCCAGTGAAGGATATTTTAACGAATATCGTAGGGCTTAGTCAGATGCTCTTCTTATCGTCGAAATACAAGGTAAAGCATTTTGTTTTTGCCTCGTCGGCTGCTGTTTATGGAGATAGTCACTATCCGCCACTGGAAGAAACAGATATTAGTGAACCAATTTCGATGTATGGGTTGAATAAAAGTATTGGTGAAACCTATTGTGAAAAATGGCAGAAGGATTATCGTTTGCCAACATTAATTTACAGATTTGCTAATGTATTTGGTCCAAGGCAATGTATGCAGGGGGAGTCAGCTGTTATTCCTAGTATGTTAAAAAGCAGTATTGAAGGAAAGCCTTTTATGATTTACGGAGATGGAGAACAGACACGTGATTTCATTTATGTAGATGACATTGCAGATGCTATTTATGCTGGCGTGCAGGCTAGATTACAAGGCATTTATAATGTATCAACGAATGAAGCATGGTCGATTCATCAAGTTATTTTATTATTACAGCATTTGAATCACCCATTAGAGATTCAGTATTCTCCAGCAAGAGAGGGAGATATTGAGCATTCGTTTTTAAATAATGAAAAGTTGGCTAATGCAATAGGGTGGAAACCAAAAATTTCGTTTGCTGAAGGCATAGAGCGAACATTACAGGCATTACAAAATGAAAAAATAGTGGAAATTTAGCTAAATTATATGTAAATTGGGAAAAGTATGTCCATCGTTCCTTTCTGTAATCAATTAGCATATGAAGAGATAGCGTAATACCAACATTTTATGTGAAAAATTATATTGTGGCAAAAAAAGACGATTTACCCTACTATGAAGGGAAAAATCGTCTTTCTTGTTGTTGAAAAACTTCAATGATTTTGATTTTCAATACTTTGTATTACGCGGAGGAATAGGTCTTTTTTTTCGTCTATAGTATAATAATCTTTTAAAGGAATGTTGGGGAATTGAACGGGGGCTTACGTATGCTAGTAGATTTTAGAGTGAAAAATTGTTTAAGTTATAAGGATGAAACAATATTTTCAATGGTGGCGGGAAGCCGCATTCGTAAATTAAAGGATACACATACAATGAAATTCGATTCGTTTCGCCTTGTCAAAAGTGCTTTTATTTTTGGACCGAATGGGAGCGGAAAATCAAACTTATTCACGGCAATTAAAGTGCTGCGTTCTTTATTATTTAACTTTGAAAATCTAAATAATGTTAAACAGCTACGCTTGCCCTACCAACCGTTTAAGCTAGGGTGTCAGCAAGGTCAGCCGACAGAATTTATGATTTCATTGTTACTTGATGGGGTTCTTTATGATTACGAGGTACAATATAATGCATCGCAGGTACTTTATGAATGTCTAAGTAAAACGACAAAATCCTTGAAAGAACAGCTCTTTATCAGACAATGGGATGGCACAGAATATTTGTATGAAACTGCCCAAAACACCGCTTTAGAACTGACAAAATATACACGTAATAATACAGCCTTTTTATCAGTATTAAATGTTTTTAATGATCCAGACGCTATGAAAATATTTGATTGGTTTTTACATAAAATCCTGTTTTTAGATGAAGCAAATCGGTTATCAAGTCACCCACTTATTCGTAAACTTGAAGAGGAACCTTTTAAGAAAGAGGTTATAAAGTTATTAAAAATTGCTGACTTTTCTATTCAAGATGTGACCGCAAAACGTGTTGAGCGCAGAGAGAAAAATACCATTGGTTATGAGTTTGACACACCAGAGGTTATTCAAGAGGTGGATATCGATTTGCATTATTTGTCGTTCGATGAAGCAGGTGCACCGATTAGTACAGAGACAATCAATTGGACAATGGATTCAAAGGGTACGGTACGTATGCTGCATTTAGCATGTGTCATGGTAGATGCATACAATAAAGGAAAGACCATCCTTATTGATGAGTTTGATACGGCCTTTCATGTAACAATCTGTGAATTTTTAATGGCCATTATGAACAGCAAACGCAACGTCAGCAATCAATTTGTTGTCACAAGTCATGAAATTGATTTATTAGATCAACCACTACGTTCCGACCAAATTTGGTTTGTGAATAAAAGCTTTAAAAATGAATCTGAATTATACTCTTTATTTGATTTTGTAGATTTACAGAAGAAACGCGGAGATATTTCCTATGCCAAGCGTTACCTAAAAGGAGAGTTTGGAGCAACGCCGGTCATTAATGAATACTTATCAGATCAATATCTAGGTGAAGCGGAGGTATCTGAACTGTGAGAGTACGTCAACAAGGGAATCGAACACTACGGAAAACTATTTTAATTTATTGTGAAGGTGAAACCGAGCGTATTTATTTTGAGCAAATGCGCATTTTAAAGCGTTCAAAAATGGTTAGTGTTAAAATAAAAAACGTCAAGCGTTCAGCTATTAAGCTAGCTCAACATGCATATCGAGATTCAAGCTATCAATATTTTGATGAAGTATGGATTGTTTTTGATAAGGATGATTTAACGGAAAAGCAATTAGAGGAAGTGAATGACTTTTGTGAGGACAATAATATTCATATTGCCTACTCAAATGAAGCATTTGAACTATGGCTACTGCTACATTTTGAAGAGGTCGATATTTCGGAGAAGTATCCTCGTTCTGTATTAAATGACAAGATGGAAAGACATCTTGGGATAACACGTTACTTCCGTCATAAAGCGGACGAGTCAGTCATTGCCCCCATTGCACTAAGACATGAGGTTGCCATAAAAAATTGTTCGGAAATGATGGCACTTCGCAAGTCAGAAAGCCGCGACAACCCTTATTGCAACATACATGAGATGATTCAATACATATTTTAACTTCTTTCAGCGGGTGTCCAAACACCTGTACCTGTCACTACGCTTTCGGTACAAAAGACACCTGCTGAAATAGAGGAACTCAGTCTAAGAACGCCACGTCCTGTGGCAACGACTGAGTGACCAACATCACGTTGGCCCAAAGCCTTCGGCGGATGTCACGGAATCGGAAAGGAGTGCTTTGGGGATGTTAGCCTAAAATCATCGCATCCATGCGATAATGGCTAACTGACCTGCATCGTGCAGGCCTAAGCACAAAGCCGATTCCGGACGCAATTATGCCAAAGCATAATTGATATATATGACAGGTTTTCTAGGTTAATAGAAAATCTGTTTTTTTATTATTCTCTAGGATCTCGGTGAATCGAATTGTCTGAATACAAATTTTTTTCATAAAATTAGGTTGTATTTATAAAGTGAGTATAATAAAATAACTTAAAACATATTAAACCTAGTAAATTTATAAGAATAAATCGAGGTGACAATATTTACATGACTACACCGTTAATTTCAATTCAGCAGGTTAGTAAAACATTTGGACAGCAAACAGTGCTCAATCAAATTTCATTGGATATACAAAAGGGTGAAGTGATCGCCATTTTAGGTAAAAGTGGTTGCGGTAAAAGTACGCTACTAAATTTAGTTGGGGGCTTCGAACAGCCAACGACTGGGCAAGTATTCATTGACAATCAAGTAGTAACAAAGGCAAGTAAACGTTGTATAATGCTGATGCAAAATTATGGGCTCCTCCCTTGGCGCTCCGTGCAAAAAAATGTAGAGTTTGCATTAGAAGGAGAATCGTTGTCGAAAATTGAACGGCAGCAGCGTGCACAGTATTATTTAAAGCTTGTTGGTTTAGATAATCGACTAACTGCTTTACCAAGTGAATTATCAGGAGGCATGCAGCAACGTGTAGCGATTGCTCGAGCACTAGCAATTCGCCCGGAGGTAATTTTGATGGACGAGCCGTTTGCAGCACTTGATACATTTACTCGTTACTATTTGCAGGATGAGCTTCTTACGATTCAAAAGGAGGAGCAAGCGACAATTTTGCTGGTGACACATGATATTGACGAAGCAATTTATTTGGCAGATCGTATTTTTATCATGAGTCCTAATCCAGGGCGCATACATCGTGAAATACATATACGAAGTATGAAACCAAGGGATCGTTCAGATTCAGAATTTCAACATTTTAGAGAAATTATATTTAATGAATTCCAGTTTACCCACCCGCAGGACACGATAGAATACAACATTTAATACGGAGGAAAATAGATGAAAAAATATGTAACGTTGTTGCTAATATTGACATTATTACTTACCTTATCAGCTTGTGGAAAAGATCAGGAGGATACTAGTAAGGAAGCAGGAGATAAAAAAATTGTGAAAATTGGTTACCTACCTATCACACACGCAGCACCACTTTATATGCAAACGGACAAGAAATATGAAGGTTACGATATTGAACTTGTAAAATTTGGCTCTTGGCCAGAACTAATGGATGCATTAAATACTGGGAAAATTGATGGGGCTTCGGTTCTTATTCAGTTAGCCATGAAGGCAAAGGAACAAGGTATTGATTTGAAGGCTGTCGCTCTTGGTCATCGTGATGGAAATGTTTTAGTAGTAGCGCCAGATATTAAGAAAGTAGAAGAATTAAAGGGCAAAAATTTTGCTATCCCAAATAAATACTCAACACACAATATTTTATTGTATCGAATGCTTCAGGAAGCAGGTTTAAAATATGAGGATGTGGATGTTGTAGAGTTACCACCAGCAGAAATGCCAGCTGCCTTAGCAGAAGGGCGAATTGCAGGTTATGTGGTAGCAGAACCATTTGGGGCTATTTCTGTAGCGCTTAAAAAAGGGAAAGTATTATTCCAATCAGAAGATATATGGCCAAACTCTATTGATTGTGGTTTAGTGCTACGAAGTGCATTTATTAAGGAAAATAAAGATATTGCCAAACATTTCGTCAAGGATTATGTAGCTGCCGGTGAACTTATGAATAATGGTGACGACCATGCACATGAGGTGGTAGAGAAATATATTAAAGTTGATAAAGAAGTGCTAGATTTATCGTTAAATTGGATATCTTACAATAATTTGAAAATTGAAGCGGATGCCTATGGAATTTTAAGGGACTCGCTAATAGAAATGGGCTTGTCTGAAAATCCACCAACATATGAGGAATTTGTAGATTCTTCGTTAATGGAAGAATAGTAAGGTGGCATTGTATGAAAAAAATAGGACCAATTTTACTTGGATTAATACTATTACTTGGAATCTGGCAACTAGTCACTGTTATGGGGAGACATGATGCGGCATTATTCCCACCACCATTGAACGTTTTATCAGCCCTACTTGAGATGATTAAGGATGGCTCTATTTTCGAGCATATACAAATTAGTCTGTTTCGTTTCTTTAGTGGTTATTTATTAGCTGTGATTGTCGCAGTTGTTTTAGGGCTATTTCTAGGTAGATGGGTGAGGGTATGGGCTGTTCTAGATCCGATTGTGCAAGTTCTACGCCCAGTATCGCCAATTGCCTGGTCACCTTTTATTGTATTGTGGTTTGGAATTGGTAATATGCCAGCAATTGTTATCATTTTTATCGCTGCGTTTTTCCCAGTTTTACTATCTACAGTGTCAGCAGTGAAAAAGGTTGATGATGTTTATTTACGAGTCGCAGCAAATTTTGAAATGTCGCAGTTTAATTTATTAAGAAAAATTGTTTTCCCAGCAGCCTTTCCTATGATTGCCAATGGATTGCATATGGCTTTAGGAAGTGCGTGGATTTTCCTTGTAGCTGGAGAAATGGTCGGTGCACAGTCAGGGCTTGGTTTTTTAATCGTGGATGCTCGAAATTCCCTAAGTCTTGATCTGGTCATGGCAGCAATTATTGTTATTGGGGTCCTCGGATTACTTCTCGACAAAGCTATTCGTTATTTCGAGAGCTGGGTTGCAAAAATTTGGGGTGGTCAAAGAGCATAGGGAGATTGGGGCAAGTGATCTAGTGGCTATAAAAAATTCTGCCGGAAAACGGCAGAATTCCTAGCTATATAGATGCTATAAAGAAAGGATTATTCAAGTTATTGTTTAGCTTCCTTTACGATTGGTCGTATTTGAATGGAGTCAATGCGCTCACCAGTAGTTTTTGAATAGTACCCAATTTCTACACGATCACCTGTCTTAGCATCAATAATTTCTTTGTAGCAAGGGTCTAAATGTTCACTACCCCATAAAATCATGGCGTTAAATACTGGCTCTAATGCTTTTCCAGCAGCTGTTAATGAATAGGCATAACGTGGTGGATGTGCTGAATAGAGCGTTGATGCCACTAGCCCTGCGTCTTCTAACGATTTTAAACGTGCAGATAATAAATTTGCTGAAAGTCCTGGCAAGTTTAATTTAATATCATTGAAATTTGTTTGACCGATTAAAAGCTCATGTAAAATGAGTAAAGTCCAGCGGTCACCGATAATATTTAAAGTTTGTGCGATATTGCATGGTAAGTCATAACGTGTTTTCATAGTACTTCCCTCCATGCAGTAGTGTAGCATAAAATATAATTTTTAGTAAATTCAGTTGTTTTTATTAAGTAAGTATAATAAAATAACTCACATGAAATAAAAAAACAAACTATTCGGAGGTATTTACTATGAGTTTATATTTGGTAGAATCAACAGTAAATGAAATTACGAACAAAGAGCAATTTTCAGCATTAGTGGAGCGTGTAAGCCAAGTGCATGATGTGACAGTAATTGAAGTGCAGGTTGCAAAAGATTTCAGCCGTGCGTACTTTATTGTGGAAGCTGTTGAAGAAGCACAAGCAAAGGCTGCATTAACAGCCCAAAATGTACAAATAGATTTAGTAAAGGAAGTTCGATTAGTAGGAAAAGAGCTTGAAGATGTGAAGCAAAATCAGGAAGTCGTAAACTACTTAGTAGAATGGGAAATCCCGACCGAAATTACGATGGATCAGTACTTAGCACGTAAAAAGAAAAACTCAGTACATTATGAAGAAGTACCTGAAGTACATTTTTCCCGCACTTATGTTTGCGAGGATATGACGAAATGTTTATGCTTCTATGATGCACCAGATGAAGCAGCAGTAAAACGTGCGCGTGAGGCAGTCCAAACACCTATAACATCGTTAACAGAATTAGCAGATAAATAAAACTAAATTGATGAGATGTTTCTTCATTTCCGTCGATCAGTAGTTGAATCATTCAGTTACCTAGGGGCGCGGATTTCTAGCGAAATTATAGAAATCTAACTTTTGTTAGTACCGGATAAGTAAGGATAGGAGTGGAAACCATGGCAGTAGATGTAGAAGTCTTACAGGCTTTAATTGATGAAAAATTAACACCGTTGGTAAAAAAAATTGATGAAGAAGCTTATTATGCGGAGGATTTTTTAGTCGCACTAGGAAGAGCGGGTTTTTTTCATTCATCACAAAAGGATGAACATAAAATACTTCTAGATGAGCTAACAATTGTACAAGAGACGGCAAAGGTTTGTATGACGACTGCATTTTGCTTATGGTGCCATCTTGCTGCATTAACGTATATTCGTAAAACGAAGAATAAACAATTACGTGCAGAAATTTTGCCTTTACTTGAAAGTGGAGAATTACTTGGCGCCACAGGCTTATCGAATCCAATGAAGTTTTATGCGGATTTAGAAAAGCTGCATTTATCTGCTGAACGTGTCAATGGAGGCTATTTAGTAAATGGGATATTACCTGCTGTTTCCAACTTAGCTGACAATCATTGGTTTGGTGCCGTTGCGTATAATGGCGAAAAAGAAGTGATGCTATTTGTTAATACGGACAACCCTCAAATTACACTAAAAGAAAAAATTCATTTCTTAGGGGTCAACGGTAGCGCAACGTATACATGTAAATTTGACAATGTCTTTGTTACTGATGATTATGTGGTGGCACAAGATGCAAGCGGGTTTGTAGATATGATCCGCCCTACATTTGTTCTGTATCAAATCCCTCTTGGCTTTGGTGTTATAGAGTCCTCTATTATAGGAATTGAGAAGGTTAAAGCAAAGCAGAATGGCTGTAATGAATATTTGCAAATACAGGCTGATGAACTCGCACAAAAGCTACAGCAATTAGAAGACAGCTTAGAAACCCTGGTACAATCAGACGAAACAGATTTACAAGCTATTTGTCAGCTCCGTTTACAGACTGTGTATGCTACATTAGCAGCGGTCCAGGCGAATATGCTTCATAATGGATCTGCTGGCTATATCGTAGGTAGTGCTCCTTCGCGAAAGCTTCGTGAGGCATACTTCTTTGCTAATTTAACACCGACAGTCAGACAGCTTGAAAAAATGACAAAAGTTCTAAAAGTTGCTGAATAGAAATGAGATAACCTTGAGAGGCTCCATCATGCCAATCAAGGTTTTTTATTTAGTTAAATGGTTAGCAATGTTTTGGAATTTTGAAGCTGGGTTGTTCAGTCATTCTTTAAGCAATGCTTTTGAAGCATGTTTATTCCAGAAAAACATATAGTGTATATTGAGATTTAGTACTGGTATGAAAGGGGATTGCGTGGATAAATCTAGGTCGAATCAGCGCAAAGATTTAGAGGAGAATGCGAAGGATCAGCAGCTAGAGTCGTTTCGTATCAATAATGAAGGAAAAAAGATGACGACGAATCAGGGGTTAAAAGTTTCAAATGATGAGGATTCGTTGAAGGCTGGGGTTCGTGGGCCAACCATTATGGAGGATTTCCATTTTCGAGAAAAAATGACACACTTTGATCATGAGCGAATTCCAGAGCGTGTTGTACATGCGAGGGGGTTTGCGGCACATGGAGAATTTGAGCTGTATGAATCGATGAAAGAATATACCAAGGCCAACTTTTTGCAGGACACTAATAAGAAAACACCTGTATTTGTCAGATTTTCGACTGTAGTTGGAAGCTTAGGATCGATGGATACGGCACGTGATGTTCGTGGCTTTGCGACGAAATTTTACACAGATGAGGGTAACTACGACTTAGTTGGCAATAATATACCTATCTTTTTTATTCAGGACGCTATAAAGTTTCCTGATTTAATTCATGCAGTAAAGCCCGAACCTCACAATGAAATGCCACAAGCAGCCTCAGCGCACGATACATTTTGGGATTTTGTAGCGAACAATCAGGAAATTGCGCATATGATTATGTGGCATATGTCTGATCGAACAATACCTAGAAGTTTTCGAATGATGGAAGGTTTCGGTGTTCATACGTTCCGCTTCGTCAATGATAAAGGAAAGTCGAGATTTGTGAAATTTCATTGGAAGCCTGTGCTAGGTGTGCATTCACTTGTTTGGGATGAGGCACAAATGATTGCTGGAAGAGATCCAGATTTTCAGCGACGTGATTTATGGGAATCGATTGAAATTGGCGATTATCCAGAATATGAGCTTGGTGTACAGATGCTTGAACCAGAGGATGAATTTAAATTTACCTTTGATATTTTAGATGCCACAAAGCTTTGGCCTGAGGAGTTAGTACCGGTTAAAAAGATTGGGAAAATGACTTTAAATCGCAATGTAGATAATGTTTTTGCTGAAACAGAGCAAGTTGCCTTTCATCCAGGAAATGTCGTACCGGGTATAGATTTTACCAATGATCCACTTCTACAGGGACGATTATTTTCTTATATAGATACACAGTTAATACGGCTAGGTGGACCAAACTTTGCAGAAATACCGATTAACCGACCTATTTGCCCAATTCATAATAATCAGCGGAATGGCTTTAGTAGACAAACGATCAATGTAGGAAAAGTGAGCTATCATAAAAATTCTTTAGCAAATAATACACCTTCAACGTCTACCGCAAAGGAAGGCGGCTATGTCCATTATGAAGAAAAGGTTGAAGGGCGTATTACACGAGCACGAAGTAAATCCTTTGAAGATCATTTCTCACAGGCTAGGCTATTTTGGAATAGTATGTCACCTCCAGAAAAGCAACATATCATCGATGCCTTTAGCTTTGAGGTCGGGAAGGTAAAAAGTAAGTCAGTTCGCCAACAGGTTGTCGATATGTTCGTCCGGGTTGATAAAGCACTGGCAACAACTGTGGCCGACAATATTGGTGTTAATCGCCCAACTGGCGAACAAATAAATGTCACGATATCGTCCCCTGCACTTAGCCAGGCCAATACGATAAAGGTGCCGCAAACACTTAAGGTTGGCGTGCTAATAGGCGACGGATTTGACGCCAATGAGGTTGGAGAAGTGCTGAAATATTTAACAAGGCGGGGTGTTCGATACAGTATTATTTCCGATAGATTGGGAATTGTTACTAGCAGTGATGGCGTACAATTAACAGCAAGCGAGACCTTTATTACTACCGATGCTGTATTATTCGATTCGATATATGTTGTAGGTGTAAAAGCAAGAAATCAGGCAAAATTTAATGCGCATATTGTAAATTATATCAATGAAGCGTATAGGCATTATAAACCAATTGGTATTGCTACAACTGGAACAACATTTTTTAATATGTCTAATGCCAATGTTGGGCTAGGAATTGTGTTGGCAACAGGTAACAAAGATTTCGCTAAAAAATTTGTAGAAGCTATTGCCCAACAACGTTTTTGGCAGCGGAATATTTATTAACTTTATTAGTTTGGTGTTTGAGAATACCCGCGAAATGCAGGGGAATACCCGCGGAATGCAGGGGAATACCCGCGAAAGACAGGAGAACACCCGCGCGAGGCAGGGGAATATCCGCAAAAAAAGGAGCGGATACCCGAACGAAGCATGGGGATATCGCTTATGATTATTTGTCTTTAGACTTGTTATGAATTACATTTCTTTAAAATTTTAAGTCTCTCACGTTTCTATATAGTATGTGAGAGATTTTTTATTGTTAAAATGGAGTAAATTACCTGTACCAAAAGCGAAGCGTCAGGTACAAGATCCCCCTCTATGATGAATGCGATTACCATTTCAGTGGGTGTCCAAACACCTACTGAAATAGAGGAACTCAGTCTAAGATGTGGCAACGACTGAGTGACCAACATCATGTTGTTGCTGTCGCTACGCTTTCGCACAGACAAAACCCTTTTGCTGCCGCTACGTTAGACTACGCTTTCGTAAAAAAACATTCGTTGGCCCAAAGCCTCCGGTGGATGTCACGGAATCGGAAAGGAATGCTTTGTGCTTGCACAAAGCCGATTTCGGACGTAATATATGCCGAGGTACAACTGATAGCACATAAAAAAAGGTCTTCTTAAGATAAATCCTCCTTTTAAAGAAGGAAATTCAATAAGAGATCACTAAATTTTCTGTTAATTATACGCCGTTGCATTCAAATTTTGTAAATGATATGGTGATAAATGAGGTGAAATTTATGGAAAAATTTGATATTGCAATCATTGGCGCAGGTCCTGGGGGCTATGTAGCAGCCATTCATGCAGCGAAAAGTGGTAAGAAGGTCGCTTTAGTAGAACGCGATAAAGTAGGCGGAGCCTGCTATAATGTTGGCTGTATTCCTTCAAAAATCTTATTGGAGCATAGTAAACTAATCCAGGAAATAAAACGTGGTAATAACTGGGGCATTGAAACTCCTACAATAAATGTTAATTTTCCACAATTAATGCAGCGTAAAGATACTATTATTGAAGAGCTTTTAACGAATATTGAAGGCTATATTTTAAGCAATCAAATTACTCTTTACAGGGGAGAAGCGACAGTAGCGAAAAATCTAACTGTAACCGTTGAAGGTGAAACTTTTACTGCAACGGATATCCTTTTAGCAACCGGAAGCAAACCTTTTGTCCCACCGTTTAAAGGTTTAGAGACTTCTTCCTATTTTACAACCGATACATTTTTTGAAATTGAGGAGCTACCAGAGCAGTTAACAATAATCGGTGGTGGAGTCATTGCGGTGGAAATGGCCTTTAGCTTAGCGCCACTTGGTACGAAGGTCACGTTGCTTAATCATAGCGAGGATATTTTACAAACAGAAGAGCCGGAAGCGCGGCCAATTATTCGAGAAAAGATGAAAAAGCTTGGTATTGAGCTTGTGACAGATTTTCAATTCGAGCATTTCAATGGCCATGAAATCCATACATCTAAAGGAATATATACATATGAAAATCTTTTATTTGCAACAGGTCGTCGTCCTAATACTGAAATTGCCCAGCAACTAGAACTAGCATTCGACGGTCGTTTAATTGCGGTAAATGAGCATTTTGAAACTAGTCAGTCACATATTTATGCAATAGGCGATCTAGTTGGTGGTTACCAGCTAGCTCATTCAGCGAGTGCAGAGGGGATTCATGTTGTGGATCATATTCTAGGAATTAAGCCTGCATTGATCGATCAAACATCGATTCCGCGCTGTGTTTATACACATCCTGAAATTGCGACATTTGGTTTACTGGAAGAGCAGGTGAAAGAACCCTATACTGTAGCCAAAATGCCTTTACATACAAACCCAAAGGCTTTAATGGAAGAGAATACAGAGGGCTTTGTGAAGCTTATTGCCACTAAAGAGGAAGGGCGTATTTTAGGAGCATGTGTTGTTGCTGATGGAGCAACAGAAATACTAAATGCCATGTTAGCCACTAAAAATGCTGGTGGTACTGTGCATAATCTGGCAAATATGATTTTCCCACATCCAACGGTGTCTGAGCATATTGGGGACGCTGCCAAAGCTATTTTTGGAAAAGCGATACATCAATAAACATTTCATATGGGCTTTTCATTATAAACAAGGTATCAAGTAAAGAGAAAAGCGCATTATAGGAAATAACATCCTATAATGCGCCTTCTTTAATTTATTTTAGGTTCTTCTTCTTTCTCCACTGGTATTGTAGAGAGATATAAGAAAGCCTCATCTTGCAAAAGCAATAATTTTTCTTCACAAATTCCATGCGCTAATGGTCCAGAAAAAATAGACTCCCACCAAGTTCCTGTTGTTGTTGTCATTCATCTACGCCCCCGTTTCGATAATATGTAGTTGTATGTTTCCCAAGATCAAAAAACTGAAACATGCCATTTACTGGCCTAACTCTAATCTTCATATCTCACTTCCACATCACCACCTAATTTAAGAAAGAGGAATTTTGGCTTTCAATGTTGTATCGTATAGATAAAGATAGTTTGTTTCGAAATGAAAAAACTATGTATGCCATTTTAAAAAAAGGGGTGCTTTATTATGAATTTTACGACACAAGATGTGGAAAATATGATTAAAGAACAGCGTCAATTTTATTTTTCACGAGCGACGAAGAGTGCAAAATATAGAAAAGAGCAGCTAATTAAACTGAAGAAATCAATTTTAAAATATGAAAAAGAAATTTTAAATGCGCTTTATTTAGATTTGCGAAAAAGTGAGTTTGAGGCCTATGCAACAGAAATAGGTATTGTTCTAGATAGCATTTCATATATGGTGAAACATGTTGAAGAATGGATGAAGCCTGAAGTCGTAAAAACACCAATTCAATATCAGATGGGCAAAAGCTTTATTGTTCGAGAGCCATATGGAGTGACACTAATCATTGGTCCATTCAATTATCCATTTCAGCTTGTCATGGAGACATTAATTGGTGCGATTGTTGGTGGCAATACGGCAATTGTAAAACCATCGGAAACATCCGTGCATACAGCAGTCATTGTTAAAAAAATAATTGAAGAAACATTTCATCCTTCTTATGTGCGAGTTGTCGAGGGTGAAAAAGAAGAAGTAACTGCACTCATCCACGCTTCTTTCGACTATATATTTTTTACAGGAAGTATGGCAGTTGGAAAAGTTATTGCCAAAGCAGCCGCAGAACGATTAACACCGATTGCCCTCGAACTTGGTGGGAAAAGTCCCGCAATTGTCGACCAAACAGCCAATTTAGAAGTAGCGGCGAAAAGAATTGCTTGGGGTAAATTTACGAATACTGGACAAACATGTATAGCACCAGATTATGTGCTTGTACACAAAGATGTCTATGATCGCTTTACTAAATTATTGAAAAATACTATTCGTTCTTATTATGGGAAAAATGCATTGAAAAGCCCCGACTACGGTCGTATTGTCAATCTAAGACAATTTGATCGACTACAGAAAATTATTACGGAGGAACGTGACGCGATTACATTTGGAGGTAGAACAGATCGGGATGATTTGTATATTGAGCCAACTATTATTGAATATGTAAAGTGGACAAGTCCATCGATGCAGGATGAATTATTTGGTCCAATTTTACCTATCATGATGTATGATGATTTACCTTTTGCTATTCACCAAATTCGTCAGTTACCAAAGCCTTTAGCAGCATATTTTTTCTCAGAGCATGAAAAAGCTATCCAATACTTTTTAGAGGAGTTACCATTTGGCGGCGGCTGTATTAATGATACGCTTACTCATTTTGGTAATTTACATTTACCATTTGGGGGTGTTGGGCCATCTGGGACAAAAGCATATCATGGAAAGGCAAGCTTTGAAAACTTTACCCATCCAAAATCCATTTTAAAGAAATCATCGAAGCTGGAGACGAATGTTCTCTTTCCTCCATATAAACAAAAGGTTAAGCTCGTAAGAACTATTATGAAATAGTGAAGAAGGAGGTGTCGGTAACTACGGTTCATAGACACCTCCTCTTTTTTATTTGTTGATGAAAATTCCCTAAAAACTACCGAACATATGAATTATATTTGTCGATAAATGTCGATTTATGATATTAAAAAGTAAAATTCGACGGATTATTCACTTTATATTAAAAATGATAGCGTTTTCATTAAAAAACGTCTAATGAGACATTTTATTTATGAGAGAATAAGTAGTAAAATAAGTTCAATAGAATGTGGGGGTACTCATTTTGTCATTTTTTGTCGAAAAGAAATGACGGAATGAGTGTAGAGATTGATTGGAGGACTATGAAATGTATGCAGAGGAATTGTTAAGTGCATTACCTTTGAAAAAAATAATTGGAGTGTTACCAGACCAAGTAAGTGATATTGTAGTTGATTCTCGAAGTGTACAACCAAATAGTATGTTTGTTTGTATAAAAGGCTATACAGTTGATGGTCATGACTATGCACAGAAAGCTGTAGTAGCTGGCGCAACGATTGTTGTAACTGAACGTGAATTACCATTAGGAGATTCTATTGCGCAGGTCATTGTGAAAGATACAGATCGAGCAATTGGCTTGCTAGCTGCAAAGTTTTTTGATTATCCATCAAAGGATATTACGATGATTGGTGTAACAGGGACAAATGGAAAAACATCAGTAACGGGAATTATTCAAAATATAATGCATGGTATGGGCGAGAAATCTGCAATGACGGGAACAATTGGCTTTAACTTAAATGGTATTTTATATGAATCCGCAAATACCACGAGTGATGCATTATCGACGCAACAAATGATTTTTCGTGCAAAAATGGAAGGCTGTCGATTAATGACAATGGAGGTTTCTTCGCACGGTTTATCCCTTGGCCGTTTGGCTGGTGTAGATTATGATGTAGCAATTTTTACAAATCTTACACATGATCATCTTGATTTCCATGGTACGATGGAGGAATATGGCCATGCGAAGGGCTTACTATTCTCTCAACTTGGACAAGATTTAGAAAAAAATAAATTTGTGGTGTTAAATGCAGATGATGCATGGTCAGAGCGCTATGCAACGATGACACCATTTCCAGTATGGACATATGGTTTAAAAAACGAAAAAGCTGATTTCCGTGCTATTAACTGTGAGTATCATGATTACATGACAACTTTTGATGTAGACATGCCAGAGGGAATATACCGTGTGAACATGAATTTACTTGGAGAATTTAATATTTACAATGTACTTGCAGCTATGGTTGCTTTTTATGGTCGTGGCTATTCCATGGAAACAATCATAGAACAAATTGAGCAATTACCATCTGTAAAAGGGCGCATGGAGAAGGTGTGCTCAGATTTACCAGTGCAGATTTTTGTTGATTATGCACATACACCAGATGCTATTGAAAAGGCGATTGAGGCAGCCCAACCCTATAAAAAAGGTAAGCTTATTTTCCTAGTTGGCACAGGTGGCAATCGTGATAAATCGAAACGTCCGGCAATGGCAGAAAAGGCATCAGCAGCGGAATATGTTATTTTAACGACAGATGACCCACGCTATGAAGACTACGATAGTATAACTAGTGATCTTGCCAAAGGTATGCTTCATGAAAATTACGCATGTATAGGAGATCGAGCTGAGGCAGTGCGTCATGCAATTGAGGTAGCTGAATCGGGAGATATCATTATTTTTGCTGGTAAAGGTCATGAGGATTACCAAATTATTGAGAACACAAAATATCCTCATAGTGATGCGGAGATTGCCATAGAGGCTGGCCGTTTAAAATTTGTATAATTAATTGCTCATTAGTATGTCATTTTAAGCATAAACAGAACGACTATATTTTTGAAATTATACAATGGGCAAGATGTCCAAGAACCCTTTTAGTAGTCACTAAAGGGTTTTCTTTTTGGTGAAATCATGTAAAAAGGTTGTACGAAAGGCAAGTATTCTTTTATTATTATTAAGTATGAAAAAAGGAGAATGACGAGATGAATTTAAATTTAGAAAAAGATATATTATCGCGTCGAACTTTTGCCATTATCAGTCACCCTGATGCTGGGAAAACGACGATAACAGAAAAGCTTTTACTATTCGGTGGTGCGATACGTGATGCTGGTACAGTAAAAGGGAAAAAAACAGGTAAGTTTGCAACATCTGACTGGATGGAGATTGAAAAGCAACGTGGGATTTCTGTAACTTCTTCAGTTATGCAATTTGATTATAACGGATCACGTGTCAATATTTTGGATACACCAGGTCACCAAGATTTCTCAGAGGATACGTATCGTACTTTAATGGCTGTGGATAGTGCGGTCATGGTTGTAGATGCTGCCAAAGGTATTGAAGCACAAACTTTAAAGCTATTCAAAGTTTGTAAAATGCGTGGTATTCCGATTTTTACTTTTATCAATAAACTTGACCGTCAAGGGAAGGAGCCACTTGAGCTAATTGAAGAGCTTGAGGAGGTACTTGGCATTCACGCTTATCCAATGAACTGGCCAATCGGTATGGGTAAAGAGTTTTTAGGTATTTATGATCGTTATAATAAACGTATCGAGCAATTCCGTACGGATGAAGAAGAACGTTTCTTACCAATCGATGAAAATGGTGAGCTTGCAGTCGAGCATCCGATGAAGGTGACTTCTTATTATTCACAAGCAATGGACGACATAATGTTGCTTGATGAAGCGGGTAATGCATATTCTGAGGAGAAAATTCGTCGTGGTGAATTAACACCTGTTTTCTTTGGTTCTGCTTTAACAAATTTTGGTGTACAAACATTCCTTGAAACATATTTACAATTTGCACCGACACCGCAGCCTCGAATTACTGAGGACGAACAATTTATTGATCCAGTTGAGCATGATGAATTTTCAGGATTTATTTTTAAAATTCAAGCCAATATGAACCCTGCGCACCGTGACCGTATTGCCTTTGTGCGTATTGTATCTGGTAAATTTGAGCGTGGTATGAACATGACTTTATCACGTACAGGTAAATCATTTAAAGTGACACAATCTACACAATTCCTTGCCGATGATCGCGAAACAGTAGATGAAGCAGTTGCAGGCGATATTATCGGTTTATATGACACGGGTACTTATCAAATTGGTGACACAGTTGTCGGCGGTAAAAAAACATTCCAATTTGAAAAATTACCACAGTTCACACCTGAACTCTTTGTCCGTGTAACAGCGAAAAATGTTATGAAGTCTAAGCAATTCCATAAAGGGATCTTACAATTAGTGCAAGAGGGAGCCATTCAATATTATAAAACATTGCATACAGAAGAAGTTATTCTGGGGGCAGTTGGTCAATTACAATTCGAGGTTTTTGAGCATCGTATGAAGAACGAATATAATGTTGAAGTGAAGATGGAGCCAATTGGTTCAAAAATTGCACGTTGGATTGAAAACGAGGAAGATGTTAAAGAATCGATGTCTTCAGGACGTTCAATGCTTGTGAAAGACCGTTATGATAATCTGGTTTTCTTATTTGAAAACGAATTTGCAATGCGTTGGTTTGCTGATAAAAACGAAAACATTAAACTATACAGTCTCTTATAGTAAAGAAACACGAATCGACATTTTTGCGATTCGTGTTTTTTTACAAGGAAAATTGGAACTGCATGTAGAATATATACAGTATTAGGAATACTTAAGTTTGATGGACAGCATCCAAGGAAGAATGTACAAATTGACTCATTACCTATGTATATAAGTTGATTGGAGTGGAGAATGGGCGACTCCTTGGGGATCACATTAAAAAAGGAATGAAGGTAAACCGTCACATGGTGTGACAACGCCTTCGTGACCAACATCCTGCTGTTGTTGCTGTCGCTGCGCTTTCGCACAGACAAATCATGTTGCTGTCGCTGCGCTTTCGCACAGACAAATCATGTTGCTGTCGCTGCGCTTTCGCACAGACAAATCATGTTGCTGTCGCTGCGCTTTCGCACT